>JAFLYY010000001.1:1022848-1363797 GCA_029785825.1 Nitrososphaerota archaeon | reverse complement strand
AGAGGTCTTCTGGCGAAACCTGGTCACAGCCCTGGGGGTCCCCGAGCTGCAGAACAAGAGGTTTGGGACCAAGGAGGAGAGGGCCTTCGCAACCTCGGAGCTCAAGAGGGTGTTCGCCAGCAGGACGAGGGACGAGTGGTCGGAGCTGCTCATGGGGAGGGATACCTGTGCGACCCCCGTCCTCACGGTGGAGGAAGCCCTGAAGAGCGACTGGGCGAGGACCCTGAAGATGCTCGTCGAAATCAGGGAGGACGGCCAGGTCCTCAACGGCCCGCTCAGGGGTACCCCCGCCATCCGGAGGGAACCGTTCACGCCCGCACCGGATCTTGGCGCTGACACCCTCTCTGTGATGAGGGCTCTGGGGTACGCCGCTTCCACGGTCTCCAGGCTGAAAGCGAGCGGCGCGATAGAGTAAGGCTACGCCCGCTGCATCAGGATCGCGAACCCCTGCCCGCCCCCCACACAGAGTGTCGCCATCCCACGTTCTTTCCCGGTCTGTTTCAGCTCCCTGGCCAGGGTCCCGACGAGCCTCGCGCCCGACGCGCCAAGCGGGTGCCCTATGGCTATGGCGCCTCCGTTGACGTTCACCCTGCCAGGGTCAAGACCGAGTTCGCGCATCCCGTATAGCACCACGACCGCGAACGCCTCGTTGATCTCCCAGAGGTCGATCTGTTCCGGCTTCATCCCGGCCCTGGCGAGGGCCTTCTGGGACGCGGGGACAGGACCCTTCCCCATCACGCTCGGGTCAACCCCTGCCCACCCCATGGACACTATCCGTGCGAGGGGCTCGACCCCGAGCTCCTGAAGCTTGTCCTTCGAGGCGAGGACTACCATGGATGCGCCGGCATTGAGCGGTGACGAGTTCCCGGCTGTGATGAGTCCCCCGGACTTGAACGATGGTTGCAGGCCCGCCAGCTGTTCGATCGTCGTGTCCCTCCTGATGCTCTGGTCGGCGTCGACGACCCGTTCCTCCCCCGACACTTCGACCTTCATCTCCATCAGCTCTCCCTTGAACCAGCCGTCGTCCAGCGCCTTTGCGGCCTTGACGTGCGACCCGAGCGAGTAACTGTCCATCTCTTCCCTGGAGAACCCCTCCTCTTCCGCCAGCTTCTCGGCGGTGAGACCCATGGAGTACCCTGTGCTCATCTGATACCTCATGTACTCTGGTCTGGTGAGAAGCCTGGTGTTGGGGGCGAGGGCGGGGTTGTTGGAGATCGGGACGTGGGTGAGGTGCTCCATCCCTCCAGCCAGGACGAGCTCCGAGTTCCCTGTCATTATCTCCATCGCCCCTTCGGCCGCGGCGTTCATCGAAGACGCGCACGCCCTGTCCATGGCCAGCCCCGGGACCGTCACCGGGAGCCCGGCCAGCAGCACGGGGTGCCTTCCCCCATAGAGCCAGTTCTCGCCCGTCTGGAACGCGCACCCTGTGACGACGTCTCCGATGTCCTCCGGCCTCAGTGCCGACCTTTCGACCAGCCGGCGTATGAGCAGGCCGAGGGCCTGGTCCATCCTGACGGAGTTGTAGACGTCTCTCTCGGGCTGGCCCGGCCGGGACCTGGAGAAGGGGACCCTCAGGTAGTCGGCTACGTACACCTCACGAATCTCAGCCATGCCCGTGCTCACTTCCCTTTGAACTCGGGCTTCCTCTTCCCGAGGAAGGCTGAGAACCCTTCCTTCAGGTCGTCGGTCCCGAAGAGCACCCCTGCTGCCATGGCTTCCATCTCCAGGCCGACGTCGGGGGATGCCTCTGCCGCCTTGTTGAGGAGCCTCTTTGCCAGTGTGACCGCCACCGGGGCCTGGGATGCCGCCAGCTGGGAAGCGAATGCTTTGGCGAACTCGTCCGGGTCGCCGTCCGGCACAACCCTGTTTACCAGGCCGATCTCGTACGCCCGCCCCCCCTTGATTCTCTCCCCTGTGAGTATCAGGGACGACGCGTGCGAGAGCCCTACAAGGCGGGGGAGCCTCTGTGTCCCAGACCATGCCGGGACGAGCCCCCTGCTCAACTCTGGGAACCCTATCTCCACGTCTGAGGTCGCCACTCGCAGGTCGCAGGCCAGCGCCAGTTCCATCCCTCCCCCGAGAGCGTATCCCTTCAGGACGGCGATCGTCAGCTTGGGGAGGTCGGCCAACTTTTTCATCACCCTCTCTCCTTTCCTTGCGAAATCCATCATCGCCACCGTTCCCGGGACGTACTGCGTGAGCTCAAGCCCGGCTGAAAAGACCCCCCCTTCCCCCGTCACAATCACCACGCGGATATCTTGGTCGAGCTGGACTGCGTCTAGAGCCCTGTCCAGCTCGGCGAGGACCTCGCCGTTGATTAGGTTGAGCCTAGGCCTCCCCAGCACCACCCTCGCTACCCCGCCGGGGAGCCTCTCTAGCCTCAGCACCCCGCCCCCACTCTGGGGAGGAGGCGGCACTGCGTCGGGTGCCGCGGGGGCCTGGACCGCCTGAAGCCGCCCGTCGATGGCTTCCCTCATTCTCCCCTCTGCGATTGACTTCGCAGGGGCGAAGATGGCGCAGTCGAACTTCGAGGCAAGCTCTTCCAGCTTGGACTTCACCTCCGCATTACTGAGATCTTTGGCGACCGAGATGGGACCGAATGGCCTGTTCATCCCTAGGACTACCCCTTTCTCTATGTCTCCCGGGGCCGCCACCCCTTCTTCGATGAGCTTGACCGACTCGTTGATCTCGAGCGCGAATACGTCCATGATGGATATCGCACCTGTGGGCTCCGCCTTCGGAATCTGCGCCCTCCCTGTCGACCAGTCATAGAATCCCTTCCCAGATTTCTTGCCGAGGAGCCCCTGCTTCTGCATCTCTCCGAAAGTCCTCCCTTTCCCGTACTCTGGGGAAATAGACCCCGCGAAGTACGCGAGGGAGTCCGCTGCGACGTCAACCCCGACGAAGTCCACGAGCTCGTAGGGGCCCATGGGAAGCCCCTGCCCTCTGGCGAACGAATCGACCTCCGCTGGCGTGGCGAGCTTCCTGTCCTGCACGAGGCAGAAGAAGAGCGTGTCAGCCGCGTTAATCCTGTTCACGATGAACCCCGGTCTGTCCTTCATGACCCTGACCGCCGTCCTTCCCACCTTCTGGCAGGCGTCGACCGTCTGCTGCACGACTGCGTCGTCGGTCCTGGCCCCTGGGATGACTTCGACGAGCTTCATCACCATAGGAGGATTGAAAAAATGCATACCGACGACCCTCTCCGGGCCAGGGACGGCCTCAGCAAGGTCGGTGATCCTGATGTTCGAGGTGTTGGAAGCGATGATGGCTCGGCGAGGAGCGGCCTCGCCTATCTCCTTGAGGACGGACCTCTTGAGCTCTAGCGACTCAGGGACGGCTTCGACCACTAGGTCGGACCCGGACACCCCCTCTCCCGTGTTCCCTGAATAGGTGAGCCGGCGCAGGGTCGCGTCCGCCTGTTCCCGGCCGATCTTCCCCCGCTCAACCATCTTATCGAGGCTAGCCGAAATCCTAGCCTTCGCCCTGTCGATGGCCTGGGGGAGTTTGTCCACCAGTACCACGTCGAACCCGTTCACGGCGAAGAGCTCCGCGATGCCGTGCCCCATGTCCCCCGCCCCTACCACAGTGACTTTTGTGATTGCCATCTTCTCTCGGGACAGTGGACGCCACAGAGCCACTTAATTCCCTTTCCACTGGAAATGGAGGTTACTGGTGGGATACCCCTTAATATTCGACGAACTCGGGCGACCGAGCCATGAGCACCCTGTCCCCGACTTCATCTGACTATAACATCTCTGTGACAGAAGAGCAGGAGGCCTTCCGGCTCGCCGTGCGGGAGTTCGCCGAGAAGGAGCTGGCGCCGGTCACCCAGAAGATAGACCGGGACAACCAGATGGACATGAGGCTGGTAAAGAGGGCGGCGGAGCTGGGCCTTTTTGGCGTCCCCTTCCCAGAGGAGTACGGCGGAGGGGGCGGCGACGACCTTTCGCTCGTGATAGCCACAGAAGAAATTGCCCGCTTCTCGGCGGCCTTCTCCGCGGTGGTGGGTGCGACCTACCTCGTCTCTACCCCACTCTTCCTCTTCGGGACCGAGGAGCAGAAGCGGAAGTACCTGGTCCCCATAGCCAGGGGGGAGAGGATAGCCGCCCATGCCATGACAGAGCCAGGTACTGGCTCGGACGTCGCGGCGATTTCGACCAGCGCGAAGAAGGCGGGGGACAAGTACGTCATCAATGGGAAGAAGATGTTCATCACCAACGGCGACAAGGCTGAGACTTTCCTCATATTCGCCAGAACCAGCCCCAAGGAGGAGGGAAAGAGGCACCACGGGATAACCGCCTTCATAGCGGAGAAGGGGATGCCCGGGCTCAACGTCGGGCAGAGGACGGACGTGATAGGGCTACGGGGGGACCAGCCGGTGGAGCTGGTCTTCGATAACCTCGAGGTCCCGGAGACGAACATAGTCGGCGAGCTGGGAAGAGGGGTGAGGATAGCGTTGACCTGCTACGACCACGGGAGGGTGGGAGTAGCCGCCCAGGGAACGGGCCTCGCCCAGGCCGCCCTCGAAGCCGCGCTGAACTACTCTACCCAGAGGCAGACCTTCGACAATTATCTGCTCAGCTACCAGCAGGTCCAATTCAAGATTGCAGAGATGACGGCTGCCGTCCATACGGCGAGGCTCCTCACCTACTGGGCAGCCACCCTCACGAAGAAGGGGAAGGACTTCATCAAGGCGTCCTCGATCGCGAAGATAACCGCGACGGAGGCAGCCGAGAAGAACGCCCACATGGCCATGCTGATAATGGGAGCTTACGGGGTGTCCACCGACAGCCAGGTCGAGAGGGTCCTCCGGGACTCGCAGATCATCAAGACCTATGAGGGGACCAACGACATCCAGAGGCTGACCATCATGAAGGAAGTGGCGAAGGAGATGGGGGTCCTTCAGTAGCCTCACTTCGCTGGGAACTTGAAATAAGGGTAGGACTTCGAAGGGAAAGGCAGACTTGAGCCGCGTCGCCGTCGTGGGGATAGGTCACAGCCGGTTCGGGCGGAGGACCGACGTGAACCTGGGGGAGCTCGCGTTCGAGTCGATAAAGCAGGCGGTCGACGATGCCGGGGTCGACAGGAAGGACATCGGCAACGTCGTGGTCGGCAGCGCCGGTGGATGGTATGAGGAGTCGCTCCCCGCGGTCGTAGTAGGCGAGTACGCTGGGCTGAGCGGGGCGGGGACCATGAGGGTGGAGGCAGCATGCGCCAGTGGGAGCGCCGCGGTGAAGGCTGCTTACAACAGCATCGTGAGCGGGGAGACCGAGGTGGCCATGGCAGTGGGGGTCGAGAAGATGACCGAGGTCGACACCCCGACTTCGGTGGAGCTCATCGGGAGGGCAGGCTCCTACACCTGGGAGTTCGAGAACTACGGGATGACCTTCCCAGCCTACTACGCCCTCTACGCCGTCGCCCACATGAAGAAGTTCGGCACCACCCAGGAGGACCTCGCCAGGATATCTGTGAAGGCGCACCGCTACGGTTCAATGAATCCCCTGGCGCAGTTCCAGAAAGAGATCACCCTGGAGAAGGCGCTCGGTTCGCAGATGGTTGCGTGGCCGCTGAAGCTCTACGACGCTTGTCCTCTCTCCGACGGCTCGGCGGCCGTGGTGCTAGCATCGGAGGCTGTCGCCAAGACCCTCACCGACACCCCTGTCTGGATAAGGGGGGTCGGCTATTCTTCGGACACCGCCAACCTGAGCAGGAGGGAGGACTATGTGGGGCTCCGCGCGGCTGTCACAGCCGCGTCGAAAGCCTACGCCATGGCCAAAGTATCCCCCCGAGAAATCGACGTCGCCACCGCGCACGACTGCTTTACCATCGCGGAGCTGATGGCCTACGAAGACCTGGGCTTCTGCGAGAAGGGGGGAGGGGCCAGGATGGTCCGCGAGGGTGAGACGGAACTCGGCGGGAGGATCCCGGTAAACCTCGATGGCGGGCTCAAGGCCAAAGGGCACCCCATAGGGGCGACCGGGGTTTCGATGGCCGTGGAGATCACAAAGCAACTCAGAGGCGAGGCAGGGCGCCACCAGGCGCCTATCAAGCACGGCGTGGGGCTGGCCCACAACATCGGAGGGACAGGTCATTACGCCTACGTGACGATACTCTCGAGGGACTGACCATGGACGACCTTCCACAGCTTCGCTCGAGGAGGACCCTGACCCTCAGGTTCGACATACCCATCTCGAAGACTCGCGAGTTCTGGGAGTCTCTGAGCCGAGGGAAGTTCGTCACCACCAAGTGCGCGAACTGCGGCCGCATCTCCTTCCCCCCGCAGTCCGACTGCCCCGGTTGCATGGCGTCACAATCAGAATGGGTCGACCTCGGCACGGAGGCGAGCCTGGTGACGTTCACCCAGGTCAGGGTGACCCCGGCGAGTTTCGAGGGAAAGGGGCCCTACATCATAGCTATCGCGGAGTTCAGAGACGGGGTGAAGGCGCTGGCCTGGCTCGAAGGAGCAGATCCAGAGACTACGGAGCCAGGCATGAAGGTGAGGATCGAGACGAGGACCGGAGAAGGAGGGAACCCCTACTACGTCTTCGTGCCTTCCTAGAACTCCTTAGGCACGTCCCTCATGACTTCGGCGACTCTGATGAACCTGTCCCTGTAGGCAAGGATCTTCGTCAGGGAGCCCCTGAACCTCAGCTCCCCTTTCAGGACCGCTGCCTGTATGTCCACCTCCCCCTTCGCCACCTTGGACCACACATCGTAGGTCCCGTCGAAGGAGAATTCTGCGGCCGACCCCGGGGGGACCTTCTGGAACGTGGACGTCCCATTCTCCACCGTGAGGATGAAGTTCTGGCCGGCATCGGTGACGTTGAAAGCGATGCTTGTCTTCAGGGCCTTCGTCGACTCGGACCACTTCGGGTCGGCGACCAGGGTTGCCTGCACCTGGGAGACGTACTCATCACTCATGAACTTTGCCATGCGGGGCCGCCCCTCCTGCTCTCCTTTTGAGGTTACCGACCGCCCCCGAGGTCGACAGCGGGATCAGCCTCCTCCCGCCGACCCGGGGAGACGTCGCGGGGTCGCGCAGAGAGGGGACAAACTTCTGCAGCGTCCGGATGATCACGGCCCTCGGGCGTCCGGGGACGGCAATCACCCTGGCCTGGCCGTATTCTTCTTCGAGGGACTCCGAAAGGGCCCTCAGGTCTCCTTCTGTCAGGTCGTCTTCGGCGACGAAGAGCACGTACCGCTTCGCCATTTCACCCTCCTCGCAGCAGGCGAAGGTAGAACTCGCGGGCCCCACCCCTGATGATGTCCCCCCTGGGCTTGACCTTCAGCCTGACCGGGTCCGCTGAGCCGAGGGCTACCCTTCCGAGCACGAGCTGCTGCTTGTCGAGCCTGACGAAGAGCGCTCCGTGCTCATCCATGCAGGAGGGTATTTCACCGGCTATCTCTTCCACGACCGTCCTTGGCATCCTCGACACCGCCTGTCTGAACCCGGCTTCGGCTTCCTTCCCCGTCAGTTTGAGCTCTACCCTCCTGATCGCGTTCCCGAAGTGCCCTTCGAGCTCCTCCACCTCCGGGATGGTCCCTGGTCCCACCAGCCACGCCAGGGCCTCTGCCACCCTCCCCTCGTCTTCTGTCTCATGGGTGAAACAGGCGACGTGGAGGGATTGAATCGACCCCTTCAAGCGCCCTCTCCCTCGCTTCTCCGCATCCCGACTTCCGGGGGTGGTCTACTAAGAGTTAACCATAACTAGACGCGCTCCCCAGGCGGTCCTGTGCCGAAGAAGTTCACCGTCGAAGACATCCTCTCTGACGAGCTCAAGCGCGAAATGAACATGGACACCGCCACGTTTGCTGTGATAGACAACTGGGACTCGGTCATGAACAGCGTCTACCAGCTGCCAATCGAGTACGCTGGATACACCAACAAGGTAAGCGAGATGAAGCTCCTCAAGGAGATGATAGACAGGTTGTCCGAGGCTGACTTCGAACAGGTGAAGCGGAGCGAAAGCAGGAAGAAGCAACTCGCCCAGTTCACCAAAACGCTCAGCATGTACTACAACGTGGTCTTCACGGTCGGGCGGAAGAAGATAGGCTACGGTGCGCTCATCCACTTCCCCAAGCTGAAGCCGAACCCTGACCGGAGCGGGGGTATCGTCCTCGCCGCCAAAATAACCGAGGAAGGGGGGAAGCACAGCGCCACCTTCGAGAGGGGCAAGTTTGACGACTTTCTTTCAGAGGTTAAGCCCTACGTCAACCTGCTAGGGGACCTCTACCGCCAATCCCGAAAGTTGTAGGATCCGATGAAGCGCTTCGTCCTCGGCGTCGAAAGCACGGCGCACACTTTCTCCGTCTCTGTCGTGTCGTCCCAGGGGGAAATACTCTCCAACTCCAAGTCGATCTACAAGGCCCCTGAAGGGAGCGGGATACACCCCTTCGAAGCGTCGCAGAGCCACCTCGCCTCCGCCTCCACCGTCGTAGCTGACGCCATGGAAGCCTCGAAGGTCCCCCTGGGCGAGATCTCTGCCGTAGCCTACGCCATGGGACCCGGACTCGGGCCCTGTCTCCGAGTCGGAGGGGTCGTCGCCAGGACGCTGGCGGCTGGTCTCGACGTCCCCCTGGTCCCTGTGAACCACGCAGTGGGACACATCGAGCTCGGCTGCCTTCTAACGGGGATGAAGGACCCGGTGGTGCTCCTCGTGTCGGGCGGCCATACCATGATAATCTCTCACTCGGGAGGGCGATGGAGAATCCTGGGCGAGTCGCTCGACCTCACCCTGGGGCAACTGCTTGACCAGCTCGGGCGGCATCACGGACTCGCCTCGCCCTGCGGTCGTGCCATCGAAGAAGCGGCCATGGGAGGCGGATACCGCAGGCTCCCCTACGCCGTCAAGGGAAACGACGTATCCTTTTCGGGGCTCCTCACCGCCTCCAAGACGATGATCGACGGGGGGACCTCGTTCAAGGACGTCGCATATTCGGTCCAGGAGACGGCATTCGCCATGGTCGCAGAAGTCACAGAGAGGGCCCTCGCGTTCACAGGCAAGCGGGAGGTCATGATAGTCGGGGGGGTTGCCGCCAACAGGAGGCTCTCAGAGATGATGACCGTCATGGCGGGGCGGCACTCCGCCGCTATGGCTTCCGCCCCTCTGGAGTACAGCGGAGACTGCGGGGCTCAGATAGCCTGGACTGGGTGGCTAGCCTACAGCTCGGGCTCCCGGATTCCCGTTCAAGAAGCGAGGGTCAGGCAGTCATGGAGGCTTGACGGTGTCGACACGCCCTGGCGAAGCTGAGGTCCCTCCTGGGACCCTCATCTACAGGGGGGCCGAGGCAGACATCACTCTGGGAGAGTGGCAGGGGCTGGAGGCGGTGTTCAAGTCAAGGAAGCCGCTCCCTTACCGGCTCCCGGCCCTCGACGACTCGATAAGGCGGCAGAGGACCGTCCGGGAGGCTGAGATTATGGCGCAGTCCAAGAGGGCCGGGGTTCGTGTTCCCTTCCTCTATGCCATGGACCTCCCCCGTGCTACTCTGGTGATGGAGTATGTCCGGGGAGACAGGCTCAGGGACCTGGTGGGGTCGCTAGGGACGGACGAGGCGGAGGACACTTTCGAGGGATTCGGAAGGAGCGCGGCTCGGATGCACATGGCTGGGATAATGCACGGGGACCTGACGACCGCCAACGTGCTGAAGACAGGGAGGGACCTGGTCTTCATAGACTTCGGGCTCTCGGCCCGCACGAACAGGCTGGAGGACCACGCGGTCGACCTGAGGCTCATCAAGGAGACCCTCATAGGTGCGCATCCGGGGGTCGCCCAGGCGGCCCTGGACTCTCTTTTCCGCGGTTACGCCTCCGAGGTCGGGTCGCAGAGGTTCAGGTCGGTCCTGAGACAGCTGAGGAGCATAGAGCGCCGGGGGCGTTACGCCAGAGTCGTGTGAAACGGCCAAAACGCAGGCAACGTTTATCAGCAGAGCGGAATGGACTCGCCTTCTCGAACAAAGATTGGCCCGCATTCACTCTCACAGACACGGGAAGTCTCACCAGACCAGGCCCCCAAGCAAGACAAACCCCACGTGGGTTACCACGACTCCCGAAGAAGCGAGGACCGTCGCACTGAAGCTCGCCAAGGAGGGGGTCTCTCCAAGCAAGATAGGGCTGTCGCTTAGGGATGACTATGGAGTACCGCTGATCAGGGCCCTCGCAGGCAAGCCCCTCGGGAAGATACTGGCCGAAGGGAAGGCCGCCCCGAAGACACCGCAGGACCTCCAGGACCTGATACAAAGAGCCCAGAGGGTGCAGAAACACCTCGGGACCCACAAGAGCGACAGGAAGAACGTCCATTCCCTGGAACTAGTGGAAGCAAAGATCTACAGGCTTTCAAAGTACTACAAGGAGAGAGGGATCCTCCCGCCCGACTTCAAGTACACCGCCGTGGTCGCGCAGCTGGCATAGCTGGCGAGGCCCCTTTGGCTGACCTCGATGGTCTCCGGGCGAGGTACCTGAGTCTCGTCCCGGTTATACTCAGCGCCGCTACTGGGGGGAAGAAGATCCTGGTTGTAACACACATCGACGCCGATGGCCTCTGCAGCGGCTCGATAGTCTTCGCGTCTCTCATGCGCAAAGGGGCCAACGTCACCCTGAGGGCGGTCCCGGACCTCGACCTCAAGACCATCGAACAGATCGGCGGCGCAGGCTATGACCTTCACATCTTCACCGACTTGGGCTCGGCCCTCGTCAGCGAACTACAGGCGGCGCTCGGGGAGAGGTTCCTGATAATCGACCACCATCAGATCTCCGAAGCAGACGCGGCGAAGCCCGTCGTGGTGAACGCCTGGAACTACGGCTACGACGGGGGGAGGGAGGCATGCTCGTCCGCTATGGCTTACTTCTTTTCGGAGGCGGTGGACCCGGCTAACCGGGACCTGGCCCCGCTGGCGGTGGTCGGAGCGCTCGCGGACCGCCAGGACTCCGGGGAGGGGAGGTCCCTCACCGGCCTGAACAGGTCCGCCATGGATGCCGCCAGGTCAACCGGGCTCCTTGCGGCGTCGACCGACCTCATGTTCACAGGGAGGGAGACCAGGCCCATCCACGAAGCAGTCGCCTTGACTTCGACGCCGTTCCTCAAGGGCCTCACCGGGAGCAAGGACGCGGTCCTCGCCTTGCTCCACCAGTCGGGGATGAAGCTGAAGGACGGCGGGACCTGGAGGACCATCTCCTCGCTCTCCGACGAGGAAAAGAAGGGCCTCACGGAGATCATAGCGGGGGCACTGGGGGCCGAAGAAGGGTCCACCGAGGCGCTCGCGGGCCTCTTCGGAGAGGTCTATGTGCAGCGGTTCGAGGACACGTTCACCCCGCTGAGGGACGCGAGAGAGTTCGGGACCCTGCTCAACTCCTGCGGAAGGATGGGCGCTCCCGGGGTCGGGGTCTCCATCTGCCTTGGAGACAGGTCCCAGGCGCTCAAGGACGCGACGAAGGTCCTCGCGGCGTACAGATCAGGGATCAACAAGGCCCTGGAAGGTATCACCTCCGACCGGTCCAGGATAGAAGGACACGGAAAGCTGGTCTTTGTCAACGGCGAAGGGATAGTGGACGAGAAGCTCCTCGGCCCGGTCATCTCCATCCTGACCTCTTCTCCGGAGTTCAAGGCCAAGGTCGTCGTCGGGACCGCAGCGAGTCAGGGGTCCGAGGTGAAGGTCTCCTCCCGAGTAGGCGATTCCTTCGACGGCTCGGTAAACCTGGGGGCGATAATGAGGGAAGCGGCCGAGGCCGTGAAGGGGGTCGGGGGAGGGCACGAGATGGCAGCGGGGGCCAAGATCCCCTCGTCCGCCGTCGGAACCTTCTCCAAGGCCGTCGAGGCACGGGTCCTGAGTTGAAGGCCTCCGCAGCGCTCAGAGTGACCTGCGCTGACAAGAGGATCCGGGAGCGGCTCGCTTCTGTACTCGCCCCTGACAACGAGGGGCTCCCTAAGGGGCTCAAAATCTCGGTCGCAGAGAGCGGGAGAGGGATCACTTTCTCCATCGACTCGGACTCCGTCTCGACGTCCCTCTCGACCGCCCTTGCGTTTCTACGGGACATCGCGCTCTTCGAGGAGATATCGCTATTATCGCGTAGGACAGACGGTCGGCCCAAGGGTGTGAAGTCGACATGATGGACATCAAACTGGTCAGGGAAAACCCCGAGACGATAGTGGTGAACCTGACCAGGAGGGGAGCCCAGGACAAGGTCCCGCTCGTCAAGGAGGCCGCCGACGCCGACGCAGAGTGGAGGAAGCTGAAGACCGAAGCCGACAGGCTCAGGCACAGGCAGAACGACCTGACGGCGGAGGTGGCGTCCCTGAAGAAGAAGGGGGCTCCGATAGAGGAAAAACTCGAAGAGGTCAAAGGAATCCCTCAGAAGATCAAGGGGCTTGACCTAGAGGCAGACAAGGCGAACGAGAGGCTGACGAAGGCCCTCATGAGCCTCCCCAACATGCTCCACTCCAGCGTCCCCGACGGAAAGGACGAGTCCGAGAGCGTGACCGTGAGGACCTGGGGCGGAAAGCCCGAGTTCGACTTCAAGCCCAGGGACCACATAGACATCCTGACTTCGCTGGGGATGGTGGACATGGAGAGGGGGGCGAAGGTGGCGGGAGCGCGCTTCTACTTTCTGAAGGGGGATGCCGTCAAGCTGGAGCACGCTATAATGCAGTATGCCTTGGACTTCTTCAGGTCCAAGGGGTTCGTGGCCGTGGAGCCGCCCTTCATGCTCAACCGGTCTGCATATGAGGGGGTCGTGAACCTCGACGACTTCGGTCCGGTCATCTACAAGGTCGAGGGCGAAGACCTCCACCTGATAGCGACTTCTGAGCACCCGCTGGTGTCGATGCACTCCGACGAGATCATCCGGGCGTCCGAGCTCCCTATCAAGTACTGCGGTTTCAGCCCCTGCTTCAGGGTGGAAGCGGGCGCCCACGGCAAAGACACGAAGGGGATATTCCGGGGCCACCAGTTCTACAAGGTGGAACAGGTGGTGTTCTGCAGGCCCGAGGACAGCTGGACGCTCCACGAGGAGCTCATTTCGAACGCCGAGAAGATCTACCAAGACCTCGGGATACCACACAGGGTCGTCACCCTGTGTGGCGGAGACACCGGGTTCATGTCTGCCAAGACCTACGACCTCGAGGCCTGGCTTCCAGGGCAGGGAAAGTACAGGGAAATGGTCTCTGCCAGCAACATCACCGATTTTCAGGCCCGGAGGTCGAGAATCAGGTACAGGGACAAGCAGAGCGACCCGACAGCGACGCTCCACACCCTCAACTCCACGGGGGTGGTCACAAGGACGCTGGTGGCCATCCTAGAAAACTTCCAGGAGAAGGACGGCACCGTGAAGATTCCGAAGGCCCTGGCTCCCTACATGGGGAAGATAGGCGCGCTACAGCAGCGCTGAGGTTATAAGCGCGAGACGGGCGGGGCGCCTTCGTTTGCCGAAGAAAGTAGCCAAAGTGAGGGACAAGTGGAAGCTGAAGTCGTGGGTGACCGTCACCGCCTCTCCGTCCTTCGGCAACGCCCCCATAGCCAAGGTCCCGCTGACAGACGTCCAGAAGCCCGAAGGCAGGGTCATCGAGACGACCCTCTACGACATCCTGAAGCAGGACCCCCAGCACTACGCGTTCAAGCTCTTCTTCCAGATCGACAGGGTCGAGGGTGAGACGGCATACACGGTGTTCAAGGGGCACGAATATTCCAGGGAGTTCCTCAGGAGCCTGATCCGCCGCGGTTCTTCGATGTCCGATTTCATAAGGGACTACACCACGAAGGACGGCTACGTGGTCAGAGTCTACTGCACGGCGCTCTCCCAGGGGAAGATGAACAGCTCGAAGAAGCACGACCTCCGCCTAATCATGGACAAGGTCATCGGGGAGAAGGCCGCCGGCATGAGCTACGAGGGGTTCGCCCAGGAACTGGTCCTCCAGAAGGTGGCGTCTGACGTGTACAACGAAGCCAAGAAGGTGACCCGTCTCAGGCACGTCGGGGTCAGGAAGAGCAAGCTGATTGCGAGGCCTACGGCGAGGAAGGCCGAGCCATTAGCCCCTCTTGCCGCTTGACACTATCTTCACTATATCCCTGTTCTTCAGAGGATGGTCGGCTCCGAGCCTCTTCCCCGTCCGGGCGTCTACCGCGTACAGGAAGCCCTCTGCTAGCTCTGTGTGCACAGTCCTGGCGAGGTCGAGGGTCGTCGACCCTCCCTTCATCACGAAGGCGTCGGGGAGGACCCTCCCTTCCCTGTCTGTCAGCTTGGTCTCGTCTTCGACGGGGAACACGACGACCGCCCTGAGGAGGCCGAAGAAGGCCCTGTTCACTGCCTCTTGGACCCCGGTCCCTCCGTAGGCTCTCATCACCTTCTCCTCGACCATGGCGAGCGCCCCCGCCTGGGCGGGGGTGAGCCTTCCCGGGTCCTTCACGGCGAATCCTGGGTCGCCAGGGGAGTAGGTCACGAGCCCCCGTTCGGCGGCCCTGCGGAGGAGAAGCTCGGCTTCGGATGCGCATGGCACCACTTCTCTCCCGGTCCTCCTGAGCGACTCGATGTTCGCCTTCGACGTGGGCAGGTCTGCCTTGTTAGCCGCGAGAAGCGAAGGCTTCGTCAGTTTCCTGGTCTCCCTCACAAGCTCCAGGATCTGCCCGTCAGTCCAGGCGCTCGGTTTCTCGGTCCTGAGGTGCAGCCTGAGCACCACTTCTTCGACGTCAGGCAGCGTCACAGAGAGCCCCGACAGCCTCTCAGCCAGGTGTTCCACTACCTTCCCCCCGGTCTGCTCTAGAGACCTGGTCGCCCTCTCCCAGTCCCTCTTCAGTATCCCGTACATCCAGAGATCGAACTCTCTTTCGACCATGTCTATGTCCTGGGCCGGGTCATGGCTCCCGGGGGGGACCTTCCTGCCTTCGATATCCGTCGAGCCTGACGCATCGACCACGTGGATGAGCGCGTCAGCCTGCCTCAGATCGTCGAGGAACTGGTTCCCGAGCCCCTTCCCGGAGGCCGCCCCTTCCACCAGGCCCGCCACGTCTACGACCTTCACCGGGACCAGCCTCTTCCCATCAAGGCATGTCGAGTTGCGGGGAGAGTCGGTGACCCCCATCTCCTTGCAGACGCACTCTACAGACAGATGTGCCACGCCGACGTTCGGCTTGATGGTCGTGAACGGGTAATCGGCGATCTGCACGTCCTTCAGGGTCGCGGCTGAGAAGAAGGTCGACTTCCCGACATTAGGTTTGCCGACGACTCCCACGAGCACGTTGCGGCCGTTCTGCCCGCCTGTTATAACCGTCTCAGGCCGGACGAGGACGGTTGCCCAGGGTCGTGGTCGTGGGGGGTGGCACGGCGGGGATGGAAGCGGCCCGGGAGGCACTGGAACGTGGGGCAGACGTGACGGTCGTCGACCAGTCTGAGAGGCTGGACCCCCCCTGGAGAGCCTGGCCTGACCTGATCGGCGGCAGCCTCCTGTCCGGCACTGCCGATTCGCACAAAGCAGGGGTCCCGGTCGAGCTCGGGACGAAGATCGTTTCTGTCGGTCCCGCCCAGGCGACTACGGCGTCGGGGCCGACGTTGCGGGCGGATGCCATAGTCGTAGTCACCGGGACCTCGAACGGCTCAAGGGGGGTCGAGGGGGTAGGGAAGCGAGGGTCATACTTTCTGGATGCGCCATACAAGTACGAGCAACTTGGGCGCTCCATCGCGGGGTCGGAACGCTCTGTGGTGACAGGGGAAGGCGTCCGAGGGCTTGAGGTTGCGGAGAGGCTCGCGGCTGGGGGGAGGAAGGTGGCGCTCGTCGCTTCCTGCTGGTCTTTCGGCGCACCAGGTGCAGGCGCCATGGCAGCGATCGCCGCGGGCGCCGCAGAAAGGGGGGTCTCTCTGCGTACCGGGCAGGCCAGCCGGGTGGTCGGCCAAGGCCGGGTGGAGGCCATGATAGCGGAAGGTGAAGTCATCCCATGTGACACCTTTGTCCAGGTCCCATTGAGGCGGCCGCGGGTCCCCTCACTTCCGGCCCGGCTCGGGCATTCGGGGGGCGTCGTCGTCGACTCTTTTCTCAGGACAGGGGCCGAGACAGTGTACGCCGCGGGCGGTTGCGCCGAACCATCGGGGCTGGTCTCTCCCGAGGGTACCCTGAACCTTCCGGCGGCTTCGGGGAGGGTCGCAGGGGCGAACGCTGCAGGTGGCGAGGTCAGCTTCCGCCCGGGACGCAGCTTCTTCTCAGTGATCTTCGGGCTGTCTTGGTTCCGCTACGGGCCGCCTATGGCAAGCCTGCGCTCTCGAGAGGGAGTGGCGACGGTCGCTTCAAAGCAAGACCCGTGCTCCGTCTGCGCCATAGCATATGACCAAAGGGGTCGGGTTGTGAGCGTGGAGACCGTGGGAAGGTTCAATCCCGATCCAGGTGGGCTCCTATCGTCGATCCCCAACGGTTCGACCCTTGCGTCGCTGGCCTACGGTCCTTTAGGTTCAACCGATATATCGCCGGTGTCTGATACGGCGCGGCTGGGGTTGAAGTCATGGTCAGGGTACTGATTTGCGACCACGTCGAGCTCGAACGGCTTTCGCTGGGCCCAGATATAACGGTGGACTACCGGCCTGACATAACCAGAGACGAGCTCTTGACCGTGGCTGGGGAGTACGATGCGCTGATTGTAAGGAGCAGGACGAAGGTTGACCGGGAAGTCCTCGACAGGGCGGGGCGCCTCAAGCTGGTCGCCCGTCCCGGCACCGGCCTCGACAACGTAGACGTCAGCTACGCGAAGGAGAAGGGGGTGACCGTGGTCAACAGTCCCGAGTCCCTCGTCGAGGCGGTGGCTGAGCACGTGGTCTTGCTGATGCTTGCCCTCAGCCGGAAGCTGGTCGAAGCCGACGTCAGCACGAAATCCGGTAAGTGGGAGAAGAACGCCCTCGTCGGGAGGGAGATGAAGGGGAGGACCCTCGGCATAGTCGGGTTCGGTAGGATTGGAAGGCGGATAGCGGAGATCGGGAGGACGCTGGGCATGTCCGTTCTCGTGTACGACGTAATCCCCATCTCCCCTGACCTGCTCTCTCCGGTCGGAGCCAGGGCGGTGTCCCTGGACGAGCTCTTCTCCTCGTCTGACTACATCACGTTGCACGTCCCCATGACTCCCGAAACGGTTGGGATGGTCGGCGCCGCCAGGCTGGCAAGGATGAAGAGGGGGAGCGTGGTCGTGAACACCTCTAGGGGAGGCGTGATAGACGAGGCCGCCCTCTCCAAGGCCCTCGCGGCAGGGAAAATCGGGGGCGCAGCCCTCGATGTCTTTGAGGCAGAGCCACCCACGGGGGACATACTCAAGGCGCCCAACACCATACTCACACCCCACATAGGGGGCCAGACCGAGGAGGCGCAGACCAACGCCATCGTGGTGGTAGGGGAGAAGGTCAGAGCCTTCTTTTCGAAGAGCTGACTCAACGTTTATTTGCCGACAGCGAACGAGGCGTCCGAATGCCCGTCTACGCTCGGATCTCCAAGACCTGGCAGCAGGTGCTCCACGAGAAGGGAGGGGACATGAGGTCCAGGGCCGTCGAGTTGAGGAAGCAGCCCGCCCTCCTAAGGGTGGACCGCCCTTGGAGGCTCGACCGGGCGAGGGCTCTGGGCTACAAGGCGAAGGAAGGGGTGATCGTGGTGAGGATGAGGGTCTCGCGGGGCGGGATGAGGAAGCAGCGCCCCACGTCAGGGAGGAGACCCAAGCACATGGGGGTCCTCAAGATAAAATCGGCGGTCTCGTCCCAGCAGGTCGCCGAGAGGAGGGTGCAGGAGAGGCATCCGAACATGAAGGTCTTGGGCTCCTACCCGGTGTGGAAGGACGGGATGCATGCCTGGTATGAGTGCGTGCTGATCGACCCGGAGCACCCGGCCATCAGGGCCGACTACAACTACAAGCGCGTGCTCGGGATCCTGGACTAGGCTACCCTTTCATCTCGCTGCTGTGGCCTGGGAATATCTTAGAGGTAGGGTCGGTGTACGCCTTTGCGACGTTCACCGCCGTGGCCGCCTGGGCGAACCCGGTCGCGATAAGGTTGAGCTTCACGCCGTCCAGAGGTCCCGCTATGTCTCCTGAGACGAACACCCCAGGGATGCTCGTTTCCATCTTCCCGTTCGCACTGATCTCTCTCCCATCTATCTGCAGCCCCCAGTCCTTGATGGGCCCCAGGTCCGCCCGGAACCCTATGTTGACCAGTATCGCGTCGACGTCGATCGTCTCCTCTGCCTTCGTCCGGTTGTCGAATATGACCGCCTGAGTGACCTTCGACCCGTCTCCCTCTACGCTCTTGACCTCGTGGAAGAGCCGTACGTCGCACCCCGACTTCATAAGCTCGGAAACGCTCCCCTCATGGGCCCTGAACACGTCCCTCCTGTGGACCAGCGTGATCTTCTTGGCGATCCCCTGTATGTTCAGCGCCCAGTCCACGGCCGAATTCCCACCGCCAACGACAAGGAGCCTCTTCCCGCTGAAGGCGCTCTTGTCTTTGACGAAGTAGTACACTCCCTTCCCTTCGTAGTCCGAGGCGCCCTGGGCGTCAAGCCTGTTGGGGGAGAATGCTCCGACGCCTGCCGCGATCAGGACCGCCTTCGAAACGTGGGTCGTCCCTTTGTCCGTTCCGAGCTCGATCAGTCCGTTGTCCCTGCGCAGGGTCATCACCCTCTCTCCAAGGACCACGGTCGGATTGTACTGGAAGGCCTGCTCCACTAGGTTCTTCACGAGGTCTTTCGCGAGCACCTTTGCGAAGCCAGGCGCGTCGAAGACGTACTTCTCTGGGTACAAGACCGCCACCTGGCCTCCCGGCTCTTCGAGCGCGTCGATCAGCTTGGTCTTCATCTGCCGCAGTCCGGCATAGAATGTCGCGAAGAGGCCGCTGGGACCCGCGCCGATTATGGTGATGTCATAAACGTCGTCAGGCATGGGCGTTTTGGCTGGCCCCCCTGAACCCTGTATAAGGGTTCGGGGCTAGAAGAGCCCAGATGCCGCCGGGTCCTGGGGTTTCAGCATCTCGCGAAGGAGGACTGTGGCATACTGACCCCGCGCAAGCGTGAAGCTCAGCTTCACAGTCCCTTCTTGGACGTCCCACTTGGCATCCCTTACGGCCAGGTGGGGCCTTCTGAACCCGCCCTCTGACGAGGCTTCCTGCATCTCCTTCAGGTAGAACTGGGCGGGGATGACCCCCTCTGCTTTCAGCGCTTCGCCCGTGCACGCGTCGAACCGCGACCCATAGTCGCGGTAGGCATATCCAGGCATCTGAATCAGCGGCACAGCATCTGCGATCGGGTCCTCCTTGACCCCTCTCACCTTCGACAGCAGGAGGCCGTTCTCCCCACAAGACGCCCAGTTGTCCCCCCGCCGGCACCCCGAGAGGTCTTCGCCCCTTTTCAGGGCCGTGCTGAGGGCCTTGTTGAAAATGTACGACTGGTACGCCTGCACGTAGAGCCTGCGCAGGCTGACGGGGACCGCCCTCAGAGCCCTGACCCATTCGCCAGGGTGAGACGCAACCGCCTTCGAGACCCTCGTCTCCATGTCTTTGCCTTTTGGGAGGGGAGCGTCTTCCTCGCCTTTCGTTCCCTTGCCGATGAGCAGGTTGACGGCGCCTTCGAAATCTCCCTTCACCATCGCCCTTCCTATCGAATGGGTGCCGGGGCTCGTCGCTCCGAACCTCTGCAGACCATAGTAGTTGGGGAGCTCTCTGGCCTCGGCCAGTCGGAGCGCCTCGGCGACCCTCTCGCCGATCTCCCTGCAACAGTCCCTGAGGACCACCTCGAACTTGTTCGCGATCACAGAGGAGCGGGAAAGCGGCCTGGGGAGGTACCCTACGAGCGAGGCTTCATACCTCGCCCCCTCCACGTGCGCGGGACGAGATGATCTGAGGCTCGTAGGGGTGACGTATTGGACCGCGACGGCCCTGCTGTCCTTCATCCCTCCGTAGCTGACCCTGCTCTTCAGCCCCGAAGCTAGCTCTCTCGCCATGTGCATCGTGTCTATGGATCGTTTCTCCACCCGATAGAGCGGGTACTTCCCGGCGCTCCACTCGCGTTCCAGCCCTTCCGCGCCGATGACTTCCTCGACCCTGAAGTCTCCCGGCGTGACCTTCGCGCGGCCTGCGCAGGGCGGCCCTGGAGTAGCATAGAGCTCCATCCCCACCGCTCTTTCCGCCGTCGGGGGCTCGGTCATAGCAGCCTGAGGTTCCCGGTTATCTCGTCAATCTCTCCGTCGGGCCCCGGTCCGATCCCCAGGCAGGTGACTGTCCCGGGCTCAACCTGGGTCAGCCCCCTGTCCTCTACCAGGGCCGCCGGGAGCCCAGCGCGCCTCGCCCTCTGAAACAGCTCTCGGAGCTCTGCTTCGGACTGGGTCCTCAACACCACCTTCGCCTGCCCTTCCTCCTTCCAGACCTCATACCAAGCGGGCTTCCGCTGAGCCATCTCGGCTGCTGAAAGCGACGCGTGCGCGACCTGTGCCGCGATCTTCCCCTTCCCCATCTTGAGGTCCGACCTCACGACTATGACCTGCTTCATTGACGGCGTTTGCCAATGGTTATTACGAGTCTGGTTAAGGCTTTGTAAAGTCCTGGGACGTGACCAACGAGTACGACGTGGTGGTCGCCGGCGGGAGCGTCGCCGGCCTGGCTTTTGCTTCCGAAGCGGCGAAGAGGGGGGCGAAGGTCCTCGTGGCCGAGGAGCACCCTGAGATAGGAGAGCCTGAGAAGTGCGACGGCCTGGTGAGCCTCAGGGGCCTGCGCAAGTACGGCTACCCTCCGGGACCGGCGTCTGTGCAGAACAAGATCTTCTCGGCGGTGTTCCACTCCCCTTCGGGGAGGCATTTCGCCGTCAACGCCACGGCCCTCGACGTCGTCGTCTTGGACAGGAGCGCGTTTGACAAGGAAGTCGCGGCGTCGGCTGAAAGGAACGGGGCCGTGGTGTCCCTCCGAACGCGCGTCGCCAGGGCGGAGCAGAAAGGAGACCGGATGGAAGTCTCGGTAGGGGGGGAAAAGGTGATTTCGAAGCTCTTCGTGGACGCCACGGGACCGGCGTCAAGCCCCCGTCGAGGCATAATCCCTGCGGCCAAGTACGAGCTGGAGGGGGACTGGATAAGGGAACACGTCGTAGAGGTCTTCGTGGACGCAGCAAGGTATCCGGGGTTCTTCGCCTGGGTCATCCCCTTCGGAGGGCACAGGGCGAAGGTGGGAGCCGCGGGATACGGGGTGAGCCCCTACAAAGCCCTCGAAGGGTTCCTCGCCGGGAGGAGCTTCAACGTGCTGAGGCGGGTCACGGCGCCGATCTATGTCGGAGGGCCAGCCGCGGACTTCGTGGAAGGGAGGAAGATATACGTGGGAGAGTCGGCGGGCCAGGTCAAGCCTACCACGGCGGGGGGGATCATGACTTCCATCGCCGGGGCCGTGATGGCGGCCAAATGGGCCTGCGCCAGCATCGAACAGGACAAGCCCGCGCTGCTCGAACGGTATCAGAGGGAATGGGAGGTTGCCTTCCTGAAGGAGATGAAGGCCATGCTGAGGCTCCGCGGGGTCTTCGAGAAGCTCTCCGACTCCGACCTCGAGGCGGTCTTCACATCGTTGGCGACCCCGAAGCTGGTCCTGAGGCTCTCGCAGACCGACTTCGACTTCCACGCAACCGCCCTGCTTGGCGCCTTGGGAGTGGGAGGGCTTCTCAGGATCGCCAGGGTCGTGGCCTCGGCGGAGGTCAGGTCGCTCCTCGTGGAGGGGTGAGACCCGCCCCGTTCCAGGGCTCTGTTAACCCGTCTTTGGCCGACTTGTCCGGCCCCGGCGTGGTTAACGGCCCACGCTTCAAATGGTCTGAAGGAGGAGAGAGGGGGCATTTGAGCCAACCGAGTTTTGACCGGTGGGGGGCAACCATTCGGCTGATCATCGTCGTTATCGGCGGAGTTGTGGTTTGTGAAACTCAAGGCGGTCTTGCCTAGTCGGTCTGTCCCCGCCCTTGGGCTAATCGTGACTGTCAGCGGCGGAGCCATCCGGGTCTTTGGGTTAGGAGGGAACACCAGTCGGTTAACAGGGAGAACCTTGAACCAAAATCAAGTTAACAGAGCCCGTTTCAGCAACCTATATCTGCCGGGGCGGGAGGGGACCTTAAGAAATGTCCCAGGGCACGGTGACGCTCCCCCTCTGTAATTCATGCAACAGGCCCATCAAGCCTGCCGAGAGGGCCGTCCACTTCAGCTGCCCGAGCTGCCACGAGACAGTCATCTGGCGCTCGGAAAAATGCAGGAAGTTCTCCAGGAGATACAAATGCGTCAACTGCGGCTTCGAAGGGCCTTAGGAGGCGCGCCCGTTGGGTTCCTACCTGATCAGAATCAAGCTCCTTCCTGAGGACCCTGCGACCGACCTTCAGAAGCTCACCGATTCGGTCGCAGCCCACCTCCCGGAACCCGCCCGCATCAAAAGCCAGAGGGTCGAGCCCATAGCCTTCGGGCTGTCGGCCGTCATCGTCGACGTGGTCGCGCCGGAAGAGGAAGGCGTGGTTGACAGGATCGAAGACGCGGTTTCCAAGGCTCCTCTTGTGAGCCAGTACGAGGTGACAGGGGTGAGCCGGATGTCTAGCAAACTCCCACCGCAGCCGCCGTCCTGACCCTGCCATCGACTGATACCTTTTATACCGCCGGGGGCACCCTGAACACGCCGTTTCTACAGCGGTGTGGATTTCATGAGATACCCTCTCAGATATGCAGCATTCGAGTGGATCAAGGAGAAGAAGAACGCGACGGACTCCGAACTCCTGGAGGCGCTGAACAAGAACGGAAGCAAGTGCTCTCCGAACGAGCTTGACAAGGTGCTCATGCAGCTTGAAATCCTCGGCCTCATTTCCATAAGGTGGGTGTCCAAGGACAAAAGGCGGATAGAGTTCCAGGAGAAGCCCCTAGAGGAGCTTCGGATGCCCCGCATGGCTGAGTGACCTAACCGATATATCGGCCGGGCCGAGGCGAGCTAAAGCGTGGGCGTCGACTTCGGGGACTCCATTCCACGCGAGAAGATACAGCTGGAAGACATATCCGGGTGGAAGCTCGCGGTCGACGGCTATAACACCCTCTACCAGTTCCTAGCGATAATCCGCGGCATGGACGGGGGTCACCTGAAGGACTCCCAGGGGAGGGTGACTTCGCACATCTCGGGCCTCTTCTACAGGAACGTGAACCTGCTCGAACTTGGGATGAAGCTGGTCTACGTCTTCGACGGGAAGCCGCCGGAGCTCAAGATGGAGGAGATCAGGCGCCGCTCCGAAGCGAGGCGCGAAGCGAAGGACAAGTATCTCCGGGCCCTACAGGCGGGAGAGGTGGCCCAGGCCAGGAAGTACGCCGAAGCCTCCACCGTCCTCAGGCGGGACATGGTTGCTGACGCCAAGGAGCTCCTGGACGCCATGGGGATCCCCTGGGTGGATGCGCCGTCGGAAGGGGAAGCGCAGGCTTCCGTCATGGCGATCGAAGGGTCGGTGGGTGCGGTGGCGTCCCAGGACCACGACTCGCTGGTCTTCGGCGCCCCAGTCCTCGTCCGCAACGTCACGATTTCGGGGAAGAGGCGGCTCCCGAGCAAGGGGATCGTGATCAACGTCGTGCCAGAAAGGATAACCCTGTCTTCTGTGCTCGAATCGACGGGGCTGACCCGCGAGCAGCTCGTCGACTACGCGATACTCCTTGGGACCGACTTCAACCCGGACGGGTTCGAGGGGGTCGGTCCGGCTACCGCCTTGAAGTACCTGAAGAAGTACGGGAAGCTCGAAGAAGTCAGGGAGCTCAGCAAGCCGCTGGAGGCGGTCGACTACGCGGCGATAAGGAAGCTATACCTCGACGCCCCGTCTGTCAAGGGAGTACAACCGGTCTGGAAACCCCTCGACAGGGAAAGGGTGATCTCCTTCCTAGTGGGGGAGCACTCCTTCTCTAGGGACCGGGTGGAGGCGGCCATAGCCA
The DNA here is from genome assembly GCA_029785825.1 of Nitrososphaerota archaeon. Lineage (NCBI taxonomy): Archaea > Thermoproteati > Nitrososphaerota > Nitrososphaerota archaeon. The sequence continues at coordinate 1,339,890 of JAFLYY010000001.1, read as the reverse complement.
GGGTACACTCTACCAAGGCAGCCCAGTCTGAGACACTGGAGAAGTGGTTCGGTTGACCCCTCCTTCCCTGCCAAGCCTTGCCGACATCAAACGGGCCGAGGTCAGGGTACGCAAGTACGTCCCCGAGACCCCCCTCGAATACTCCAAGGGGGCGTCCGACCTGCTAGGAAGGAGGACGTATCTCAAGCTGGAGACGTCGCTTCCTATCCACGTCTTCAAGCTGCGAGGCGCACTAAACAAGCTGCTCTCCCTCCCTGAGGCCGACCTGAAGAGGGGTGTGATCACAGCGTCCTCGGGGAATCACGGGCTCGCGATCGCCTACGCCTCCAGGCTTTTCGGGGCGTCTGCCACCATTTGCGTCCCAAAGAACGTAAACCCGCAGAAGCTTGCCGCCATCCAGGAACAGGGCGCGACCGTCCTGAGGCATGGAGAAGGGTATGACGGGGCCTACGAGAGCGCCCTGGTCCAGGCGAAGAGGCGGGGTCTCACCTTCGTCCATGCCTTCAATGACAGCGTCGTGATCGCGGGACAGGGGACGTGCGGCCTCGAGATGGTGAGGCAGCTCCCCGAGATGGACTCGGTGGCCGTGCCCATCGGGGGCGGGGGTCTGATATCCGGGGTGGCCATCGCCGTGAAGAAGTCTATCCCCCGAGCCCGGGTCTACGGCGCCGAGACCGTCGCCATCCCTTCCATGCTCGAGTCCGTGAGGCTGGGGAGGGTGACCAGGGTCGACCCGGGTCGGACCATCGCCGACGGGATGCAGGCGGCAGCCCCGGGGGAGCTCACCTTTGAGGCGGCAAGGAGGTTCGTCGACAAGATCGGCCTCGTGAGCGACTCAGAAATCGAAGACGCCATCTTCGACCTCCTCTCCCTTTCCCGTGTCCTGGCGGAACCCGCGGGAGCGTCCCCATTGGCCGCGATGAAAGGACCACTGAGGGGAGAACCGGGAGACAGGGTTGTGCTGGTGATAAGCGGGGGGAACATTGCAGTGGACCTCCTCCGGTCCATCATCACGCGAAGGCGGAAATGAACTCCCTGACGTTCCGCGCCATAAGATACGGGTTCGACACACGCTCCTCCCTCAAGGTCCTCGACCTCACCTCGCCGTAGTCGTGCCCAGGGTAGATGACGGTCTCCGGAGGGAGGTTGAAGATGACGTCGTAAAGGCTCGAGTACATAGCGCTCGCCTCTTCCCGGTCGAACTTCCCGATTGTCCCGACGAACAATGTGTCCCCGGTGAAGACCTCGCGCCCTCCATAGATGCAGACGCTGTCCTCGGTATGGCCGGGCGTGTGGAGGATCTTCAGGGCCGCCCGCCCGACCTCGAGCACGTCTCCGTCCCTGACCCTAAGGTCGCACTCCGCCGTGGAGTTTTCATGGGCCACCAGCTTCCCTCCTACCTTCCCGGCGAGCTCTCCCATGGTAGACATGTGGTCGAAGTGTCCGTGGGTGGCCACGATGTACTTCACCCGGGCGCCCGACTCGGCCACCGCCTTCTCTATAGGCCCCGTCTCCCACCCCGAATCGACGACCGCTGCGTCCCGCGTCGTCGGGTCCACGGCGAGGTAGACCATGTTCGACATGGGCCCTACCGGGATCTGATTCACCACCAGTGCCACGCGCGCACAGCGGCAGATTCACGTTTATCAAGTTCCACTGCACGGGAAGGCCCGGACTTGAGCCCCGCGGGTAAGAAGCCGTCGGAGTCTGAGATGACTACAGCGAGGCTGATGATGCCCACCGACGCCAACGTCCTGGGGAACGTCTTCGGTGGGGCGATAATGAGGTACATGGACGAGATAGCCGCCATCGTGGCCTGGCGGCACGCGGGGAAGAACGTGGTCACCGCCTCGATCGACAGGATGGACTTCTACGCACCCGTATTCGTGGGGGACCTCCTCATGATGAAGGCGGCGGTGAACTTCGTCGGGACGACATCGATGGAGATTGGGGTCAGGATAGAGGCGGTTGACCCGTCCACCCGCAGAGGGACCCACACGGGGTCCTGCTTTCTGACCTACGTCGCCCTCGACGAAAAGGGGAAGCCCACCCCTATCCCTCCTCTCTCTCCGACCACTCCCAAGGAGAAGAGACGCTTCAGGGAGGCCCTCGCAAGGAGGAAGCTACGGGAGGCGGCCCAGGCAGTGATTCGGAGCCGGTGACACCTGCCGGACTTTGATTGCCGGCTCAAGAAAACTAGAGCACGTCGCACTTAGGGTGCTCGGCCGCTGCTCGGGGACGTGCGCGACTTCTCCGAAGGGTTCAGGGTCGACAGGATGCGCAGTGGCAACGCCGCGGTCTACATATTGAAGGAACAGTTCGAGAAGTTCTCCTCATCTCCTCAGAAGGTGGAGACCTGCGAGTCGATAGCGAGCTGCTTCTACCAGCTAGAGCAATATGAAGACGCTGCCGGGTGGTATGAGACCGCCGGGAGGCTCATACTCTCCGAGCCGACGGTCACCCCCACCATCAAGGCTCTAAGCGCCCTTTCAGTCTATGAGAGGGCACTGGACTGCTACAGGAGGGAAGAGGACGAGGAGAGGTTCACCGAGTGTTCGACTCTGATACGAGAGCTGAGGCGGGCCTGCGCTTCAGCCTGAGCCGCCCTTTGAGTCTTCTTCGGCCTTCGCGCTCATCCGGTTGACGGTCTTCACATGGCACTCCTCGCAGACAGGTTCCTCCCTGGGCCCGACCTTGAAGGTGTGCAGGACGACCTCCAGCTCCGCATCGCAGAAATAGCACTTCGCCTTCAGTCGCCGCTCCCCCTGGGTGCGTATATCCTCCTCTTCACCATCTCCTTCCCCCCCTTGAAGTACCACACTTCGGCTTCCGCCTTCGCGTTCTTCCCCCACTCCGCGAGCTCCTCGAGCTCTTCCTTGGTCGCCCTCGCCTTGCCGCTCTTCACCTGGATGAGCAGGACCCTCCCCCCCTTCGCCGCGAACACGTCTACCGCGCCATGAGACGCTGCGCTCCGCGAGACCATCCAGCCGTCCTTCCTGAGCGCGTTCATCGCCCTGTATTCCCTTGACCGACCGGACTGGTAGTTGCGGTTGGGCACCGGGAAGCGGGCTCGATTCAGAAGCATGTAAACGTGTTCTGGGCTCGGGCGTCCCATGGGAGGGGTCTGCAGAAACTCATCCCGAAGGGTAAGCTTATGACGACCGGGCCGAGAGGCGGGATCAGATTTGGACGAGGTCGAGAAGTCCCTGAAGGCGATGGAGGCCCGTTTCTCAGGGCAGTTGCAGCGCCGCGACAGGGTCCTAAAAGACACCCGGGATGTCATATCCGCCTCTTCCAGGGCGATCATCAGCGTCCATACGGGGAAGCTGAAGGAAGGGGAAAGAGAACTGGCGAAGGCGAGGGCCCTGATGAACGAGCTGAGAAAGTCCTCAGAGCCCTCTCTGTCCCGCTACCTGATCTCTCCCGAAGCGGAGGTGGTCGAAGCGTCAGCCGTCGTGTCCCTTGCCAAAGGGAAGGCAGTGCCGTCCATGGAGAGCCTGGGGGCTTCTCCCGAAGCGTATCTGCTCGGACTGCTCGACACCGTAGGGGAACTGAAGAGGCTCGTGCTCGACTCTATCCTCAGGAGGAAGCTCCCCAGAGCGAAGAGATACTTCGAGGTCATGGAGGAGCTCTACTCTGCCTGCGCGCCGCTGGCGGTCTACGACCACGTCGTGAACGGCGCGCGCCGTAAGATAGACGTGGCAAGGATGTTGGTCGAGGACACCAGGGGGCTACTAGCCGTGGAACTCGGGCGGGAGTCGGTGAGCATTTCGATGTCGCGCCTGGAGAAGAAGCTGGCTGGCGGGCGTGCCTAGAACTCTCTCAGCAGCCTGCTCGTCTTGATTTCAGGATAGGGGGAGTCAAGGCGGACGACGTTGACCTTCAGCCCTCTTCGCGCCGCCTCGCTTTTGATGTCGCCTTCCATATGGTACTGGTCGTAGCCCAGCGCGACCACGTCAGGCGAGACCTTCTGCAGGGTGACGTAGATGTCCCCCTCGACCCCGAGTATCGCCGCGTCGACGCTCCGGAGGGCCGACAGCAACCTGACCCTGTCCTTCTCTGAGACGATCGGCTCTCTCCCCTTCCTCTTCCTGATGGTGCTGTCCCTGGCGACGGAGACCACCAGGGCGTCTCCGAGGCCCTTCGCCTTCTCTATCGTGTAGACGTGTCCGTAGTGTATGACTTCGAACCCCCCGCCGATGAAGACCACTTTGATGGACTTCCTCCCCTTCTCGGTGAGCCTGGCCCTCCCGCCCTCTGTCCTGACCAGTCCTCGCTCGTCAAGGACGGAAAGCTCGTGCTCTGCTTCGCTCCTGCTCAGGTGGAGCCTTTGCCCCAGGGTCCGGGCGTCGGGAGCGGTCCCGAGCAGGGAAGCGGAGAATATGGCCGCCAGGACGTGCCTGCTGTTCATGCGTCACCAGTCAATCTTGACGGTCCCCGAGAAGGATAGGGAGTCCAAAAGCCCTTCGGCATATCCGATGCTCAGCATGGCCATCTCGTCCTCCCCGTTCGCCAGGAAGCTCTCTGCGTCCTTCATGTAAAGCTCGGCGTTCTCCAGCACGTGCTCGTACTCGGTCCCCAGCTTCGGCTTCACCGAAGCCAGCGCCCTCTTCGTCTTTGCGACGTATCTGGGGACCAGGGTCTGGGCTGTCCTCAGCACGCCATCGGAGTTCCCTCTGAGGTCTGACTCCGCCACCGAGAAGAACGCCGACACGGCCTCCTTCTCAGTGAAATGGAGATTGCCAGGGACCACTATACAGTGCGGCGGCTCCCCGAATTCCTTCTTCGCCAGCGCTTCGAAACTCCCGGCGGCTAGCCTCTCGTCCTCCCGTCCGAGCCTGGAAAGCACCAGCCCGAGCGTCCTTTCGTTGACCACCCCCCGCTTGAAATTCCCCTCAGCCAAGAGGAGCCCCGCGATGGCGTCCGCCGGGGAAACCCCTTCCCCGCTCTGAACATCGTACTCCAGCAACAGCAGAGTGTGCGCCCCTTCGAGGAGGTTCTGATGTAGGATGTGGTACGCCTGCGTCAGCTTCCCCACCGAGTCCCTGGTCACCGTGACGGTCCGCGAGAACTTGTATGAATGGAGCCCAGATGAGCTCGCGGCGGCGGAGGCGATGGTCGCCGAGTGGACCACCCTGGTCTCCGTCCCCTGCCTGACCGCCCTCGCCCTCAGCTCGTTGTGCGTGGTGGCTATCATCGGGTCCCCCAAGACCGCGAGAGCAACCTTCTGGCCCGCCGCTTCAGACAAGATCCTCCCTCCATCCTCGAGGAAATCCCTGTCCACGACCGTGGGGATCCTCCCCGTCGCCCTCTGCAACTCGTTGAGCAGCTTGGGCTCGTGGGGGGTGGTATAGTACTCGAGATAGACCACGTCGGCCTTCTTCAGTTCTTCTACGCCTTCGAGCGTCAACCCCTCGGCGCCTAGGCCGAGGCCGACAAAGGAGAGACGACCCATTGTCCTTGCCTATGACTTCCCATTATATCAATCCAGAATGGTTTCGTCGACGTTCCGGCGGGGGGGGCTTTCCATTTTTGATTGCCTCCTTATCGGGGCGCCGCTCGCCCGATCCCCATGGCGTTGGGAACGCTTTTAATTCCGGCTAATTGGCGGCGTCCTCGGTGGGCCCTTGGCTCAGCCAGGTTAGAGCGGCTGGCTCTTAGCTAGCTTTGGGAGTCACCAGCATGCCGTGGGAGGCGCTCAAATCGCCCACGAGTTCGAATCCCACAGGGCCCGCCACCTGCTTCGCCCTCTCGTCAGGGGGCATCTTGCTATGATTGGCCCCAAACTTTCTGGCCGTGATCTAGCTTACGAGACCTGGCTGCACCTGGGCGATGGAAACCTCACCAGCTATCCGCCCCATTACCGCTACGCAAGTGGGAACAGAGCTTCAGAGTATGGTTTCTACTGGGACAAGGTGGTGCCTCTTGTCAGGGAGCCGTACGATCTCAACACCCTCAGACCGAACACGGCTCAGCGTACGAGGCGACGCACTCCAAGGAACTCGTGTTGTTAAAGGCAGAACGAGTCGGACTGCCCACCGGCCCCAAAGACCAGCTTCATCGCCTCCCCCAAGCTATCATACAAGAAGGCGGACCGTCAATCGCACAGCTTCTGCCTGACCTGTTCGACGCTGACGGTTCTCCGAAGGTGCGAATGGCGCGGCGTTCGCCTCTGCGACAAGCTCCTCGAACGTCCGCACGACGCATGCTCTGGATGACGAAGATATAGAGGGGCCGGCGCTTCCTCAACGCGTTGTCAGAGCTTGGCAGGGCAGAAGGCGCCGATGAACTCATCTCGATGGGGGTAGCCGACCCTGCGTTTCCCACCGACCGGAAGGTAGTCGACGCTTTCAACTACGCCGTCGACTCGGGGTGCACCCACTACTTCCCCGCGAAGGGGTTCGACGAGCTCGTCCTCCCCAAGGCGATCGCTACGTTCTATGAGGAAGACCGCGGCCTGGAGGTGGACCCTGCGAACGAGGTGTGCATCACCCACGGAGCCCAGGAGGCCTTGTCGCTCTCGATACTGGCGGCCATGAAGCCGGGGGATGAGATAGTCGTCCCTCAGCCCACCTACAACGCGCTCATCGAGAAGCTCGAGATATTCGGGGTGCGCCCTGTCTTGGTTCCTCTCTTGGAGGGCGAAGGATGGAGGCTCGACACGGACGCCGTAAGGGCGGCGATTTCAGAAAGGACGAGGATGGTCTTCATCTGCAACCCCAACAACCCCACGGGGACGGTCCTAGGCAAAGGGGACGTCGACGCGCTTAGCGGCGTGCTCAGGGAAGAGAAGAGAGTCTCCCTTCTCCTGGACGAATGCTACAGCAGGATACTCTTTGACGGCACCAGGTTCACCGCCTTCCCCTCGGACGACGAGGACCTTCGCGGGCGCACGTTCTTGGTCAACAGTTTCTCGAAAGCCTACGCCATGACGGGGTGGCGCCTCGGATACGTAGTAACAGACAAGGCGCACGCCGACGCCATCAAGCACCTCTCGTTCGAGCTCAACGGCGGAGTGAGCTACCCCGTCCAGTACGCAGGAGCCAGAGCCCTGAAGGAGTGCGCGTCCTTCGTCCATTCCATGGTGCGAGAGCTCGACAAAAGGAGGAGCGCGATGCTCCGGGGGCTCTCAGAGCTGGAGGACGTAGGATTCGCTCTCCCCAGCGCAGGGTTCGAGGTCTTCCCAGACTTCTCGCCCCACTCCAGAGACTCCGTTGCCCTGTGTGCTCGACTGTCAAGAGACGCCAAAGTGAAGACCATGCCCGGGGTGAAGTACGGACCATCGGGGGAGGGGCACCTGAGGCTCGTCTTCTGTGCTGAAGACGAGGAAAGGATTGCTGAAGGGCTGACCAGGATCCGCGGATGCCTCCGCAGACGCTAAGCGGGGACCGGCGCGGGCCCCGGCGTGACCGAACGCGGCGAGGGCGTGGCCCGGAAGACGGACTGGTCTCCCCCCGGCAACCCTCCCTTGGTCCGGTGGCAGCTCGCGCCCGAAAATTCGACTGTAGTCGAAGTTTACATCCCGACAGGCAGGAGTCCCCGAGTCTTATATCGCCAGATTACTACCAGCCTGCCTGCGCGTGAGGTCCAAGGACATCGTCGCAGCGGTCCTTATCATCATCCCGTTCGTCTTTCTTCTCCCGGTCAAGACCTACGACATAGCGAACCCGATGTGGGGCGGGGTACCTTTCTTCTGGTGGTACCAGATGGTGTGGCTGGTCATATGCGGGGTCCTGTTCTTCATCGCGGCGAATCTTCTGGGGAGGAAGTCCTAGATGCTGGCCATAGACGGAATAGTAGCGTTCCTGGCGCTCTTCGTGGTGTTCGTCTTCCTGGGTTTCTACGGAGGCAAGTGGAGGAAGGGAGACATGAACGACCTCAGCGAGTGGGCCTTAGCCGGAAGGCGGCTCGGGACGGGCCTCGTGTGGTTCCTCGTGGGAGCCGACCTCTATACCGCCTACACGTTCATCTCGGTGCCCTCCGGCGTCTACGCAGGCTTCCACAACCTGCCCGGGACAGGTTCGCTGTACTTCTTCGCCGTCCCTTACGTCGCTCTGACCTTCGGCATCGCGATAATAGTCATGCCAAAGATGTGGAAAGTCTCCCATGAGCACGGGTATATCACGGCCGCGGACTTCGTCAGGGGGACCTTCGACAGCAGGACCCTCGCCATGCTGGTCGCAATCGTGGGGATCATAGCGGAGCTCCCGTACATCGCCCTCCAGATCGTGGGGATGCAGGCTGTTCTGACCGCGATGCTCGCGGGGATAGGCGACGTGACCACGATAGCCGAGGTCTCGCTCATAATCGCTTTCATCGTCCTGGCCGCGTTCACGTACACGAGCGGGCTCAGAGGCGCCACTCTCACCGCCGTGATGAAAGACCTGCTCATATTCTTGGGAATCATCGCCGTCCTAGCTGTCGTTGTCTCATCAGGCGGCTTCGGGGCTGCGTTCCACGCGGCGACCACCACTCTTTCTCCTTACCCCGGGGTGAACGCCGGCAAGGCCCCTGAAGTATATCCGACCCTTCCGGCCGTCCTCATCAACGCATATTGGAGCACCTTCCTCATCAGCGCCCTTGCGCTCTATCTGTACCCTCACGCTATCAACGGGGTCCTGAGTGCGCAGGACCCGGAGAAGGTGAGGAAGAGCACTTCTCTCCTCCCGTTCTACGGCCTCGGGCTCGGAGCCCTGGCGATGTTCGGGGTGCTCGCCTGGGGTAACGCCGCCGCACAGACCTTCCTCAAGCAGTTCCCGATCGGAGGCACGGGGGTCACCCAGGGCCTCCTAGTGGTCCCCGCGATGATACTCAGCACCCTTCCGAGTTGGTTCGCCGGGGTGGCTCTGCTCGGTATCTTCATCGGGGGACTGGTCCCCGCCGCGATAATGGCGATTTCTCAGGCGAACCTGCTTACCAGGAACATAATCAAGGAGTTCAAGCCGAATCTCACCCCCAAGGGAGAGACGACCATCTCCAAATGGGCGTCCGTGGTCTTCAAGTTCATCGCGCTGGCCTTCGTCTTCGTGGTGGCGAGCACCTACGCCATACAGCTTCAGCTCCTCGGGGGGATAATAATCGTCCAGACGCTGCCGGCCGTGTTCCTGGGCCTCTTCTTCAGACGGATGAACAAGCACTCCCTCATAGTGGGCCTCCTGGCCGGAGAGTTCGTCGGGATATATCTGGTGGAACTGAAGAACAGCTTCGGCATCCTGTATTCCTCGACCTACGCGGTCAACCCATGGGGCCTGCTCTACATCGGGCTGATAGCGCTAGCAGTCAACCTTGCGATCGTGGCCGTCTGGAGCCTGGTCCTCCCGAGGAAGAAGGAAGTCGGCGTTCAGGCCGCCTGATACCTGTAAGTACCTGGCTCCCGGTCCTCGCACCAGTTGAAGGCGGTCCGGTACCACGAGACAGGCGGGTCTGACGTCCTTTCGCAGGAGGAAGTCCCCAACCTCGAGCCCTCCGAAGGGGAGGCGGTTGTCAGGGTAGCCGCGGCCGGCGTGAACAGGATCGACATCTGGGCCCGCAGCGGGAGGTACAAGACGTCCCTCCCGCACACCCTCGGCACAGACATCGCCGGAGATGTGGTCGCAGCTGGCTCCCGTGCTACAGGTGCCGAGGCGGGGTCACAGGTCGTGGTCTATCCCGTACTGTCAGACGGGTCCTGCGTCTACTGCCGCGGAGGCTCCCCGAGCCTGTGTCTCGGGAGGGGTTTCGTCGGGATAGCGACTGACGGCGGATACGCCGAGTTCGTGAAGGTCCCCCTGGCGAACCTGCTCCCCATCAAGGGCCTCGACTTGAAGACTGCAGCTGCGATGCCCGTCGACTTCGGTACAGCCTGGAGCGGGCTTTCGAGGAAGGCGGAAGTCGGTGCCGGAGACGTTGTCCTGGTGTGGGGCGCGGCGGGAGGTCTGGGACACGCCGCGGTTCAGATAGCAAAGTATCTCGGCGCCAGAGTGATCGCAGCCGTGGGGAGCGACTCGAAGGCCCAATTCGTCAGGTCTCTCGGGGCTGACCACGTCGTCAACTATGCGTCCCACGACATAGCGGAGGAGGTGCGGTCGCTCACAGACGGGCTCGGCGCCTCTGTCGTGTTCGACCATGTGGGAGGGGACACCTGGGCGAAGAGCATAGACTGCCTTGCCAGGGGCGGAAGGATGGTAGCCCTCGGCTTGACCTCCGGGCTGAAGTCCGAGGTCGACGTGCGCCGCGTCTACTCCGACGAGCTCAGCATCATGGGCGTGTACGGCCAGTCGAAAGGAGATGTCGAGCAGGTCCTCAAGCTGGCGGCCGAGGGCAGACTGAAGCCTTCCATATACAGAGAGCTGCCGCTTGGCGAAGCGCGGCGCGCGCACGAAATAGTGGAGTCGAGAGACGTGCGAGGGAAGGTCCTGCTGATACCATAGACCAGAACCGCGTCCGGCTCCGCGCTGTTTATAGGCTGAACACCTCCGACTTACAACGATGTACACGAGGACCGTGGTCGAAGACGAACCCCGTGCCATGCTGGTGATGAAGGGGATGGAAGAGGCGTGGGAGAGGAAAGACGAGTCGTTTTTCATAAAGGTCTTGGCGGAGGAGCCCAGCCTGGTCCTCAGGGTCCACGCGGTATGCATCCTTGCGGAGGTAGGAGGAGAGAAGTCGGTCCCTGCCTTGGGAGACGTCCTGCTGCATGACCCTGATCCCCTTGTCAGGCACGAAGCCGCGTTCTCCCTGGGGCAGATAGGACTCTCTGAGGGGAACGTAGCCCTGGCGGAGGCGGTGCTCAACGACAGAGACCCTATCGTGAGGCACGAATCTGCGGCGGCTCTGGGCTCGGTGGGGAGCGCGGACTCAGAGGGGGTCTTGGTCAAGGCGGAGTCTGACCCGGACGAGATGGTGAGGAACTCGGCCAAGGCCTCGCTCTTCAACATACGATTCCTGAAGAAGTACAATACCGGAGCCACGGCGAGGGACAGAGCGCCCCGCCCCTAGCTTCGAACCCTTAAGACATGGAACCTCCTGTAGCGGTCGAATGAGTCTTGAGGGCAAGCGGGCCCTTGTGACCGGCTCATCTCAGGGGATAGGCGCTGAGATCGCAAAGCGCTTCGCCCGCGAGGGGGCGACCGTGTTCATCAACCACCGCGGGGGGAAGAGGCACCCCGAACCTGTCCTGGAATCGATCCGCAGGAGGGGTGGGAATGCCTCAGTGGTCCACGCAGACGTGTCCGACCAGTCGAGCGTCGAAGCGATGTTCTCGGAGGTGGGGAGGAGGGCAGGCGGGTTGGACATACTCGTCAACGCTGCCGGGCTCGCAGACCGCGCCCTCTGGAATCTCCCCATCGAAGACACGACCCTGGATATGTGGAGGCGGGTCTTCGCCGTAGATACCTTCGGTACCTTCCTGTGCGCCAAAGGCGCCCGGAGCCTCATGAAACGGGGTGGCTCGATAATCAACGTCGCGTCGATCCCGGCGCTGGTCGGGGACACGGAAGGGCTGGTCTACGCGTCCGCGAAGGGGGCGGTCGTCTCCATGACGAGGATGCTCGCCAAGATGCTCGCCCCCGCAATCAGGGTGAACTGTATGGCCTTCGGCTCAATGGAGACCACCTGGGTGGACTGGCTGGGTCCGGAGCAGGCGAAGTCCTACAGGGCGGCGATACCGCTCGGCCGGTTCGGGAAGCCATCCGAGGCTGCCAGCCTGGCGCTCTTCCTGGCGAGCGAGGAGTCGAGCTTCATCACCGGCCAGGTGATTGCGCTGGACGGCGGCGAAGCGACCCGTTAGTCACCGGCGGCCTTCTGGAGCCCGCCTGCCCGCTCAATCTTCGCAAGGGCCTCGTCGATGGCGTCTGCTTCTCCGATGACCCCTCGCTTTATGGCCCTCTCCCAGAGGTCCACGTAAAGGTCCAGCCCGGCCCTAACCTGCTCTTCTCTCCCTCGTCTCGACTCTTCGAGCTCTCCTAGGTAATCTCTGACGTTCTTGAAGTTCCTGCTCAGAGGATCTCCGCCTCCCCTCCGACCCCGGAGGGATAGGCTCTATACCCCAGTTTCTGGACCGCCTTCATCACCCTTTCCTGGTCCTTCTCGGAGGTGTTGATGAACACCGACGGCCCGGTCTGCATCGAGTAGTAGGCTTTCGCCCCTTCGTCCCTGAGCTCCCTCACCTTCCTGATTATCCTGACCGAGTCTTCAGTCATGATGACAAGCCCGCTCTCTCCGGTCATCGTCAGTGCGTGCAGCTCCAGCGTGTCTCGTTCCGCCAGCTTCCCGAGCTGGTCAAGGTCGTTCCCGAGGATGGCCTTCTGCATCTCTTCGCACCTTCTTTGCGCCGACTCCACCCTGGCTTTGAAGAACGGGGAGGTCAGCACCTCTCTGTGCGCGTCCTCCGTCCTGACCCTCGACGGAAGAGGGACGATCACCATTCGGAGGTCCATGGTCTTCTGGTCGGCAAACCTCTCCGCATAGGTGCTTTCGTCGTCCTTCCCGGCGTACAGCCTCGAGAACCCCCCTACCAGCGACCTGGACGCAGAGGCCGCGAAGAGGCGCGCGGCTTTCGAAAGGCCAACCAAGTCAGGAGCTCCGCCCACCAGCAGCCTGTGGCTGAGCAGGGTCAGGGCCGCTCCTGCAGAAGACGAATAGCCTATCCCCTTCGCCTTCCCCGACGGGACGTTCCGGCTGTCTATGCGGAAGTCGGTGACCCGTTTCGAGGGGTCCAGTCGCCCGACGACCGCCTGTAACCTGGCATTCGCCGAGGCGTTCCCTCGCCCTTCTATGAACACCCCGCCCCCCCTGGAATCGGATATCGTGGCCTCTGTCTTCATCGACGTGGTGTTGACCGAGATGCTGTCGTGGTAAGGGAGCCGGAGCTTCCAGTCCTTGAGCCCATGGTACTTGACGAGGGCTTGCATGGTGTATGCCACAGCCTTGTACTCGGCCACCCCTCAGCCCACCTCTATCTCGAGCCTTCCTTCTGCCTCCGGGTCCCTGAGCGCCCGGACCATCTCCCTCGGCAGGTCCCTGGCCGAGGAGTCGGCGTGCAGCGCGAGCGTCCTTTCACTTACGAAGTCGCTTTTCCTGATGACGATGTCATGCGGGTCCGTGAGCTGGAGCCTGGAATCCCCCCGCGCCGCAACGAGATACGACAGCTCTCCGACCACGATCCTGACGTTGACCGGGGTCCCGGTCTTCCTGAGCCCATGCTTCACCTCAGGACTGAGCCCTAGACACCCCTTGTCCGCCGAGACGCCGACTATGCAGTCTCCCTTCTCCGAGAGGTGCCCCTCGGTGGTGACTTCAATGGTCGTGGGGTGTTCCGAAAGGACCTTGGGGTGTCCCCTGAAAGTCACGACGTCCGTGGGCTTCCGGGGCTCGGCAGCGGCACGTTCGTCCATCTTCATTTCAGCCTCGGCTGGTAACCGTTGCAGTGTGGGCATCTTTCTTCTTCGATAGGCACAGGCGTTGAACAGAAAAGGCAGAACCTGTACCCCTCCGGAGGAGCCAGGGGCGCCTCGTCTTCTGGGAGGATGAGGCTGACCAGGATCATTATCCCGCCGCCCGCCGCGAACGGGAGGCTCCAGAAGAAGACGAAGGGGAGGGCGAGGATGTAGAACACTCCACCCATCAGGGCGACGAGCACTCCCCCTGAGAACAGCGACGGACGCATGGCTCCCGGTCCCCGATAACGCCTTTATAGTTTCGAGGCGGCACGAAACCTGCCCCGCCATGACCACCGAGTATGAACAGCTCATTTCAAAGATGGTCGAAGAGAAGAAGGCCAAGCTTGCAGAGCTCACCGGGAAGAAAGGGGCCGAAAAAGCGGCTGCGTCTCTCACGGCCGACGTCAGGTTCCTAGAGGTGGAGCTCCAGAGATATCAGCAGGGGATGGCCCTCTTCCGCACGAAGGGGCTCCCGAGGGTCGGGAGATGGGGCGCTCCTGAGACGGAAGAGAGGAAGGAAGAAGAAGCCTAAAGCAAATTGACGATTTTCCTCTCTGAGGGAGACGCAGAGGGTCTGCTCGACATGAGGGAGGCGGTCGAAGTCGTCGAAGTAGCGTTCAGGGAGGAAGGGGAGGGGGAGGCTACCAACTCTCCGAGGACCAGATCCAGAGGACCAGCCTCGGTCCTGAACGTCATGCATGCGAGCCTGTCCTATCTCGGAAGGAGCGGGCTGAAGGCTTACGCATATTCAAAGGCGGGGACCAAGTTCGTGGTCGCTCTCTTCGACTCGTCAGATTCCACCCCGCTCGCCATCATGGGGGCTGACGCGCTCGGGAGGTACAGAACGGGCGCCGCCTCGGCGGTTGCTACGAAGTATCTCTATCGTAAGCGTTCCGCCACCTTGGCCCTCTTGGGCACGGGGAAGCAGGCGATGACGCAGGTCACGGCTCTGGGCGTGGTCACTTCGCTGGAGGAGGTAAGGGTATGGAGTCCCAACCAACGGAACCGGGCTGGTTTCGTGGCGCGGTTGGCCAAAAGTGGGGTCAGGGCGAAGGACTGCGGTTCGGCCAGGGATGCCCTTGAAGGGGCCCAGATAGCCACCGCTATCACATCGGCGAAGGACCCTTTCCTCACTCAAGACTTGGTCGGGGCCGTCTCTCACGTGAACCTCTGCGGAGGGAACGTGCCTACTCACTCCGAGATCGCACCAGGAGCATTAGGGACCTTCCAGACCGTGGTCGTGGACGACGTCACCCAGGCCAAGAACGAATACGGCGACCTCATCCTTGCCGCGGATGCAGGCTCCTTCTCATGGGACTCGGCCCTGAAACTCTGCGACGTGGTGACAGGCAAGGCGGCCGCAAGGGGACGGACCCTGTTCAAGTCCGGGGGCGTGGCCCTTGAAGACGTGGCTCTGGCCAGCGCGCTGTATGATAAAGCGAGGTCAGACCCGCGCTACCCTGGTTTCAGCTTCGGCTAGCTCACATCGGGGGCATGCCGCCCATCCCGCCTCCGGGTGGCATAGGTGGTGCCCTCATCTTGCTTGCCGCTATGACGTCGTCGATCCTCAGAATCATTGACGCGGCTTCTGTGGCTGCCCTCAGTATCTGGAGCTTCACGGCCAGAGGCTCCCAGACCGACTTCGAGTACATGTCGGCTACCTTGCCATTCAGGGCGTCGACGCCGTACCACTTCCCTTCCTTGCCGTGCCTGGCCCTAAGGTCCACCTGAGTGTCTATCGGGTCCATCCCCGCGTTCTCAGCGAGCGTCAGAGGGATGCTTTCCATGGCGTCGGCGAACTTCAGCGCCGCCAGCTGCTCTCTCCCCGAGAGCTTCTGGGCCCAGCTCCTCAGCTTGATGGACACCTCTTCCTCAGGTGCGCCACCTCCTGCCACGACGGCAGGAAGCTCCACGACGTCCTTCGTCACCATCAGCGCGTCGTGCAGGGCTCTCTCGGCCTCGTCCACCACCCTCTGGGTCCCGCCCCTTACGAGGATGCTCACAGCCTTCGGGTTCTTGGCGCCTTCCACGAAGACCCACTTGTCATCTTCGAGCTTTCTCTCCTCCACGAGCTTCGCGAACCCCAGGTCCTTCGATCCGAGGTCGTCTAGGTTGGTCACTATCCTCGCACCGGTGGCCTTCCCGAGCTTGGTCATGTCGCTCTCCTTGACCCGTCTCACAGCCAGAATCCCGGCTTTCGCGAGGAAGTGCTGAGCCAGGTCGTCGATTCCCTTCTGGCAGATGAGGACGGTCGCCCCTGCCGACTGGATCTTCTCGACCATCCCCTTCAGGATGCTGGTCTCTTCATCCATGAACTGCTGCATCTGCTGGGGGTCGTTGATCCTGATCTCCGCCGAGAACTCGGTCTTCTCTATCTCAAGGGCCGAGTTTACCAACGCTATCTTCGCTTCCTCTGCGCGCTTCGGCATCCCAGAGTGGACGACCTCTTTGTCGAGGATCAGACCTCTTATCATCTGAGTGTCCGTGAGGGCACCTCCTGGTTTCTTCTCGACCTTGACGTTGTCGATGTCCACCTTGAACCCCCCTTCTCGTTTCTCTGCCACCTGAAGCACAGCGTCCACCACTATCCCGGCAAGATGAGGCGAGTCTTCGTTGACGAGTTTGGTCAACATGCTCGTGTTCGCCACCTTGAGGATGTCTGCCCTGCTTTCAGGGTCTATCTTCTCTGCTATCTCCTCGAGTATCTCTTGGGCCTTCTCAGCCGCCCTCCCATATCCGTCCACTACCACCACAGGGTGGACGTCCTTGTTGATGAGGTCCTCGGCCTTCTCGAGAAGGGCGCCCGCTACCACCACGGCTGACGTGGTTCCGTCTCCGACCTCGTTGTCTGTCGCCTTGCTGATCTCCACCATCATCTTCGCCGCCGGGTGCTGCACGTCCAGTTCCTTCAGCATGGTGGCTCCATCGTTCGTAATCGTGACGTCTCCCATCGAGTCCACCAGCATCTTGTCCATCCCCCGCGGGCCGAGCGAACTCCTCACCACTTCTGAGATTAGCTTCGCAGCGGAAATGTTGTTCCTCTGAGCCTCCCTCCCCCTCGACTCTCCGGAACCTTCCTTCAGTATTATGACGGGTTGTCCAGTTGCCGACATGTCAAAAACACTATACAACTCTTGGTTTATAAGAATTGTTCTGCTCTTCGTCCCGGCCGAAGAGACACGACAACAGTTAAGTGGACTGCTCTTCCGCAGCGCGCTCGAACGTTTTGTCAGCAGCCCCAGGCCTCTCCAAAAAGCTGGCCGCCGAAGCTTTAGGCACCTTCCTCTTCGTCCTCGTCGGCGCTGGCTCGGCGGTCGGAACCGCGAGCCTGCATCTCGACCCAGCCTCGGGGATTCTCGTCGCGGCCTTCGCGAACGGTCTGGGCTTGGCTGTGGCAGTATCGGCCACCATGGGTGTTTCCGGGGGAGCTCTGAACCCTGCGGTCGCCGTCGGGCTCTGGGTCGGGCACAAGCTGAAGTCCAAGGACCTGGTCCCTTACATCGTCGCCGAGCTCGCGGGTGCCATCGGGGCTGGGCTGGCCCTCGTGGCAGCCTTCCCTTCGGTGATGGGAACAAGCGTCGAGTGGGGATCGCCTACGCTGAACGGCGCCCTTACCTACGGCCAGGGGATCGCCATAGAGGCAATGATGACCTTCTTCCTCGTGTTCGCAGTCTACGGGACGGCTGTCGACGCCCGGGCGCCCCACATCGGGGGGTTGGGTATCGGCCTGGCCGTCCTGGCTGACGTCCTGGTCGCAGGGAGCCTGACCGGGGCGGCGATGAACCCGGCGAGGGCTTTCGGTCCCATGATCGCGGGCGGGTTCTATCCGGCCTACTGGTACATCTACCTCATAGGTCCCGTCATAGGCGGGATTCTCGCCGGCCTTGTGTACAGGTATCTGGTCGAGAGCCCGGACTGAAGAGGCGCGAGCAAATGTCGCAGATGAGTGAGGCATCGGCATATTGAAGGCGAATTCCACCAGGCTAGGAAGGGAGCAGGCAAAGGAGGTGCTCGTGAGCGTCGACTCGGCCGTAGGCTCGTCCCGCGGCCGGCCAGCCAGGGAGGCTATAGTGAAGCTGCTGAACTCCTCTGTCCCGACCTACTCTTGGGTCGGAATCTACGCGGTCGAAGGGAGTGACCTCGTCCTCGATGCCTGGTCCGGCCCTGCCGCTACCGAGCACACGCGAATCCCGATAGGGAAGGGCGTCTGCGGCTTCGCAGCCAAGGCAGGAAGGACCGAGATTGTCTCGGACGTCACCAAGGACCCGCGTTACCTGCAGTGTTTCCTTTCGACGAAGGCGGAGATTGTGGTGCCGATATCGAACCAGGACAGGGTCGTCGGAGAGATAGACATAGACAGCGACCAACTCGACGCCTTCTCCTCCGTGGACAAGGAGTTTCTCGAGGCGGTCGCGCGAAAGGCGAGCGCCGTCTGGTAGGATGCCCCTATAACATAGGTTATACTTTTTAATAGGCACCGCGAGGGAATCTCAGAAGCGACGATGAAACTCGAAATCAAGGACCTCCATGCTTCGGTCGACGGTAAAGAGATACTGAAGGGCGTGAACCTCACCATCGGCCAAGGCGAGACCCACGCCCTGATGGGGCCCAACGGCTCGGGGAAGAGCACACTCGCCAACGCTTTGATGGGGCACCCGAAGTACCAGATTACCTCCGGTAAGGTGCTTTTGGACGGGGAGACCATAGTGGGCCTAACCCCCGACAAGCGGGTGAAGAAGGGCCTCTTCCTCGCCTTCCAGTATCCGGTCAGCGTCCAGGGAGTGAGCATGTTTTCGTTCCTTAGGGCCGCTTACAACAATTCCCGCCCGGCCGGGTCGGAAGCTCCCACCATCTTCGAGTTCAAGGACGCCGTCGCCGAGAAGCTGAAGATGCTCAGCATGGACGACTCATACCTGAACCGGTACCTGAACGACGGGTTCTCCGGGGGGGAAAAGAAACGCGCTGAGATACTTCAGATGGCTCTCATAAGGCCCAAGTTCGCGATCTTGGACGAGACAGACTCGGGGCTCGACATAGACGCCCTCAGGATCGTCGCTGAAGGGATAAACAAAGTGGCGGGCCCCCAGACCGGCATTCTGATGATCACGCACTACCAGCGGATCTTGAAGTACGTGAAACCCCAGTTCGTCCATGTCATGTTCCAGGGGAAAATCATCGAGTCGGGAGGGGAAGAGCTCTCGAGGCTCCTGGAAGAAAAGGGGTACACATGGATACAAGGCTACAAAGAAGAAGAGCCTGTCGCCCAACAGACGGGGTAACCCTTAAAGGGGGAAAATAACTTATGTTATATTCGGAGGCCTGAAAGATTGACGTCTAACGTCGACATCGTGACCGACGATTACAAGGAGAAGTACGGCTTCAGCGATCCTGTCGAATCCTACGCCGTCCAGGGGATAAAGGGGCTGAGCGAGCGCGTGGTACAGGAGATCGTCCGGATCCACGACGAGCCCGCCTGGATGGAACAGACCAGGATGAAGGCGCTCAGACACTTCCTGGACATCAAGCCCCCGGCTTGGGCTCCCGACCTGGCCGACATAGACTACCAGGGGTTCTACTACTACGCCAGGCCGACCGCCAGAGCCGCAGACTCCTGGGACCAGCTTCCGGCGTACATCAAGAATACCTATGACAAGCTCGGCATCACTGAGGCGGAGAAGAAGTTTCTCGCCGGAGTAGGGGCCGTGTACGAAAGCGAGGCAGTGTACCACAGCATCCAGGGGGAGCTCCAGAAGCAGGGGGTCGTCTTCACGGACACGGTGACCGCGCTCAAAGAGTACCCTGACATCATGAAAAAGTACTTCGGGACCGTCGTCCCCTATCAGGACAACTATATCGCAGCCCTGCAGACGGCGGTGTGGAGCGCGGGTTCATTCGTCTACGTCCCCGAGGGGGTCAAGGTTCCGATGATCCTGCAGGCATACTTCAGGATAAACGAGAGGAAGATGGGGCAGTTCGAACGGACGCTCATCGTCGCAGAGCCTTACAGCGAGGTCAGCTACAATGAAGGTTGCTCAGCTCCCGTCTACTCTGCGCAGTCTCTGCACTCTGCCATCGTCGAGATCATCGCAAGGAAGGGCTCCTTCGTCAAATACACCACCCTACAGAATTGGTCGAGGGACGTCCTCAACCTTGTCACAAAACGTGCGCACGCCCACGAAGATGCGACTGTGTCCTGGGTCGATTTTAACGGTGGATCAAAGATCACGAGAAAATATCCGTCAGTCTACCTCCTTGGCCCGAGGGCCAAGGCGGACATCATTTCAGTGGCCTATGCGGGCCCCGGCCAGGTGCAGGACACCGGCGCCAAGGCCATACACCTGGCCAAGGACACGACGTCGAAGATAATCTCCCGCTCTGTGTCGAAGGGGGGAGGGCACACCGCCTACCGTGGGCTGCTCCACATCGCGAAGGGTGCGAAGAACGTAAAATCGACCGTACGATGCGATGCACTCCTCGTGGACCCCATCAGCACCACCGCCACCTACCCCTACATGGAGATACAGGAAGACGACGCCACCGTCACCCACGAAGCCAGCGTGGGGAAGGTGGGTGAGGAGCAGCTGTTCTACCTCATGTCCAGGGGGATCTCCGAGGGAGACGCCCTAAGCATGGTAGTCAACGGATTCATGGAGCCGTTCGCCAAAGAGCTGCCCATGACCTACGCCGTGGAGTTTAACCGCCTGATGTCGCTCGAAATGACGAACGCGGTCGGGTAAGACCGCTTCTGGAGGGTTGGTAGTGTCCCAGGCAGCGCTGTCCTCGTTCGGAGAAGACCTTGTTAGGGCGCTGTCCAGGTCACTGGAAGAGCCTGACTGGCTCACCGCGGTGCGCTTGGACTCGTTCCACCACTTCTCACAGCTCCCCCCAGAGACGAATCCGCTCTACACCAAGTACGTCAGCACCTTCGGTTTCGACATCGACCGGTTCAGGATGTCCACCGTGAAGTCGAAGGTAGACTTAAGGAGGTTCTTCGGGGACTACCTCACGGGTCGGGAGTCTGACATCGTGCTGCAAGGCAACGGTGTGCAGGTGCACTCCGAGTTGGACGTTGAGCTGGCCTCCAAGGGGGTGAACCTGATGTCGTTCCATGAAGCTCTGGCTTCGGACGAGACGAAGGTCAGGGCCCTCGTCGAGTCGAGGAACGTGAAGTCGTCGGGGGACAAGTACGCCGCGTTTGTGAACGCCTTCTTCAACGGCGGTCTGTTCGTGAGGGTCCCGAGGGGGGTGACCGTGGATAAGACTCTTCGCAGGATGCTGCTCCTCGACGCCCCCGCGACCCCTGTCATCGAGCAGCTGTTCGTCGTAGCCGAGGAAGAGTCCAAGCTCGTGTTCTTAGAGGAGATGTATTCGAAAGGCCCAGGTACCCCGGCGCTTGTTGCTTCCAACTCGGAGGTCTACGCGAGGCCCGGGTCGCATGTAGACTTCTCCTCAATCCAGCTGCTGGACCAGCAGACGACACACATCTCCAACCGGGCAGTGGAGATCACCAACGACGCCCGGGCCACGGTGAGCTCACTCTCATTGGGCGCAGCGACGTCCCGCTCTAGGATGAACTTCCTCCTCAACGGCCGGGGCTCCCTCGCGGAGGGCTTCGAGATCTTTTTCACAGACTCGAAGCAGAAATACGACTACGAAACCAACCTTGTCCACAACTCCCGCGACTCGACCGGGTCCACCCAGGCCCGAGGGGTCCTCAAGGGAGAGTCACAGTCGATATTCAAGGGGATGATCAAGATTGTGAACGCCGCCAAGAACTCGAAGTCCTACCTGGCCCACCACGCCATGCTCCTCGAGAGGACGGCGAAGTCTGACGGTGTCCCGAGCCTGGAGATCGACAACAACGAGGTCAAGGCGACCCACTCGGCTTCAGTGGCCCAGGTAGACGACGAGCAATTGTTCTACTTGATGGCGAGGGGATTGTCGTATGACGAAGCGAAGAAGATGGTGGTTCTCGGATTCTTCGAGCCCGTCCTGTCCAGGGTCCCCATAGAGCAGACCAGGGAGGGGGCCAGATTCATGATTGAAGGGAAGTGGCAAGGGGAGACGAGGCGCCTTGTTGACAGAGAGGCCCTCCTGAAGGCGACCGGGGAGCTCACCCCTGAGGTCAAGGAGTCGGAAGACATCTTTGAGCGGCACTACAAGTACAGGTAGAGCTCAAATGGACTGGCTACCTGCAATGAAAGCGGCCGAGCTGGAAGAAGGCTCCATCTCGACGGTCGAGTTAGGCGGGAACCACATCCTCGTCGCCAAGATCGGAGGGGAGATCTATGCCGTGAGCGGTACGTGCACGCACGAAGAGAGTGATCTTGGTCTGGGATTTGTCATCGAAGACAGGGTTGTCTGCCCGCTTCATCTGTCACAGTTCGAGCTGAAGACCGGCAACGCGGTCAATCCCCCTGCCGAGACCCCCCTGAAGCGCTTCAACGCGAGGGTCTCCGAGGGGACAATTTTTATTGAGGTATAGGGGTCGCCAAGGGATTGCTCAAGGCAGAAGCTTTCGATGTCGCCAAAGTACGTGAAGACTTCCCGATACTGAAGCGCAAGGTCCACGGCAAGAGGCTCACCTACCTTGACAACGCGGCCACGACCCAGAAGCCGCAGCCTGTGATCGACGCCCTGGTTGACTTCTACTCGCGCTATAATTCGAACGTCCACCGGTCGGTCCACACTCTGGGGGAGGAGGCGACTGCCGGGTACGAGGCTGCGAGGTCCAAGACCGCAAAGTTTGTCGGCGCAGACCCGAGGGGGCTCGTCTTCGTCAGAGGGACCACCGAAGCCACGAACCTTGTGAGATTCGCTTGGGGGGAGAAGTACGTGAAGAAGGGAGACGTCCTGGTCGCGACCTTGATGGAGCACCACAGCAACATCGTCCCCTGGCAGCTCTTAGCGAAGAGCAAAGGGGCTTCCCTGAAGTACGTAGGGCTAAACCCCGACGGAACCCTGGACATGGGCCAGCTTGAAGACCTCCTCAGAGAAGCCCCCCGACTGGTCGCCGTGACTCACTGCTCGAACGTCCTCGGGACGGTCAACGAAGTCTCGGCAATCTGCGCGAAGGCGAAGAAGGCCGGAGCCACCACCCTGGTCGACGGCGCCCAATCCGTTCCCCACATGCCGGTAGACATTGGTGCGATCGGGGCTGATTTCTACGCCTTCTCTGGGCACAAAATGCTCGCTCCCACGGGAGTCGGGGCCCTTGCCGCAAGGAAAGAGCTGCTAGAGGGGATGGACCCGTTCCAGTCAGGGGGAGAGATGATCAAGGAGGTGTTCGAAGATCACTCGACCTGGAACGAAGTCCCCCACAAGTTCGAGGCCGGGACGGTCAACATCGCGGACGCAATCGGGCTGGGGGTGGCCGTCGACTACCTCGCCTCCATAGGGATGGAGAGGGTGAGGAAGCACGAGGTCGCTCTGCTCGAGTACGCCCTGAAGACCCTCTCTGAGGTCAAGGGGTTGAAGGTCTACGGTCCTCCTGACCCGGCCAGAAGGGGAGGGGTGGTCTCTTTCAATTACGCAGACGTCCATCCGCATGACCTCGCCACCATACTCGACGAAGAGGGGGTGGCGATCAGGTCGGGGCATCACTGCGCCCAGCTGCTCATGCGGTGGCTGGACGTCCCCGCGACGGCCAGGGCAAGCTTCCACGTCTACAACTCTTACGACGACGTCGACGCTCTCACGGCCGGGATCCAGAAGGCCGGGAGGCTGTTCAAACTATGAGCAGCGCAGACATCTACAGGGAGGTCATCCTCGACTACTACAGGCATCCGAGGAATTTCGGGAAGCTCGAGAAGTTCGACATCGACTTCCACGACAGCAACCCGCTCTGCGGGGACGAAATCGAGATGCAGGTACAGGTGGGAAGCGATCAGAAGATGGACGAGGTAAAGTTCACTGGAAAGGGGTGCGCCATAAGCCAGGCGTCGGTGTCGATGCTGACCGAACTGGCCAAGGGGAAGCCCCTGGGGTGGGTCAAGGAGCTCTCAAAGGAGGACGTCTTCAAGATGCTCGGGAACCCTGACCTCGGCCCGTCCAGGGTCAAATGCGCCCTGCTCGGGATGAAGGTCCTGAAGACAGGCGTGTACGGGTACCTGGGCGCGCAGTACGAAGAGAAGGACGAAGGGGAACTCCCCTAGCCAGACGGCAGAAGTATGGGCGGAGCCAGCCCGAACGAAACGAGGAGGTAGTACGCCGGGATTATCACTACCGGGGCGAGCAGCGCCACCCAGAACGCTACCTTGAGGAGGCTCCTCAGCTCGGTCTCGAACTGGTTCCCGGTCCTCGGGATGTGGCTGTTGACCCACTTTGCCGGGTCGGATAGCTTCGCCATGGCTCTGGTCTCCTATTGCGCCTTACCTGAGATATAACGGTTATCCGGTCTGGCTGGCACCCGAGGAGCCGGACTTCGCTGTCGGGGACCCCTGTCCTGCTCTTCGTGGAGCGTGTCCAGACATGACATGCCGCTTCAGGAGCTGTATGCCGAGGGCAGGGTCCACGCCCTTGGGGCAGACGTAGGAGCACGACCCCGCGAAATGGCACCTCCAGATGCCATGAGAGGAGTCGAGGGCGGTGATCCTCTCGTCTCCTCCTTCGTCCCTGACGTCCGCCGTGTATCTGTATGCCTGGGCGAGGGCCTGCGGCCCGGGGAACTTCGAGTCCGTTGCCACCGTGGGGCAGGAAGAGGTGCATAGTCCGCACTTTATGCAGTAGGTGAACTGCAGGACCCGCGAGAGCTCCTCAGGCTTCATCACGTATTCGGAGGTCGGATGCTCCTGTTCTTGGAGGTCGGACCTGACTAGGTGGGGAACCACCTCTATGTGTTTCTCGAAGAAGGAGCCTAGGTCTGTGACGAGGTCCCTGACTATGGTGAAATTGTCGATGGGCTGGGCTACCACCTTCTCTCCTGCGAGCTCGTCCACCTGGGTGTAGCACGCGAGCCTCGGTCTCCCGTTAATCTTCATCCCGCACGAGCCGCAGGAAGCCTGTCTGCAGGAGAACCTCAGGGCGATTGAGTGGTCTACGTAGTCCCTGGCGTAGAGGAGGGCGTCAAGAACAGTCATCCCTTCCCGCTTCGGGACCTTGTATTCCACAAGCCGCGGCCCTTCGTCTTTGAGGGGGTCGAACCTCTGGACGAGGAGCCTCACATCGGTCACGCGGAGACCACCCCGAAGGCTGCCAGTATGACGGTCCTCGTCCCATACGCGACCGTCCCTATCACCGCCGCGACTGTCACGACGTCCACCCAGGTAGTCCAGGGCTTCGTCTGTCTGAGTTCATAGAGGATTATCCTGAGCCCGTTGAACCCGTGCACGAGCACCACGAGGAGCAGGGCCTCGAGGAATACGGCGGTGACTGCGTTCCTGTATATCGAGAGCATGTTGCTGAACGAGATGGCAGTGTCATAGGGGAGGATGACTCCCTGCATTATCAGGTGTATGGAAACGAGAACCACAGCCAGCAGGGCCGTCACGTACTGTAGGAGCATCAGCCTTGACTCTCTCATCCCATCCCCTCGAAAAGCACCAGGTAGGTCCAGATGGCAGCGAGGACGGCCGTCGCGATCCCCACGTATATCAGGGTCCTCTGCCCCGCGGCAAGGGCCTTCGGCTTGTAGGGGAACTCGATGGCTGAAGGTTTCCTCAGGATGAGCCCGAACTCGCTCAGGACCAGCCTGATTCCGTTGACTCCGTGGAACACGAGCACGAGCACCAGGAGGACTAGGATGGTATGACCGAAGGAGTTCTCGAAGACGGTCCCGATGAAAGCCCAGCTGGAAGCGCTGGGTCCGGTACCCATCGGGCCTCCAACGAAGAAGCTCGTGTCCCCCAGGTGCCCCAGGACGTAGAGGAGCACCGCGACCCCGGTCACCCTCTGGAACATGTATGCCCACCTTTCGGCGTTGTAGTGGTATGGGTTGAGCCACCCCGCGACCCCGCGCTTGTTCTTGGCTGCTTTCTTCGCCATCGGTTTCTCCTACTCCTCGCCCCGTTTTACAGTTTCTCAGTAGTGCCGCTCCGTCGGCTGGTACTTCGTAATCGTCACCCCAGAATAGTGGAGCCGCGGCCCGTCTGGTCCCCAGAACGCGAGGGTGTGCTTGAGCCAGTTCTTGTCGTCTCTCTGTGGGAAGTCCCTCCTCGCGTGGGCCCCCCTCGACTCAGTCCTCGCCAGCGCCCCGGCGATCACCACCTCGGCGACGGTGAGCATGCTTTCGACTTCCAGGACGTCGTTAAGGTTCGTGTTGTACACCCTGCTTCTGTCCTCGCAGTGCAGGAAGTCCTTGGTTTTGAGCTCACGGACCATCCTGAGGGCTTCAGAGAGCCCGTCCGCGGTCCTGTAGACGAACACGTCCTTGGCCATCAGCTTCTGTAGCGCATCTCTGACCTCGTACGGGTTCGTCCCCCCTGTTCCGTGGAAGATCCCGTCGAAGATCCTTTTCTCCTCTAGCTGGACCTGATCCCCAACTGGAGGTGCGGCACCCCTCCCCGCGGCGTAGCGGGCGGCTTCCGCTCCGGTGAGCTTGCCCCAAACCAGACACTCTGCAGTGGAGTTGGCGCCCAGCCTGTTGGCCCCGTTGATGCTCACACAGGCCGCCTCTCCGGCGGCCCACAGCCCTCTGATCTGCGTCGCCCCGTCTATGTTGACGTCTATCCCTCCCATCACGTAATGGCAGACCGGACGGACCGGAAGGGGCTTCTCCACCGGATCTATCCCCCTGAACTTTATCGCAATCTCTCTTATCTGCGACAGCCTCGACTTGATCTTGTCGCCTCCAATGGGGGAGAGGTCGAGGTGAAGATAGTCCAGCCCCGTGGCCTCGTCCTTGAACCCCCTCCCGTCTTCGATCTCGGTCATCATTGCCCTGGAGACTACGTCTCTCGATGCCAGATCCAGCTTCTGGGGGGCGTATTTCTTCATGAATCGTTCTCCGTCCTTGTTGACTAGGACGCCTCCTTCCCCCCTCACTGCTTCCGTGATGAGTATCCCGGAAGGTATCAGCCCGGAGGGGTGGAACTGGATGAACTCCATGTCCTTCAGCGGAATCCCTGCTCTGAGGGCGATTGCCATCCCGTCCGGCGTAGAGCTGTAGGCGTACGTCGCGAAGCTGTAGAGCCGCCCGGAGCCTCCTGTGGCGATTATCCCCGCCTTGCCGAGTATCTGGACGAAGTCCCCCGTCTTCATGTCTATGGCCGTTACCCCCTGGAACTCCCCCCCTTCGGTAAGAATCGAGGTGACGAACCACTCTTGGTAGAAATGTATGTCGTCGTACTTTGTGGCTGTGTCGTAGAGCGTCTGCATCTCGAAGAACCCCACCTTGTCCTCGGCGAACGTGGCCCTGGGGTAGCTGTATCCTCCGAACCACCTCTGGGCTATCCTTCCGTCCTCCCTCCGGCTCCAAGGGAGCCCCCAGTGCTCGAGCTGGTAGATCTCTCCGGGCATCTCTTTCACAAACCGCTCGACAGCATCTTGGTCGGCCAGGTAGTCCGAGCCCTTCACCGTGTCGAAGGCATGGGAATCCAAGGAGTCCCCCAACTCGGGATAAAGTACCGCCGCTGTCCCGCCCTCGGCGCTCACCGAGTGGGAGCGCATGGCCTGTACCTTGGTCACCACGGCTATGTCCAGCTTCCCGTTGCTGACCTTGGCCGCCTCGATGGCGGCCCTCAGGCCCGCAATCCCTGACCCTACGATGACCAAGTCGTGCCTAAGTGCCTCTACCAACTTCCCCGTCAAGGGTGGTCTGAGATATTTTCTTAGGCCTTTCCCCGAAGGCGCCGCAGATTTTGTAAACCTATGCTGGGCGGCGAAAACGCCCGTTTTCGGGCTGACTCCCCGTTTCACATGGACACGTTTATAACCGCATCAACAATCGGCCGGGTCTACGAGAGGGGTAAAGTGCCTCACTATGGTTACAGTTTCGAGGGTTTCGACCCAGCGGTACATGTCAGGGCCAGCGGGCGCGAGGTAAACGTCTCTCCGAAGGCCGCCCGTGAGGTCGCGGTAACGGTCAAAGGAATGTACCTGACAAAGGCCATCGATCTGATGGAGCAGGTGGAGGCCAAGAAGATGCCTGTCGCCTTCAGGCGGCACAAGCTCAAGGTCGGGCATAGGAGCGAGCTGCAGGGGTTCCCGACCGGCTCGTATCCTGTGAAGGCTGCGAAGGCATATCTGGACGTCCTCCACAACCTTCAGGGCAACTCGGAGTTCAAGGGTCTCGACCCGGAAAGGGTCCGGATCATCCACGCGGCAGGGTATGCGGGGAGGACAGTGAAGGACTACGTTCCGAGGGCCTTCGGGAGGAGTTCTCCGAACTTCCACCAGCTGGTCCACATCGAGTTAGTAGGCAAGGAAGTGTAGGGATGTCCGTCCAGCAGCGAACCACCGTAAAGTCGATTCTGACGACGAGCAAGTCGTATGCTGACCTGGACGAGTTCTTCGAGAAGGAGCTGCGGGATGCCGGATACGGTGGGCTGGAAGTGCAAAAGTCTCCCGTCGGAACCACCTTGAAAGTCTACGTGGCTCGGCCGGGGCTCGCCATAGGGAGGCGCGGGACAGGGATCAAGGACCTTACGGACAAGGTGGCCACCAAGTTCACCTTCCCGAACCCTCAGATAGCGGTCACTGAGGTGGAGAACCCGGAGCTCAACGCCAGGATAATGGCCGCGAGGATTGGACAGATTGTTTCCCGCGGGACGGCGTTCCGCAGGGCGGCGCAGTGGTCCGTGAACAACATCATGAACGCGGGGGCCGCCGGCGTGGAGATCTCCGTAGCGGGGAAGCTGAGGAGCGACAGGTCCCACGGCGAGAAGTACAGAGCAGGGGTAGTCCCCAAGAGCGGAGACACAGCGGACAGGTCGGTCAGCGAGGCAACCACCGACCTCCAGATGAAGCTCGGCCTCTACGGGATTAAGGTCAAGATCGCGCTCAGGGACGCGCTTCCGCCGGACTTCCAGATGAAGGAAGACGTCAAGGAGGAAAAGAAAGAAGATGCCACATCTGAAACCCAAGGATCTCAGGAACCAGGACGCTGACAAGCTTCGGCAGACGCTCTTCGACCTCAGGTCGGAGCTCTCCAAGCTCGCAGGCGGCGCCCAGAGGGGGATAGTCAAGAAGGACGTCGGGAACATAAGGAGGATTAGGAAGGACATCGCCAGGGTTGTCACTGTCATGCACGAAAAGGGTGTAGCGGAATGAACGTCGTGGGTGAAAGGGTGACGGTGGTCGCGTCAAGCGATCCCTCCAAGGTGGGGAGGGAGGGAACCGTGCTGCTGGACACTGCGAAGACCCTCCTGCTTGGGACAAAGGAAGGCGTCATGAGGGTCGAGAAGGGGACCTCGACGTTCAGGCTCGAGTCCGGGAAGGTCGTGCCGGGAGCCGGCCTTGCCGGCAGGCTCCAGGACCGGATAGGAAGCGACGCCGCATGAACGCTGCTGGCCTCGAAGTGGCCCCACCGAAGAAGAAATGCCAGGACGAGAGGTGCCCTTTCCATGGCCACCTGAAGATAAGGGGGCGGCTGCTGTCCGGGAGGGCGGTTTCCGCTTCAGAGAAGAGCTTTGCCGTCGTGCAGATGGAGTACCTACACATGGTACCAAAGTTCAGCAGGGGAGAGAGGCGGAGGAGCAGGGTCAGCGCCCACGTCCCGCCATGCATCGAAGTCAGGGAAGGAGATTCGGTCACCTTGGGTGAGTGCAGACCGCTTTCGAAGACGATCTCCTTCGTAGTGGTAGAGTCCAGGAGGGGCGCGTAGTGTCGACGAAGTCTCGTGCCGTCTCTGCCAAGGGCGTGGAGGAGTTCAAGAACTACATAACGAGAGCCATCCCGCTCTATGCAGTAATCACCTGCGCAGATAACACCGGGGCGAAGACGCTCCGGGTCGTCCAGGTCACGAAGGCGAAGGGGAGGTTGAGCAGGGTCCCATCCGCTTCCGTCGGCGACTCGATTGTCTGCGTCGTGAAGAAAGGGCCCCCAGAGCTGAAGAAGACCGTCTTCGGGGCTGTCATAGTGAGGCAGAAGTACCCGGTGCGGAGGGTGAGCGGTCAGAGAATCGTCTTCGAGGACAACGCCGCTGTCATCATCACCCCCGAAGGAGACCTAAAGGGGACTGACATCAAGGGCCCTGTAGCGAGCGAGGCCGCAGAAAAGTGGCCCAGGATAGCCAACTTGGCGTCCATAATAGTATAGGTGGGAGCATGAAGTTCGGATCTCAACTTTCGCCAGATCTGAGGGAGAAGCACCACAGGCGGACAGTCAGGCCGCGTGTCGGGGACACCGTCAGGATAGTCAGAGGCGAGTTCAAGGACATAGAAGGGAAGGTGACGCGCGTCAACCCTAGCTCGGGGGTCGTGAACGTGGAAGGGGTGAACCGGGAGAAGCTGAAGGGAGGGAACGCCCCGGTCCCGGTAAGCTCTTCCAACCTGGTCGTGACCTCTCTTTCGCTTGACGACAAGTTGAGGAAGGGGAAGCTGGAGGCGCCTGCCTGATGGGGAAGAAGGGTGGAAGGAACAAGCTGAAGCGTCTTGCCGCGCCGAGAAACTGGGACATCTCGCGCAAGTCGAGCAGGTTCGTGTTCAAGCCCCAACCAGGTCCATACCCCATCTCTTCGTCCTACCCTCTGGGGGTGGTTGTCCGAGACCTCGCTTCCATGGCGGAGCTCTCGAGAGAACTGAAGTACATGACGAAGACGGGGAAGGTTCTGGTGGACGGTAAGGAGAGGAGGACGCCCCGGTTCCCGGTTGGACTTTTCAACGTGGTAGGTGTCCCGGCCGAAGGGTCGTACTTCAGGCTGGTCCCGACCCCGAAGGGGCTCGCCCTCGCCAAGGTGACGGAGGAAGAGGCGAAGAAGAAGCTCTGCGCGATAAGCACGAAGACGAAGGTGAAGGGGGGGCACATCCAGTACGGCCTTCACGACGGAAGGTCGGTGGTCGACGACGGCCTCGACCTGTCTCCCGGGGACGCCGTGCTGATGGAGGTCCCATCCCAGAAGGTGCTCGGGAACATCAAGCTCGCGAAGGGGTCCCTGGGGCTCGTCCTCTCGGGAGAGAGGGCTGGGCAGGTCGGGAAGATCTCCGATGTGAAGGCCGGGACTATATCCAGGGAGAAGATGGTGAGGCTGTCCCTGAGCAGCGGGGATGCTGAGATACCATCGAGGCTCGTCTTCCCAGTCGGAACCGCGTCCCCGATGATAACGGTAGGAGTCGGAGCGTCATGAGCCAGGAGGCCGTCCAGGAGAACCCGATGCGCAAGATCAGGGTAGGGAAGGTTGTGGTGAACATCGGCCTCGGCAAGTCAGGGGAAGCCATCGAAAGGGGGAAGAAGGTCCTGCAACAGGTGACGGGACAGGCCCCGGCTCAGACGCGCGCCAAGAACTCGGTGAGGGACTTCGGCATACACAAGGGAGAACCCATAGGGGTGGTTGTCACGGTCCGAGGAGAAGGAACGGCCCCCCTGATAGAGAAGCTCCTCGTCGCAAGGGAGAAGAAGCTCCAGGAGTCTTGCTTCGACCCGAGGGGCTCGGTGTCCTTCGGGATAAAGGAGCACATCGAGATTCCGGGGATCCGCTACGACCCGGCCATCGGGATACTCGGGATGAACGTGTCGGTGCTCCTAGAGCGGCCGGGGTTCTCGGTCTCCAGGCGAAGCCGGAAGACGGCCAGGGTGGGCAAGTCTCACCTCATAAGCAGGGAGGAAGCGATACAGTACTTCAAGGACAACTTCGGGGTGGCTGTGCAGTGAAGGAACGGCATCCAAAGGTGAGAAAATATGGGAAGTCCACGCACTACTGCCAGAGATGCGGCCAGTATGGGGCGGTCATCAGGTCCTATGACCTCGTCCTCTGCAGGCAGTGCTTCAGGGAAGTCGCTGGGAAGCTCGGCTTCAGGAAGTATGACTAGGTGAGATAGATGCCAGCGACAAACATCCTAGCTAACCTCTTTGCGAGCCTCCAGAACGCGGAGATGAGGAACAAGAAGGAGTGCATGGTCATTCCGGCTTCGAACCTCGCCAGCGAGGTGTTGAAGGTCCTCCAGAAGAAGAGGTACATCGGGGAGTTCGAGTTCATCGACGATGGCATGGGCGGGAAGCTCCGCGTCCAGCTCCTCGGGAGGATAAACAAATGCGGGGTCATATCACCCCGGTTCCCCGTGAGGTCGCTGAAGCTCGTAGACTGGGAGCACAGGTACCTGCCCGCCGTGGGGGTGGGCACTCTGATCGTATCAACGCCGCAGGGGGTCATGTCGCACGTCGAGGCCCAGGAGAAGAAGATCGGTGGGAGGCTGATCGGATATGTCTTCTAGGGCGATACAGGAGACCTCCGTCAAGCTCCCGGACGGCGTGACAGCGTCCCTGAGCGGGAGGACCCTCGTCATAAAGGGGAAGCTAGGCGTTTCTAGGAAGGTCTTCGACAAGATCAACGTGAACCTCGCGGTCCAAGGAGATACCGTCACGTTCTCCCCGTTCTCGGTCAAGAAGAAGGACAACGTCATAATCAACACCGTGGCCAGCATTGTGAACAACATGGCCAAGGGGGTCACGAAAGGATTCACCTACAAGGTGAAGGTAGTCTATGCCCACTTCCCCATCACGGTAAAGACGAAGGGAAACCAGGTGCTGGTGGAGAACTTCGTAGGAGAGAGGTCTCCGCGGATATCCCAGATTGTGGGTGACTGCAAGGTGACCGTAGAGGGGGACGACGTGATAGTGAAGGGGGTGTCTCTGGAGGATGTCGGTCAGACCGCGGCCAACTTGGAGCTGGCGACGAAAATCCGCAGAAAGGACCAGAGGGTGTTCCTGGACGGTTTGTACATATACCATAAGGAGGAGGGCGCCTAAACCCATGCCGAAGGCGAAGCAATCAGAGGAAAACAGGTTGAAGGCCCTCGTGGAGAAGCGCAAGGAGTTCTCCGCCGCCAGGCCCGCCTTCGTCAGACAGGAGAGCTGGCGCTACGTGAGGATCCACCCCGAGTGGAGGAAACCGAAGGGAGTGGACAACAAGGTGAGGCGCCAGGACAAGGGTTGGCCGGCGCTGGTCAGGGTAGGGTACAGGGGCCCGGCTGAGTCGAGGGGCCTGCATCCGAGCGGTCACTACGAGGCAGCGGTCTACCGGCCAAAAGATTTGGACGGCCTCGTCCCAGGGAGGGACGTGGCTCGGATAGGAGGGACCGTAGGGGCCCGGAAGAGGGCCGCCATCCTGGAGAGAGCGACGGAGCTCGGCATCAGGGTCGTGAATCCGACGGGGTTGAGGATAATTGAACCTAAAGAGTAAGCGCAGGCTCGCGGCGTCGGTCCTAGGGGTCGGAGTCGACAGGATCAGGTTCAACGATGAATATAGCGACCTTATCCAAGATGCGATAACCCGCAGCACCATAAGAGGGCTCGCCGGGTTCGGCGCCATAACGGTGGCCCCGGTGAAGGGGGTCTCCAGAGGGAGATTCAGGGCGAAATCCGAGAAGCTGAAGCGCGGGAGGGGGGCAGGTTCAACCGAAGGGACAGCTACCGCGAGGAACCCTCGGAAGGAGATGTGGATATCCAAGGTCCGGGCGCTCAGATGGCGCCTGAAGGTGGCCAAAGACCGCAAGGAGATCACGCAGGAAACATACAGGACGCTCTACAAACAGGTGAAGGGAGGACAGGTAAGAGGGGTCAAGCACCTCCTCGACCTCATGAAGGAGGCCAAGAAATGAAACCCCGACATGTGCCACTCCTCAGGAGGAGGCGCGCAGGAGCGACGGACTACCGTACGAGGAAAAGAGCGATCACCTCCCGGAGGCCGCTTCTCGTAATGAGGGTGTCGAACAAGAACGTCTCCGCGCAGTTCGTGAAGCCCACGGTGAAGGGGGACCTGGTCCTTTCGTCGTCACACTCCAAGGAGCTCGCGAAGTTCGGGTGGCTGGGTTCGTCAAAGGCGACTCCTTCGTGCTACCTCCTCGGACTGCTGGCAGGGAAGAAGGCTTTGGCTGCCGGGGTAAAGGAGGCTGTGGTCTACAACGGGCTCGTACCTTTCATCGCCGGCTCACGGATCGCGGCGCTCCTGAAGGGAGTAGTGGACGCGGGGGTCTCCGTCCCTGCGGGGGAGGAGGCGTTCCCCAGTGAAGACAGGCTCACCGGGAAGTCCATCGCTGACTACGCCACCAAGCTGGCCTCTGAGGACAAGGACACTTACAACAGGTCCTTCTCGGCGCTCCTGAAGTCGGGGTTCAAGCCCGAAGGTTATCCGTCGGCGTTCGCAAAGGCGAAAGCCGCGGTCTTGGAGGGGAACAAGTGATGGCCTACCAGCGAAGGGGAAGACAGGAAGAGCAGGAGCAGGTGTGGGTCCCGAGGACGAAGTTGGGGGCTCTTGTCAACGAGGGAAAGATCACCTCTCTTGAAGAGATATTCAGGAACGGCCAGAGGGTCCGCGAGGCCGAGATTGTCAAGAGGCTTCTCCCAGACCTCAGGAACGAGGTCGTCGGTGTCAGCGTCGTCCAGAAGCAGACCGACGCCGGGGAGTTGACTCGCTTCCTCGCCGTCGTAGCGGTCGGAAACGGGGCGGGGTGGTTCGGCGTCGGTAAAGGTAAGGCCATGCAGACTAGGGATGCGATTGAGAAAGCCACCACTGCCGCCCTCCTCAACATAATACCGGTCAAATTAGGGTGCGGCTCATGGGAGTGCAGGGACGGGAGACCGCACTCTGTCCCATACAGGATCAGGGGGAAGGCCGGCAGCGTTACGGTAGAGATAATGCCGGCGCCGCGGGCGCTGGGGCTCGTCGCAGGCCCCGCTCTGAAGAACCTCCTCCAGTTGGCCGGGGTGAAGGACGCCTGGGTCAGGACCTTCGGCTCGACGAACACCATGTCTTCCTTGGCAAACGCGGTGTACGACGCGTTCAAAATGTCGCACGGGCTAAACGTGTAGGTGATTGGGATGGGTCTGATCTTGGTCGTCAACCTGCACGGCTCTATCAACAGCTCCGCTCCCGTAAGGAAGTCGCTCAACGAGCTCTGGGTAGCCAAGAAGTTCTCGGCGTCGGTCGTCCCGGATGACGCCGCGACGGTGGGCATGCTGAGGCTCTGCAAGGACTATGTGGCCTGGGCTCCGGTTGACGAGGGGCTCCTCGCTGAGCTCCTTTCAAAGAGGGGGATGGTGAGTACCAGCAGGTCCCTGGACCAGACGGCACTGAAGGGGCTCGGGTTCAATGACCATAAGGCCCTGGCCGCCCAGATGGTAAAAGAGCAGAAGCGGCTCGCGGCGGTCCCAGGGATCCTCCCGTACTTCAGACTCGCACCTCCGAAGGGAGGGTTCAAACGCTCTCTCCGCAGGCAGTCCACCGAGAAGGGGACACTGGGAAGCAACCCGAAACTCGACGAAATCGTAAGGAGGATGATCTGATCTGCCTACCAGACTCCGCAAGGGAAGGAGGTACAGGGGAATGCGGACCCACGGATACGGCCAGATCGGGCAGCACCGTCACTCAGGAAAGCAGGGGGGGCACGGCAACGCCGGCCTTCACAAGCACAAATGGAGCTGGCTCGTAATCAACGATCCCGACCACTTCGGCAGGGATCCGTTCAGGCCGCCAGGGCACGTCAAGCCTTCCCGCTGGATGAACGTGGGACAGCTAGACGGGCTCGCCGGGGACGCGAAGTCTCTCGACCTGGCTTCGATGGGGGTGGAGAAGCTCCTCGGATCAGGAGAGGTCGCCCGGGCTTATGAAGTGAAGGTCGCCTCCTTCACCAAGAAAGCTCAGGCTAAAATAGAGGCAGCAGGCGGAAAAATCCTGGCCCAGGAGTAAGCCACGTCCAATGGCTTCAATGCGTGACTTCATCAAGAGCGTAGGCACCGTCCTCCCTGAAATCCCGAAGCCCGAGAAGAAGCCCACCCTGAACGAGCGCTTCGTATGGACCGGGATAGCCCTGATTCTGTACCTCGTGATGGCTGCGACGCCGCTCTACGGCCTCACGGGGACAGCCGCGGCCAACAACGCATCCACGTTCCTCAGGGTGGTCTTCGCATCCGCCCAGGGGACCCTGATGACGCTCGGCATAGGTCCCATCGTTACTGCGGGGCTCATCCTTCAGCTGCTCGTGGGGAGCGACATCATAAAGCTCGACATGAGCGACTCTTCTGACAGAGCGATATTTGGTTCGGCCACGAAGTTCCTCACACTCATAGTCATAGTGGGGGAGTCGATGGCTTACATGTTCGGGGGAGCCCTCGGCGTCCTGACGGCGTCCCAACAGCCTGTGGTCTTCATACAACTAGTGATAGGCTCTGTGATAGTCCTCCTCCTCGACGAGATGATACAGAAGGGGTGGGGAATCGGCAGCGGGGTGAGCCTGTTCATCCTCGCCGGTGTGTGTCAGACCGTCATGTGGTACACCTTCTCCCCTATCCCCTTCCAGGTGACCACCGGGGTGACACAACTCTTCGGCTTCGTCCCGGAGGCGATAAGCGAGTCCTTCAACAACAACCTGGGGTCAGTTCTCATCAGGGACTTCAAGTATCCGAGTCTCCTCACCTTCTCCCTCACCATAGTGATGATACTCGTCCTGGTCTACATCGAAGGGATCAGGATAGAGCTCCCCATCACGTCGATAAAGTACCGCGGGTTCCAAGGGGTATATCCGATTAAGCTCCTCTATGTCTCGAACATCCCTGTCATCCTGGTATCGGCCCTGGGGGCCAACGTCACGTTCTTTGCCCGCCTGCTGGCGAACTATTCAGTCGCAAGCCCGCCCTGGTGGATGAAGTACCTCGCCGTCTTCCCCGCTTCGAGCGCCAACGGGACGAACACGCAGATCCCCACCGGAGGGCTGGTGTTCTATCTCACGCCGCCCCAGTCCTTCCAGCAGACCCTCGCAGAGCCGGTCCACTCTGTCATCTACCTCCTGTACTTGGTGGGGATGGCGGTGGTCTTCGCCAGGCTCTGGGTCGAGATAGGCGGCCTTAACCCGAAGGCTGTGGCGAAGAACCTCATGGACGCCGACGTCCAGGTGCCCGGTTTCAGGCGCTCCGGCCTCTCCATCGAGCAGATGCTCAACAGGTACATCCCGACCCTCACCATCATAGGAGGCATACTCATAGGCCTCATAGCAGGGGTATCGGACCTGTTCGGGGTCTTCGGGACGGGGATAGGGATACTGCTCATGGTCGACATCATCCTCCAGTACTACCAGATGCTCCTCAAGGAGCAGGTGGAGGAAATCTCTCCTGCGCTCGCCGGGCTTATCGGAGCTAGCTAGCCGTGGGTCTGCGGGTCATCATGGTGGGGGTCCCCGGGGTGGGGAAGTCGACCATAGTCAGCAAGGTCGTCTCGAGCATAGGCGGCGCGCGGCTGGTGAACTTCGGGACGATTATGCTCGAGGTCGGCAAAGCCAGGAGGCTAATCAGGGACAGGGACGAGATCAGGAAGCTCCCGGTCGTAAAACAGAGGCAACTGCAGAAGGTGGCGGCTTCGAGGATCGCAAGGATGAAGGACAGGGTAGTGGTGGTGGACACCCACCTCTTCATCAAGACCCCGGAGGGGTTCTGGCCGGGGCTCCCATTCGAAGTGGTCAGGGCCATGAATCCGACCCACCTCGTGCTGGTCGAGGCGACCTCCGAGGAGATACTCATGCGGAGGATGTCTGACGCGTCGAGGTACCGGGACGCCACGACCATCGAGAGCCTCGCCGAGGAGCTCAGCCTTGCCAAGAGTTTCCTCGCTGCGAGCTCAACCCTCACCGGGGCACCCGTGAACTTCGTACGGAACTCCCAGGGGAGGGCTGACGAGGCAGCCATGAAGCTGGTCAAGGTCCTGGAGGCGGCTTCGCGGTAAATGTCGTCAGGCAAGAAGAGGCAACAGAACAGGTCTTCTGGCGGGGGGTCGAGGACCATCACCTACATCCTCATCGCCGTCGTCGGGGTCCTGGTGTTCTACTACGCCGTCCGCCCTGTCGTCTTCCCCCAGTCGACCGTTACGACTGCCCCCAACGCGGCGAAGGTGTCGCTGAGCACGGGGTCCGACATCCCGGGCGTGTACGTGGTGATCTCGGGCCAGAATCTCCCCGTCAGCAAGAACGTCTCAGCCACGTTCGGGACGTCACCGCTGCAGCTGACCAACAGCACTACCAAGCAGCCCAATTGCCAGACTTCGCCCAAGGGGACCCTGTCTGGGTGTACCTTCTGGGTTCCGAACATGGCGGTGGGACACTACAGCATCAACTTCACCGCAGGAGTGACGACCGTCGTGGACAAGTTCTCGATTCCACAGTATGCCCCGCCTGTCTCCACGATCATAGTGACGGTCACATCAATCTCTCTCGGCATGGTGACCCAGCTGGTCACCAGGAAGGTCGTCGACCTCAACGCCGAGAGGCGGATGCGCGCGGAGGTCAACGCGTTCAACAAGGAGAAGCGAGAAGCCACCATGGCGCTGCAGCGGGCGAAGGGCGCGCTGTCCAAGGACAAGGAAGGAGGCTCCCAGGCGAAGGCGACTGTCGCGAAGGAGCAGGACAAGCTCGAACGACTGAAGAAGCGTGAACTGGCGATGCAGCAGGAACAGCTCAACGTCCAGAAGGCGAGGTTCAAGGTGATGGGGATTACGACGGTCCCCCTGATTCTCGTCTACTACCTGATGGCGACCTTCCTGGGAGGATACGGAGTCGTAGTGGCGTTCACCCCCATACCGATACCTGTCATCACCGGTGTGACACAGACCCCAGCCATCTACGACGTCAGTCTCTTCTGGTGGTACTTCCTCAGCTCGTTCACATTCTCCACTATGCTGGGCCGGCTGCTCCACACTACGAGCTGAAGGGACGCAGATGAAAGCGATAGTCGTCTCAGGGATGCCTGCGGTAGGGAAGACCTCTGTTTCCCGTCAGGTGGCCGCGGCTTTCAGGGTCAGCATGGTGGGTGGCGGCGACGTCCTCAAAGAGATGGCGGTGGAGCAGGGGTACACCCCCGGGGGGGAAGACTGGTGGGACAAGGGGGAGGGGATGAAGTTCCTCCAGGAGAGGAAGCGCTCTTCGGACTTCGACAAGGAGGTCGACGAGAGGCTCCTGCAGAAGGCCAAGAAGGGGGATGTGGTGATCACCAGCTACCCCGTGCCATGGCTCACGAAAGAAGGTCTGAAGGTATGGCTGTCGGGGAGCGTGGACAGCCGGGCGGGGAGGATGTCTAAGAGAGACGGTCTCCCGGTCTCCCAGTGTAGGGAAATCCTCTCGGTAAGGGACGGTGAGAACTACAAGCTCTACAAGAAGATCTATGGCATCGAGTTCGGTAGGGACCTCAAGCCCTTCGACCTCGTGGTCGAGACCGATGGCATCGACGAAGGGAAAGTTGCCGAAATAGTCATCCAGTACGTGAAGGGCCGAAGGGACTGAAGTGCCAGCGCGGAAGACCGTAGTCCTCGACGAGGAGCAGACGGACCCGAGATACGGGTCGTTCCCTTCTTCGCGGACGGTGCAGAGCCTCATCGAATACGGGCTCATCCCCCTGGACAAGCCCCGGGGACCGACGAGCCACGAAGTGGTAGCCTGGACCCGGAAGCTCCTGGGAGTGGAGAAGGCGGGACACAGTGGGACGCTCGACCCTCCCGTCTCAGGGATGCTCCCCATCGGGCTCGGGCAGTCGACCCGGGCGCTGAGCCTTCTCCTTCTCTTCCCGAAGGAGTACAGAGGAGTGATGCGGATACATTCGTCGGTACCGGGGAAGGAGCTGTCGCGGGTCGCCGCCGAGTTCACCGGAAAGATTTTCCAGCGGCCCCCCCAGCGGTCCTCTGTCAGCAGGCAGACAAGGACACGGGAGGTGTACGAGTTCGTGCTCGAGGAGTCGGCTGGGAACCTGAGCCTCTTCCGGGTGCTCTGCGAGTCAGGGACTTACATCAGGAAGCTGATCTATGACGTCGGAGAGGTGCTGGGCGTCGGGGCGACGATGGTGGAGCTGAGGCGGACGATGGTGGGTCCGTTGACGGAGGAGCGGGGGATGGTGACGCTGCACCAGCTGAACGAAGCCGTCTACCGTCTGAAGTCGGGGGACGAGGGTCCCATCCGGAGCCTGATCATGCCCGTTGAGGACTCACTGGGGGACATCGGGAGGATAGTCGCCAGGGACTCGGCCATCGACGCCGTCTGCCACGGAGCCCGGCTGGGCCTCCCCGGGGTACTCTCGTTCTCAGCGGACATCAAGAAGGGGGACCTGGTCGCCATCATGACGGGCAAGGGAGAACTGGCGGCCATAGGGAAGGCGCTCATCCCCTCCCAGGAGATGCTTTCGCTCAAGCGAGGGCTGGTGTCGACCACGGACAGGGTGGTGATGAAGGCGGGGACCTACCCCAGGATGTGGAAGAGCCACGGGAGGAAGACGGTGCAGGATCCGCCTTCGCGCCCGAGTTAGGTTTTAAACGGCTCACCCCGGGCTCCACATCGCCGGGATCGCCTAATCTGGTAGGGCGCAGATGTGCCTCGCGCAAGCCTGGAATCGCGTCAGACCGGCGAGCCTGTCTCGCGAAAGCGGGTTCTGGGTTCAAAGTCCTCTCGTAAGGGAGGAGGAAAGTCCCAGTCCCGGCGTTCTTTCCAACAAGCAAATGGCGGCTTCGCCCGAAGAAGCGAGTGTCCGATGCGGTCGTCGTGGGGTGCCGTGACAAGACGTCTCTATGCCGAAACGCAAGAAGAGACTTCATTTCGTGTAGACGGCCGTTGGGTCCTCTCTTAGCGGCGCTATCTCTATAAAGCCACAGCAAAAACCGAAGTCAAGTGAAGGGTTCCGGCTCCGACCTCCGGGTCGGCCTCACTTTCGACGACGTCCTCCTGGTCCCGAAGTTCTCTGATGTGAAATCAAGAAAGGACGCGGACACGCGAACTAGCTTCTCCCGGAAGATCGAGCTTGCCGTCCCCGTCGTGAGCGCCAACATGGATACGGTGACGGAGTCTGCCATGGCGATTGCCTTGGCGCGCCTGGGGGGGATTGGGGTCATCCACAGGTTCCTTACAATTGAGGAGCAGGTCTCCGAGGTGCTGAAGGTGAAGAGGTCTGAGGGGGTGGTCATCGAAGACCCCGTCACCATCGGGCCGGAAGGGACTGTGAGGGAGGCGGTCAAGCTGATCAGGGACAGGGATGTCGGAGGGATAGTCGTAGTGGGCCCGGGCCGGAAGGTCGTCGGCCTGGTCACCAGGAGAGACATGACCCTGGAGGACGACCTCGACAGGAAGGTCGAGGAAGTCATGACCCCAAGGTCGGAGCTCATCACCGCACAGAGGGGGGTGACGCTCGAAGAAGCCAAGGAGATGCTCCACGCCAACAAGATAGAGAAACTCCCTCTGGTCGACGCTAAGGGGAACCTGACCGGGCTCATCACTTCGAAGGATATCACGAAGAGGAAGCAGTTCCCCCTGGCCACTAAAGACTCCAGGGGGCGCCTCCGGGTCGCCGCCGCCGTGGGGGTCAAAGGAGACCAGATGGAGAGGTCGCGGAGGCTGTTC
The DNA here is from genome assembly GCA_029785825.1 of Nitrososphaerota archaeon. Taxonomy (NCBI): domain Archaea; kingdom Thermoproteati; phylum Nitrososphaerota; species Nitrososphaerota archaeon. The sequence goes on along the minus strand of JAFLYY010000001.1, from coordinate 1,299,023 downwards.
GACGCGGGAGCCGACGCACTCGTCGTGGACATCGCCCACGGCCATTCCTCTTACGCCATCGACACCGTCCGGGAGATCAAGCGGAGCCTGGGCGACGTTGAGGTGGTCGCCGGGAACGTAGCCACGGCGAGGGGGGCGGCTGACTTGGTGAAGGCGGGAGCGGACGCGGTCAAGGTCGGGGTGGGGTCGGGGAGCATCTGCGTCACCAGGGTGGTCACAGGATCAGGGGTCCCCCAACTGACAGCTATACTGGACAGTGCCGAGGGGGTCGCCGACAGCGGCGTCCCAATCATCGGAGACGGGGGGATCAGGAACCCGGGAGATATCACCAAGGCCGTGGCGGCGGGCGCCTCGTCGGTAATGATAGGGAGCCTCTTCGCAGGGACAGAGGAGAGCCCCGGCCCGACCATCCTCAGGGAGGGGACGAGGTACAAGCTGACGCGGGGGATGGCCTCCCTGGCTGCTACCTTGGACAGGAGGATGAGGGAGTCGAAGGCGACGGGCCTCGGCGAGGACGAACTGATAGGCGAAATAGTCGAGGAGAGCGTCCCCGAAGGAGTTGAGGGGATGATCCCCTACAGGGGGCGAGTGGACGAGGTGGTGAAGCAGCTCGTCGGCGGCCTGAGGTCGGGGATGAGCTACTCCGGGGCCCACAACCTCCCAGAGTTGAGGAGGAACGCAGAGTTCATGCGGATAACTTCGGCAGGCCACAAGGAGAGCCTCCCACACGACATACAGAGGGTGCTCTGATATGCCGAACCTCTCGGTGGTCGGCCTCCAATGGGGCGATGAAGGCAAAGGGAAGGTGGTCGATTATCTCGCGGACGGGTACGATGCCGTAGCCCGGTTCAACGGCGGGAGCAACGCTGGCCACACGGTGGTGATGGGAGGGGACAGGCACACGTTCCACCTGGTACCTTCCGGGGCGATGAAGGGGAAGCAGCTCCTCATAGGCGCAGGGGTCGCCGTCGACCCTGTGGTGCTGAGGGACGAGCTCGCGGTCCTCCCGGCCGAAGCGAGGCAGAAACTCCTGGTGGACGGAAGGTGCGCCCTCGTCTCTCCGGTGGACAGAGAGTTCGACGCCATGCTCGAAGAGGCCCGGGGCGCCTCGGCCATCGGGACCACCAGGAGGGGGATCGGGCCGGCGTACGCCCTGAGGGCGCTCAGGCTCAGCCCCAGGGCGATGGACCTGGCGGAGGGGTTCGACTTTGGGCCCCTGGCGCGGTTCTACCACGGGCTCTCCCTGAACCCAGCCGGGCTTCTGTCCTGGGCCGACGAGTCAAAGGAACTCCTGGAGGGGCTGCTGGGAGACGTCGGTGGCAGGGTGGTCGAGATAAACGAAAGTGGAGGGTCGGTCCTCTTCGAGGGGTCCCAGGGGTCCCTGCTCGACGTCGTCCACGGGTCCTATCCGTACGTCACGGCCACGCACACCACGGCGGGGTATATCCCCTCCGCTCTGGGTATCCCTCCTTCCCTCTCAGGGGCTGCCCTGGGGGTGACGAAGTGTTACACCACTAGGGTCGGTGGCGGCCCGTTCCCGACAGAGATTGTTGGGGCACTCGGAGAGAGCATCAGGGTCCTAGGGAACGAATACGGGGCGACGACGGGGAGGCCCAGGAGGGTCGGATGGCTCGACCTCGTCGCCCTGAAGTACACGCTGAGGCTCAACGGTTCGCGGGAGGTGGCTGTCACCAAGCTCGATGTCCTCTCCAAAGTGAAAGAGTTCATGGTCTGCGTCGCCTACAGGGGGCGCGGAGGGGAGACCGCCGACTACCAGTCGGTCCTGAGGAACCCCGAGGAGTTCGAGCCTGTCTTCGACCCGCCTTTCTCCCTTCACGGGGCAAGTTTCGCCGAGGGCCTGGACGGGGCGGGGCGCCGCTTCGTGGAGTACCTGGAGGAGAGACTGCATGTCAGGGTCGCCATCGTCTCCCACGGCGAAGAACGGTCCAAGACCATCGAGCTCTGAGGCCGCCCGGGCTTCGGGCGCCCTCAGTTCTTGAATACCCAGGACAAGTCTGGAGGGTGGGCCCTGCCTTTTGCCTTCTCGTTCAGAGCATGTGCGACTATAGGGAGGGCGAGGGTTATGTCGGCGTAGAGCGTCGCTTTCTTGGCTTGCGACGAGATCTTGCCCCAGCTAATCGCCTCCTCCAGGGTGCACCCTGAAAGTCCGCCCCACTGCGGGCTGTCGGCTGTAATCTGAACCGCGTACTCATGAGGCGTCTCTTCCTCTCCCCCTTTAGAGAGGGATTTGATAATGGTCGACAGCTGGATTGTGTCCTTGGGGACGCCGCCCCCCAGGTATACCACACCTGTCCTCTTCGTCTTCTCAGCGATCTGGGCAAGCTCTTCCATGTCCTTTGTCTGGTCGAGCCTGATCATCTTCCCCTTCTCGCGCCTCAACAGGCTCAGGGCCACCCCGTAACCACTGTCTATGAGCCCGGGAGAGTAGATGGGGACCTTCGCTTTGTGGGCGGCCGCGACTATGCTGGGAATCCCCTTCTTGGAGAGGAACCCTCCGAACTGGTAAAGGAACTCTCTCGTGGAATAGACCTCCTTCTCGTCCAGCGTGTTGGCGAAGTCAAAGATGGTCCTCTCCAGCTTCCTGTATTCCATCTCATCTGCGTAGACGTCGTAGAACCTGTCTATCTTGAGCTTAAGGAGCTCTTCGTCGTCGGCCAACCAGGTCCCCTGGTAGTAGTGGTACCCCAGCGCCTCGAGGATGTCCTCCGAGATATTCGCCCCCGTGCTGACCACGACGTCGACATATCTCTTCTCCACCAGCCACCTGATGATCTTCCACTGGCCCGTGGTGCTCAGAGAGCCGGTGAGCCCGAGGAACACGGTGAGGCCTTTCTGTTCCGCCATCTCGGCCCATATCTTCGCCGCCTCTCCCAGCTTCTTCCCCTGGAACCCTGTCTGAGACATCTCGTCCAAAAGCTCCGAGACGCTCTTCTTGCCGACCTCTATGGTCGCCACCGGTCTAGAAAGCACCTCTTTCCTTGATACCACGGCCGGCCGTCTGCGGGGTTCGCTTAATTGCCTTACTGAATGCTCCGCGTCACTTTACCGTGACAGACTTCGCCAGGTTCCGCGGGTAGTCGGGGTCGTTCTTCCTAGCGACCGCCGCATGGTACGCCAGCAGCTGAAGCGGAATCACTTCGACTATCGGCGTGAACTTCGGCTGGACCTTCGGCACCTGGATGAAGCGTCTGTATGCGTCATCGGCGGCGTCGGAGATTCCTATCACGTCGGCTCCCCTGGCCTTCAGCTCTTCTGCGCTGGAGAGCGAATCCGCGTGGGTCGCGCCGGTCGGGTTCAGCACGACCACGGGGGTCCCCTTCTCGATAAGCGCAAGCGTCCCATGCTTCAGTTCGCTGGCCGCCATCCCTTCGGCGTGGATGTACGACAGCTCTTTCAGTTTCAGAGCCCCTTCAAGCGCCACAGGGCCCTCGTACCCCCTCGCCACGAAGTAGAAGTCGGGCCTGTTCATGTATTTGCTCACCAGATCCCTTACCTGACCGTCGCACTTCAGGGCCTCGGTCACAGCTTCAGACAGCTCCCCGATGTCATTGGAGCGCCTCTTCCCCAGCACCGCGTCGACCACCAGGTTAGCGACCACCACCTGTGCGGTGAAGCTCTTGGTGGCCGCGACCCCTACTTCTGGCCCGCAGTTCAGGAGCAGGAACCCGTCGCTTTCACGGGCCAGCGTTGACCCGGCCGCATTGACGATGGAGTATACCTTCGCACCGAGCCGCTTCGCCTCCTTGACGGCCTCCAGGACGTCCGCCGTCTCCCCGCTCTGCGAGAAAGCTATCACAACAGAGCCTCTCCCCAGGAAGCCGGAGTGTTCCTTCAGCTCGCCGGCCACTACCGCTTCCGCCCTGATCCTGGCCTCCTTGTTCAGCCTGAACTTCATGAGGAGGCCCGCGTGGTAGGACGTCCCCGACGCGGTGATGTACAAGGTCTTCGCCTTCCTTATGGCCCTCGCGAACCCCTCCAGCTTCACGGGTTCCTGGACGGACGCCGAGATCACCGTCTGAGGCTGCTCGTTGATTTCCTTCAGGGTGTAGTGTGCGAAATCGCTCTTAGACACGTCAGACAGCTCCCAGGCCACCTGGGTCTGCTTCCGCCTCACCTCCCTCCCGTCCGGGCCTACAATTCTGACCCTGTCCTTCGTGAGTACTGCGACCTCGCGGTTGTCTAGGAATATAGTCCTGTCAGTGTGGCCGATGAAGGCCAGGATGTCGCTCGCCAGGAACATCTTCTTCTCTCCGACCCCCACGATAAGAGGCGCGTCCTTGCGGGCTCCGATCATAACGTCGGGTCTGTCCTGAAACATCACAGCTATCGCATATTGCCCCCTAAGCTTCTTGGTCGCCGAGAGGGTCGCCCTGAGGGGGTCCCTGTACCTTCGGTACTCTTCCTCCACCACGTGGGCAATCACTTCTGTGTCCGTCTCGCTCCTGAACATGTGTCCTTTGGCTCCCAGCCCCTTCTTCAGCTGACCATAGTTCTCGATGATGCCGTTATGGACGACGGCCACCAGCTCGTCACAGGAAGTGTGCGGATGCGCGTTTTCATCCGTGACACGGCCGTGGGTCGCCCACCTCGTATGAGCCATGCCTATGGTCCCGGCCATGGCTGACATCTTCTTCCTTCCCTCGATTTCCGAAATCCTTCCAATCCCCTTCCTGACTTCGAGGGTCCCCGTTCTGATGGTGGCCATCCCTGCCGAGTCGTACCCCCTGTACTCCACCCTCCTGAGTCCTTCGAGGAGAATCCCGGCTACCGGTTCCTCAGCCACGCATCCTACTATCCCACACACGACTGCCCTGCGCCTCTACCCCCGATTTTAAACTCCGCAAAACGTCGGGTTATGCCGTTCTCAGCCCCCTTTGCATGGTCCCCTCTCTCGAAGGGGTACCCGAGACCTGACCATGCAAAACCGTTTATTAGTAGTGGCGAACCGTGCATGAGGCGTGCCAAAGGAGAAGATACTCTTCGACCCGAGGTCGGAAGCAGGACTCGCAAAGAGAGTGCTGGTGTCAGACAGGCCCGACGGTTTCAGGCCAGCCTCTGGAAGGGTGGGACAGATGATTCTCTCCCTCCTCGCGACGGGCCCGAAGTATCCGGCAGAGATGGCACGTTCCCTCGGCGCACACCACCAGACGGTATACTACCACATTGGGAGGCTCGAGAAGGCCGGCCTTATCACCAGGGTGAGGAGCGAGCAGATTAGGGGCGGGGAAGCGAAGCTCTACGCCCTGGCCTCAGACGGGTACGCTGTAGAGTTCCCGGTCAGAGGCGAGCCGCTTCCGTCACTACGTTCCTCGGGCAGGTCGAGGGCCCTTGGGCGCTTCTTCAAGGAGTTCTTCCAAGGCGCTGAGTTCGGTGGCTGGATAGCTGTGGGGTCCCCCGTGCAGCACGGGGCGGCAGGGACCCAGGCTCGCGACGGCCACTACGCCGTGCAGCTGGGGTTCGCGTTGGGGCAGTTCGTCAACCTCCCTTCCGTCTTCCCGGTCAAGCTCGATGTCGACCTGAAGGCAGAGAAGCTCCTCGGATCCAACCTCGTTGTCGTCGGTGGCCCCCGGAACAACGCAATAGCGGAGGAACTCAACCCGAGCCTGCCGTTGCGCTTCAGCCAGGGGAGCCTCTGGAGTTCGATAGTCGACAGAGACGCTCGTTCCTACAACTCCGAGCTGGACTGCATAGTGGAGAAGGTGCAGAACCCTTGGGACCGTTCCAAAGTCTGTGTCGTGATAGCTGGGCTCACCGGCGCGGCGACCAAGGCGGGGATAATCGGGGCCTGCAACTTCGCAGACATCCTTTTCCAGAAGTACCGCTCGGGGGAGTACGCCGCCTTGGTCAGGGGGGCAGATCGGGACGGTGACGGCAAGGTCGATTCGGTAGACGTGCTGAAACAGTACTGAAGGCTACGCCCTTCTCCCTCTTCTTCCGCCCTTCTTCCTGGTGGTGTCGTGGGGAATGGGAGTGGCGTCCTCGATCCTCCCGATCTTGAACCCCGCCCTGGCGATGGCACGGATCGCCGCTTGGGCTCCCGGTCCCGGCGTCCTCGGCCCGGTGCCGCCCACCGCTCTCACCTTAATGTGGACCGCGGTTATCCCCTTCGACTTCGCGACCTCGGAGGCAGCCGAGGCGCTCCGCATGGCCGCGTATGGAGACGACTCGAACCTGTCCGCTTTGACGTGCCTCCCTCCGGATGAGAAGGCGATGGTCTCTGCGCCAGTCAGGTCGGTGATGTGCACTATGGTGTTGTTGTAAGATGAATAGATGTGACAGACCCCCCAGCGGTCGACTAGGGCCTCCTCCTCTGACATGCTCCTCACTGCACCTGGGCCGGCTGCTCCGCGGCCACTTCCTTCTGCTCTGGCTGGGCCTCCTCCTTGGGAGGCGCGCCTCCTGTCAGCTTGATTGTCCCCTCCTCACTCCCTCCGACCGCATACCCAGGAACCGTTATGGTCCGCTCTCCCACGGAGACGTGCCCATGGACTATCAACTGTCTCGCGTGAAGAGGCGAAAGGGCCATTCCCTTCTTGAACACCATGGACTGGAGCCTCCTGCCCAAGATGTCTTCGACGGTAAGGCTGAGTATGTCGTCCAGTGTCGCCCCCTCCCTGATCAGCCCTCTCTTCTGGAGGCTGTCCAGCAGCTTCTTCTCCTCGCGGAGCCTGACTTCCTCAGTCGCGGCGAGGAGGGTCCTCGCCTGCTTCCTCACCGAGCTCAGTTGGGTCTGCACCTTCCAGAGCTCGCGCTTGTTCCGGAGCCCGAACGTCCCTAACAGATACAGCTCTTGGGCGAGCTGGTCGGCCCTCCAAGGGCTCCTCGGCCTGCTGTACTGCTTCCTAGATTTCTTCGGGTCACCCAACGCTACTTCTCCTCCTTCTTGGCGGCCTCCTTCGCCGCGGCGACCAGCGCCGCCTTCCTTACCCCTACGGTCCTTCCACCTCTCCCCGTCGTCCTCGTCCTCTGGCCCCTCACCTTCAGCCCCAGGCTGTGCCTCATTCCCTTCCAGCTCTGGATGTTCTTCTCGTCCTCTATATCGTTCTTCTGAGCGAAGTCTAGGTCCGCGCCAAGGAGCTGCTTTGCCTCTCCTGTCTCCGGGTCGTTCCGTCGGTTATAGTACCACTTCGGCAGGGCTGACTTCGACGTATCCCGTATCGCGGCTTCGACCTCCCCCACCTGCTCATCGGTGAGGGTCCCGAGCCGGACACGCGGATCGAGATTGAGCTTCTTGGTTATGACATTAGCGAAGTTGTAGCCTACACCCTTGAGGTCAGCGAGTGCTACGACGAGCTTCTTTCCCCCTTCAAGGTCTCTTCCTGATATCCTGACCAGGTGCCTGAACTCGGAGTCCGACATTTTCTGAATCTGCCCTTCGCTCTTCCGTTATAAGGTTTGAAGAGATGAGACGGTTTCTGGACCGGTGTCTAGTCCCGCCAGTGGTCGACTGCCTCCCGGGGGACGGCCAAAGCAGGTAACACGGGGCGACGGGTCGTCACCCGGGTGTCAGCCGTCCGCAAGGGCCTGACGGGACCCTCGAAGAGACCTGCCTCCGCAGGCGCCGCCGCTTTTTGCGGAGCCCCCCGGCGGTTCTTCAGGACCACACACGGGTCTGCTGTCGGGCGTCGCCACCTATGATTGGAGCAGAGATTTCAGCCCCTGGTCAGCTTCAGAGGTCCAAGACATCAGATTCAGTCGAAAAGAGCTGCAATCGCGTGTTTATTTGCGCGACAAGGCTAAAACAGACGTTTCTGACCGAAGATAGAATCAGAAATGGATGATTCGTCCACCCAGCTTATATAGGAATTCCAGGGAGCGGACCCGAAAACAGATTTGTCTACGCTATCAAGCGTACGCATGAATAAGACTAGCTCTATACTACTTGCAACTCTTCTCGCTCTCTCTGCGCTCCTCATGATTATCCCGATCGCACCGACGTATGCTTCGACTGGCCACGCCAGCCTGGCCTACGTCACCCCCAACGTCACCCACGCCACGACCGTCACCGACGCGACCCTCTCCGAGAACGTCACGGCAGGGATCCTGAACGACACGGTCGCTCAGAACAACGTCGCGACCGCTGCGTTACCCTTCGCCATCGACTTCTCGCACCCAGGCGTGACCTTCTCCGGGACCCAGTTCCAGCTCTTCATGAGCCTCGACGGGTTCTCGCACATCAGCGCCTCCGACGTCCAGTACGGCCCGACCTTCAACGTAGCTGACTTCTCGAACACCGCCCCCGCACTGAAGGCGGTGAAGGGTCCGCTCGGCGAAGGGATCACAGGGACATGGTACATAGGCAACGTAGCTGGCACCGACGTGGTCGTAGGGCCAATCCCCCTTAACATCAACAGCTCCTACAACTTCATCAAGATCTACGACGGCTCCACTGGCGCCGTCGCAGTGACCGCAGGCACGCTCTACCCGCAGCCCGGCTTACTCCTGAGCAAGACCTCAGGGGCGCCAGGGACTCCGGTGGCAGTGGCCGGCGGCGCGTTCCCATCTGGACTCACGGTTGACATCAACTACACCTTCTCCTCGTCCGGATGGACGGGAGCAAACACCACTACGACCGGGACCCTCATAAGCGGGGTCTCGACCGGCAGCGGTTACTTCACCACCGCGGCGACCCCAATGGTCGACGCGATGCAGGTGATCAACCAGAAGACCACCAACATCTACACCACGGTACCCATAACGGTCTTCGCGGCCAACGACAAGGCCTCGACCCCGTATGTGGTCGACAGCGCAGAGTATGCGCTCAACCTACCCGTCTTCCACGAGTTCAGCAGGGGCATCGCCTCGATCTCATCCTACAGCAACGCCGGCGCCTTCGTGGGCGCTGACGCGTTCACCCTCAGCCACCTCTACGGCAACGACACCGGCGCCATAGGCACGGTCGGCACCATCACGATCGCCGACCCGGCGGTTGTCGATGCCAACGTCTTCGGGACCCTCTACATCGCGGGCAACAACTCTGAGGTCGGAGCGCCTGTGACCTTCCTCGTCGGAGGCGCAACCGCCTCCGTCGCGAAGTCGACGGCCATGACCTCAGTGGCTGTCACCGCGGACGCAAGCGGGTTCTGGAACACCACGGTCACCGTCCCCATCCTCGGCCTGGGCCACCACAACGTGTGGGTCGACCAGGGCGGGGTCTACTACAACTTCACCATCAACATACTCCCGACCCTCATACTCACCGACTCGGTGACGGGCGCGGCCAACGGGCCGTCCTCGAACCCGAGCTCTACCGTCACGGTGAGCGCCTACGGCTTCCCAGCCAACACCGTCCAGTACCTCTACTGGACTGAGATGGCCTTCGGTGACGGCCAAGCCTACAACGTGGTCAACGGGTCCATCGGCTCCAACGGCGAGTTCACCTCGGCCGTGAGCTTCACGGTCCCGAACGCCTACGGGCTCCTGCCGCACAAGGTCGTCGCTCTCTCCAACACCACCTACACCTTCGTGAGCATCGCCGACAACGCGAGCGAGACCATCAAACTCGCTCTGGCGCACCCCGCGGGGATCGAGGGCAGCGGCAACTTCACGATCACGCCCACCCTCGTAATCACTCCAGGCTCGGTCAACTCCAACGACGTCGGCACCTCAGGGTGGCTGACGGCCACCGCTGAAGGGCTCGCGCCCGGATGCAACAAGGACGGCACCACCATCGGCGACGCGCTCCACCTCGGCTGCAAGACGCTGTTCAAGCGCCTCTCGGCCGCCTCGGTCGTCGGCAACATCTTCTACACCGCGACAATCGACAACAACCAGCTCCCCATCACTTCGAGCCAAGGCGGCGCCACGAGCGCGCTGATGGCCAACGGGACCGGCGACCTCTCCTTCACCTTCCCCACCGCGGGGTACAGGCCTGGAGAGCACGTCGTGACCCTGGCCAACAACGCAGCGGGCCACCAGCTCCTCGAGGTCTTAAGCCGTGTAGGCCCCAACATGAGCACTAACGGAGTCTACAACTACGCCACCTACGCCTACTTCAACGTCACCACCACGGGTGACTACATCTACGGCGGCTTCGCTGCGCTCAACACTGCCATGAGCAGCGTGACCAGCGCGGTGAGCAGCCTCTCCACCACACTCACAAGCATCCAGAGCTCTCTGACCAGCATCAGCAGCTCCATCACGACCCTTACGTCGGACGTGACGAGCCTGCAGAGCAGCGTCAGCGGGATCGGAACCCAGCTCACTTCGCTCGCATCTGCTGTGAGCGGAGCCGCTTCGAGCGCCTCCTCGGCAGCTACCGCAGCCCAGTCGGCGGCGGCGGCGGCCAGCACGGCGGCCTCGAACACCAGCGGCATAGGGAACACCTCGACCTACGTACTCGTGGTCGCGGTGCTCGCAGCCATCACCCTGGTACTAGAACTAGCCATATTGGTAAGAAAGCTGTCCTAGACAGACAGCTTTCCTCCCTTTTTGTTTCTGATTCACCTAGCGTAAGCTGAAGCTTGATGCGGCAGCCCGCCCCGACCGGGCTCGATGCCAAGCCCTACCCGCTAACTTTTTAACCACAACGCAGACCCGACGCCCGAAACTGGTCGTCTCATGTTACGTTATAGGCTGGTGGGCTAGAAAACGGTAGAAGTGAAGGTGCTCGAAGACAGCGGGAGCTCGGTCGCCCTCCAGCTCGAGGGAATCGACAGGTCTTACGCCAACGCAATTCGTAGATTCTGCATCGCCGAGGTCCCATCCATGGCGATTGACGACGTAGTGATTCTGGAAAACTCCTCTGTCCTCTACGACGAGATACTCGCTCACAGGCTTGGCATGGTGCCCATCAGGACTGACCTAGAAAGGTACAACCTCCCGGAGGAGTGCGACTGCGGTAACCCCCTCGGGTGTCACAAGTGCAGGGTACTCTTCGTCCTGGACGCGAAGGGGAAAGACAAAGTCATGACGGTGACATCAGGGGACTTGGTCTCTGAAGACCGCGACGTCAGGCCAGTGAGTGAGTCTATCCCTCTGATAAAGCTCGCAGCAGGGCAGTCGGTCAAACTCGAAGCTTACGCCAGGCTGGGAAGGGGGAAGGAGCACGCGAAGTGGCAGCCGTGCACGGTCGCGACGCTCACAGACGGGAAGAAGGAAGGCACCTTCGTCCTCGCGGTGGAGTCGGCCGGAGGGCTCCCGGCAAAGCAGATCGTGCTGAAGGCGATCGAACTCCTCGAAAAGAAGCTGAAGGAGATACAGGTCGCGGTAGGTGGGCCCGATTGACCGCCGACAACCCGGTGACCAGGAGGACCGCGGTGCTGCTGGAGAGAGCCGGCAAGAAGCAGAAGGCGCGCATCTGGAGCGAGGCGTCAGCCCTGTTGTCTTACCCGTCGAGCACAAGGGTCGAGGTTAACCTGGGGCGGATATCCCGGTTGGCGGACGACGGGGAGCCGGTCTTTGTACCGGGCAAGGTCCTCGGGACAGGCGTCATGGAGAAGAAGGTGGTGGTGGGAGCGTTCTCCTATTCGACATCGGCGAAGGCGAAAATCGAGGCCATCGGAGGGTCTGCCCTCACGCTCGAGGAGTTCCTCAAGAAGTACCCGAAGGGGAGCGGTGTAAAGCTTGTCAGGTGAAGAGACGGTCTACGTGGACGCGGCCAATCAGATCGCAGGAAGGCTCTCCTCCAAGGTCGCGAAGCTACTCCTCTCTGGTAAGAGGGTCGTGGTAGTGAACTCCGAGAAAGCGCTCGTTTCAGGGTCCAGGACCTCCGTCATCAACCAATGGAAAGAGCGGCTGGAGCTCGCCAGCAAGGTGAACCCCATTTATGGTCCCATCCACCCGAGGAGGCCAGACAACATCCTCCGACGGATGGTCCGGGGGATGGTCCCGAGGAAGAAGCCAAAGGGCGCGGTCGCGATGAAGAGGCTCAGGGTCTACATAGGGGTCCCGGAGGGGGTCGACGGGTCGAAGTTGATGAAGTTCGATGACGCGGCGGCCACCCGGCCGATCCCAGTCTATGTGACCATGGCCGACCTCTCCAAGAGCCTGGGGTGGAACGAGTAGCGATGCCGGCGCAGACGCAGAAACTGCAGACCAAGAAGCCTCCGAAGCTGTACTCGGGGTCGAGGAAGACCGCGAGGGCGACGGCCGCCATCTTCCCGGGCGCGGGTAAGATACGGGTCAACGGCACTCCGGTGGAGCTCTGGGAGCCCGAACCGGCCAGGCTGCACCTCCTCGCACCGGTCCAAGTGGTCGGAGACCTCAGAGAGAAGTACGACCTGGACGTGAGCGTTTCAGGAGGAGGGTTCATGGGGCAGGCGGACGCCGCTGCCATGGCGATAGCCAGGGCCTACGTGGACCAGGTCAGGGGGAGCGAAATCAGAGATAGGCTCAATGCATACAATAAATACCTGCTCTCGGGCGACCCGAGACAAGCTGAGCCAAAGAAGTTCGGAGGACCCGGCGCGAGGAGAAAGCGCCAGAAGTCGTACAGGTAGACTGCCATGATGATACCCATCCGTTGCTTTACCTGCGGCAACCTCATCGGCGACAAGTTCGTCCCGTTTCAGGCCAGAGTGAAGGGCGGAGAAGAGCCGGGCAAGGTCCTCGACGAACTGGGGCTGAAGCGGTACTGCTGCAGGCGGATGCTCATTTCGTCGATAGACGTGATCGACCAGGTCCTTCCATTCTACAGCCGCAAGTCAGAGCTCTGAGGGAGGGCGGCGGCATGTCAGAATTCGACGACGATGACGCGGGGTCGGCCGACAAACTCGTGGCTCCCGGGCTTTCCGAGAAGGCGCTCCTGGCCACCGGGATCAGGATAGGGACCCCGGTCAGGACGAAGACCATGGAGGCGTTCACGGCGCGGCCAAGACCTGACGGGCTGCACATCATCGACTACGCGAAGACCATCGAGAGGATCGACGTGGCAGGGAAGTTCATAGCCGCGACGGGGGCGAAGAACACGGTTGTCTACACCAGTAGGGAGCATGGGGCGGTGGCGGTGCAGAAGTTCTGCGAGCTCACCGGGGCGATGTCCAGGATAGGGAGGTTCATGCCCGGGACCTTCACCAACCCGCTGTACCCGGGGCATCTGGACGCGGAACTGGTGGTGGTGGCGGACCCGATGTCGGACATGCAGGCGATGGTTGAGGCAGCCAAGCTGGGGGTCCCGGTCATAGCCGTTTGCGACACTGACAACGTCACCGACGACATAGACCTTGTCATCCCGGGGAACAACCGCGGGCGCAAGGCCATAGCGGCGATATTCTGGCTTCTGGCCAGGTCCACCCTGGTACGCTCGGGCCTGCTTGCCGAGGATCAGGCCATGAAGTATGGCATAGAGGAGTTCGAAACCAAGGTGGAGGAGGAGCCGAAGCCTGACATCCCCGAGGAAAGGATATCAGAACGGCGCGAGTAGCGCCGACCCTTGTCAGTAAGGAAGCCCGCGGTAGCCGATCAGTTCTACCCGTCAGACCCTCACGAGCTGGCGGACCTGATAGACGGATGCTATCTCCATCGGCTCGGGCCGGGGAAACTCCCGCCTGCTCCTGCAACCTCGAAGACCGTGGCGGTGGTGTCCCCTCACGCCGGGTACGTCTACTCTGGCCCCGTGGCGGCCCATTCGTACTACCACGCCTCTTCGCTGCGCGACCCCGACCTCATCGTCGTCGTGGCTCCCAACCACTATGGCATCGGGAGCGGGGTGTCGACCTTCAAGGAAGGGGCCTGGGAGACCCCGCTTGGGCGCATGCGGGTAGACCCGGAGGCCGCCGAAGAGCTCTCCGACCTGGCTGGCATAGTATCCTTCGACCCCCAGGCCCACAGGCTGGAGCATTCCCTGGAGGTGCAGCTCCCGTTCCTCCAGAGGATTTATGGAGACTCTGTCCCGCTGCTGCCTATATCCCTCCTCTTCCAGGACCAAGACACTGCAGGGGTCGTCTCAGCAGCCGTAGCCAAGATCCTGGAACACAGGAAAGGGATACTTGTCGCCTCATCAGACCTCACCCACTACGAGCCAGCTGTCAGCGCGCGCGAGAAGGACACGGCGCTCCTCCGGCAGGTGGTCAGGATGGACGTAGACGGCTTCTACTCCACCCTCGAGAGGCTGAGAGTCACCGCCTGCGGCTACGGCGCCATCGCCACCGTGATGATGGCCGCCAGGTCCCTGGGGCTCGGAAGGGCGGAGCTCCTGAAGTATGCTTCGAGCGGCGACACCTCCGGAGATAACCTTCAAGTCGTGGGCTACGGCGCCCTACGATTCGTCAGCACTTGAAAGCCATCGCCGAGGCGCCGTCGAAGGCAATCGTGGTCGGGGAGCACTTTGTCGTCCACGGAGCCTGGGCGCTCGCCGCTGCCCTCCCCCGAAAGGTGAGGGTGGAGGTCTCGCCCTCCGGTAGCTATCGTGCCGACTCGGACCGCTTCCCGGCGGACTCGGCGGGGCTCCGCCCCCTGAAACACGTCGTGGACGCTATGGCCAAGGAGTTCTCGGTGAGCCCCGCGGTGAATGTCTCAGTCTCTTCTTCGATACCCCAGGGGGCTGGGCTCGGCTCCTCCGCCTCCACAATGGTGGCGGCAGCAGCCGCAGTCTCGAGGCTGTACTCCCTCGGCCTTGGGACCGACGAGCTCGTCAGGTTCGCGATGATAGGCGAGCAGGGGATACACGGTAGGCCGTCCGGGGTCGACCCAACGGTCTGCGCCTCCGGAGGGGTCCTGCTCTTCAAGCCTGGGGAGGAGCCCAGGAAGGTCGAGATTAGAGGCGAGAGGAGGCTGATAGTGTCGTTCTCCGGAGTCAGCAGGAGGACCAAGACTCAGATAAGGAAGGTCTCGCTCATGAGAGAGCGCTTCCCCGGCTTCTTCGGGATGCTGGCAGCCTCAGTGGGGGGCCTCAGCCTGGAGGCGGCGGAGCTCCTCAAGCGGGGAGACGTGAAAGGAGTGGGGTCCATCCTCACCATCGACCATGCCGCCCTCCGTGCGGTAGGGGTCTCCAGCACAGAACTGGACGCCATGGTCGAGCTGTTCGCTTCGGAGGGCGCCTACGGCGCGAAACTGACGGGGGGCGGGGGAGGCGGGAGCGTCATAGCGCTGGCGCCGGAAGCAAAGGAAAAAAGCATAGTTTCGGGGCTGACGGCGCGAGGGTTCGAGACGTTCATAGCAAAGGTGCCGGTCGAGGGAGTGAAAAGCTGGCTAGAGCGGTAGTGGCCAAGCTCGGCGGTTCGGTCATCACCGACAAGTCGAAGCCTTTCTCGTATCGGCCTGACGTGGTCTCCGCCCTCTCCGAAGAGATAGCCTCTTCCGACCAGAAGGTAGTCGTGGTCCACGGCGGCGGTTCCTTCGGTCACTCTGTCGCCAGGCAGCACGGGCTCAGCTCCGAGGTCGGGGAGGCCCCGGCGGTCGGAGTCGCGCAGACCAGGGGAGCAATGTATGAGCTCAACAGGCTGGTCTGCAAAACTATGATGGAGTACAAGCTCAGCCCCTATCCCTTCTCCCCCTTCGATGCGGTTAGCCGGGGAGGGGCAACCGCGGTGGCATCTTGGCTCCGTGGGCTCCTGAAGGAGGGGCTTACCCCGGTCACCTTCGGCGACGTGAGCCTCGCCCCGTCAGGGTTCAAGGTCATATCTGGAGACTTCATCGTGCAGGAGTTAGCCAAGATACTCGAGCCCGAAAGGAGCGTCTTCGCACTCGACGTCGACGGAGTCTACGAAGGGAACACCAGGGTCATCATACCTGAGCTCACCCCGTCGAAGATAAGACGGATGAAGGTCTCCGAAGGGGACGACACGACCGGGGGGATAAAGGCCAAACTCGACGCCGCGGCCAAAATCGCGGCGGGAGGGTCGAGGGTCTGCTTCGTCTCCGGGTACAGGCGGAACGAGTTCTCGAAGGCCCTCAAGGGGCTCGACTTTTACGGGACCGTAGTCCGCTCCTAGCGGAAGGCTGGTGGCCGGGAAAGTGCCGAACCTCCAAGACGAAATGAAACGTGTGAAGTCAGAGGTGGACAGGGTCATACTCGACCAGGTGCTACCAAAGACCAGCCCGGTCAGGGAGGTCCGCCTCCTCTACACGATGATGAGGGACTACCCGTCTCGACCCGCGAAGGGGATGAGGCCCTTCCTCTGCGTGACGGCCTGCAAGGCCGCAGGAGGGGAAGAAGAGGACGCGATGATCACAGCCGCATGCATAGAGCTCTTTCAGAACTGGATACTTGTGCACGACGACATCGAAGACGGGTCGGAGCTGAGGCGGGGCGAGCCTGCTCTTCACAAGAAGTATCCGGAGTCCCTCGCCCTTAACGCCGGAGACGCCCTCCACGCAAGGACCTGGGAAGCGCTCCTCAGGAACCGCTCGAGGATCGGCCTCGAGCGGACGTTCAGGGTGATGGAGGAGTTCTCGCGGATGGTGGACGCGACAACCGAGGGGCAGCATATGGAACTCGGGTGGGTCGCCTCAAAGAGGTGGGACCTGAAGGAGGAGGACTATTACGAGATGTGCACCAGGAAGACTTCATGGTACACTGTAGCGAGCCCGTGCAGGCTGGGGGCCATAGTGGCGGGTGCGGGTGAAAAGGTCCTCTCCGACCTGGAGGACTTCGGGACGAAGCTGGGCGTCGCCTTCCAGATTCAGGACGACTCGCTGAACCTAGTGGGAGACGAGAAAAAATACGGCAAGGTGAAGTCTGACGACATCCTGGAAGGGAAGAGGACCCTCATCCTCCTCCACCTTCTCTCCGCAGCGACCCAGGGAGAGAGGGACAGAGTCGTCTCCATTATGAACAAGAGCAGGGAAAAGAAGACCAGGCAGGACGTGGCTTTCGTGCTCGGCCTCGTCGACAGGTACGACGCAGTCGGCTACGCGCGCAAGCGGGCTGCGGAGCTGTTGAAAGACTCGCTATCTACCCTGGAGGGTATCCCGTGGAAAGGTGACAGGAAAGCCGTGGGGCTCCTCCGCTCCTTCGCAAAGTTCGCAGTAGAGAGGGAATGGTAGCCGAAGAGCTGGGAAAGGACGCGCTGGACGCGATAGAGGAGGCGGCCCTTTCGAACGCGGCCAGACATGGAGGGAAGGCAGAGGTGGGGGCCATTGTCGGAAGGGTGCTGGGGGAGATACCAGAGCTCAGGTCTAGGGCGGGAGCCGTCTCGAAGGAGGCGGCCGCGGCGGCCAGGAGGGTGAACGCCCTCACGCTTGAAGCGCAGGAGAAGCTCCTGGCAGAGAAGTTTCCCGGGGCGCAGGCGCACCATGAAGAGAGGGGGAGGGTGGGCCTTCCGCCTCTCCCCAACGCCGTCAAGGGAAAGGCCGCATTCCGCCTTGCACCCGAGCCGTCTGGGTACATGACCATAGGGCACGCCATGGCTTGGACAATCAACTACCTCTACAAAGAGATGTACGACGGTGAGCTCTGGCTCCGCTTCGAGGACACGAACCCCCGGAAAGTCCTCCCGAAGTACTACGACAGCTTCAGGAGAGGGACCGAGTGGCTGGGAGTCAGGTGGGACCACGAAAAGAGCATCTCGGACGACATGGAGGTCATATACGAGAGCGGGAGGAAGCTGATCGAGCTCGGGAGAGCATACGCCTGTTCCTGCGACGAGGCGAAGGTCAAACGCCTCAGGTTCGAGGGGACCCCCTGCGAGCACAGAGGAAGCTCCATCGATGTGAACATGAAGGTCTGGGAGGAACTCCTCGCGAACAAGCACAAGGAGGGGGCCTATGTGATCAGGTTCAAAGGAGACATGCAGAGCCCCAACTACTCGCTCCGGGACACGAACCTCTTCAGGGTAATCTCCCAGCCTCATCCACTTACAGGGACCAAGTATTCGCTCTGGCCCACCTATGACCTGGCCAACGCCGTTGAGGACGAGATCTGTCGCATAACTCACGTTCTTAGGAGCTCGGAGTTCCGCGACGAGCTTCAGCAGCTGATCCGCGACGCCCTGAAATTCAGGCGGATCGAGGTCATCCAGTTCTCGCGTTTCAACTTCAAGGGGACCCCCGTCTCGAAGAGGCTCCTCAGGCCCCTGGTCGAGAAGAATGTTGTCTCCGGGTGGGACGATCCGAGGATGCCGACGGTGGACGGCCTGAGGAGGCGGGGGGTCGTCCCGCAGGCGATACACGACTTCACCCTCCAGGTGGGGTACACAAAGACCGAGCACGAGTACGACTGGAGCATGCTCCTGTCCATCAACAGGAAACTCCTGGACCCCGTCTCCAGGAGGGTCTTCTTCGTCCCGGACCCTGTGGGGTTGGTCGTGGAAGGGGCTCCGCGGAAGGAGGTGATGATTCCGTTCCATCCACAGAAGGACCTGGGGGCGAGGAAGGTCTCAACGGCAGGCCGATTCTACATCCCTTCTGCTGACGCGAAGAACCTCAAGGAAGGCGCTGTCTTTAGGCTCATGGACCTCTACAACGTCGAGCTCTTGTCCATGGGCGCCTCCCTTGAGGCGAGGTATGCCGGGGATGGGGTGCTTCCCGAGTCAAAGAAGCTGCAGTGGGTCGCCGACGACCACGTTGACGCGACCGTCTCCATTCCCGGGGAACTTTTCCTGGACGGTGACGTCTACAACAAGGACAGCCTCAGGGAGGTGACCGGATATGTCGAGAATGCTGCCTCGTCCCTCGAGCTGGGCGACATAGTCCAGTTCCCAAGGTTCGGCTTCTGCAGGCTCGACTCGTCCGGGAAGTTCATCCTCTCCGGCTAGCCTTCCTAGGCCAACCGTTTATATGACGGTCGAGATGGGCCAGGCTGGGAGATTTGAAAGATGACCCCAGACAAGAAGCCCTACTACATCAAATTCGAGACTCCGAAAGAAGTATCTGAAGCGGCCTACGAGGTCCTGAGGCAGGCTTCACGCACGGGGAAGGTAAGGAAGGGGACAAACGAGTCCACGAAGGCGATCGAGAGGGGGGTTGCAAAGCTCGTCGTGATCGCCGAGGACGTTACCCCGCCTGAGGTGGTGGCCCACCTGCCGATACTGTGCGACGAGAGGAAGATCCCCTACGTGTTCGTCCCCTCGAAAGACCAGATAGGCCCAGCCATTGGCATAGACGTCTCGACGGCTTCTGCGGCGGTCCTTGACGCCGGTGAAGGCTCTCAGATACTCGAGCAGGTCACCCAGGAGCTTTCGAGGCTGAAGAAAGCCGTATGAGCAGCAAGAGAGAAGCGGAAACACTAACTCCTGCCGAGGTGGTCCAGATCGTGGGAAGAACTGGGGTGGCCGGCGAAATCACACAGGTGAGGGTCAAGATTCTCGAGGGGAAGGAGAAGGGGCGGATTCTGACCAGGAACGTGAAGGGACCCATCAGGCTGGCGGACGTGCTGGTCCTGAGAGAGACGGAACGCGAGGCCCGGAAGCTGAAATAGGACATTACCGTTTACCTCCTGAAGCCTGCCCTGACCTGTCAGACGGCCCTCCTTCTGTACTGCCTCGTACCTCAAATCTTCCGGCCCGTCCCTTGCTTCAACCCTCCCCTCTGCGAGGAGGGGCTTCGGCGCGCAGCTACCTTCGTATCGCGGCTTCGAACCCCGCTAGGTTCTGCGGCCGGAGGTAGGCGCCATGCCCCATGGCCGCGATGTCCCTCAGCTCCCCCGACGCGCTGTTCGAAAGCTCGATGACGTCCACAACTACCGACGAGCCGCTCAGCTCGTCAGCCACGGTCTTCGCAGGAGGTCCGTCGTTCCCTCCGTCGCTTACCAGCTTGACCACCTTCTCCTTCCTCATCGAGTCAGACGTGCTCTTGATCCCATACCTGAGGGCGTCGGCCAGCGGGCTCCCGCCCCTGCAGCCAGCTTCCTCCAGTCTGTAGAGCTCGAGTGAGGCAGGAGGCGGGTTAAGCGGCACCACGACCTCGATCTGCGTGGAGCCCGGCGTCCCGAGGAGGCGGTAGAACGAGATCCCCATCCGTATCGGCCAGGGGAAATAGGACACGGGCCAACGCTCGGCGATGTAGTTCGTCAGCCCCGTCTTTACGATCTCCATCTTGCTCATCCCGGACGACGTCAGCTTTCCTCCCATGCTCCTGGAGCCGTCTATGACGAAGATGACGTCCCTCGCTTTGGACTCATCGTAGCTCATCGCCGACGTTTCATCCGCCCCAACAAACGTATAAAAAAGATGGAAGGCGAGGTATAACGTTGGCGTTCAGCCTAGCTAACCAGGCTCCTCTCGCCCCCAATCCGGTGATAATGGCGTGCATGGGACATGCGGGCGTGGGGATAGGCGCCGAGGCGTACAGGTGGGTCCTCATGGACGTCGGGGCCAATCCGAGCGCTCCGACCCTCAAAGGCGAGAAGCAGCAGCTCGAAGTCCTGAGGAGGTATGGGAGCACGATACTGAGGTTCGGCGCTTCGCTTCGCAGAGGGGAGACTCCGCTTGTTCCGCGGGCGCTGCTGGTAGACTTGGACCCGCGTTCTGCTAACCTGATACTTCAGTCGTACCCGCAGCTTTTCGCCATGAAGGACAAGCACGCGGTCTACGGGCTCGGAGGCGCCGCGAGGAACTGGGCTGAAGGGCGTGGAAGGTTCAGGAACGAGATAGTCGGCAAGCAGGACATCGCGTCCAGGATTCAGGCAATCTCACCCGAACCCGTGAGGGGCTTCATAGTCCCCTTCAGCATGGGGGGCGGCACCGGGGGTTCCTTCTCTTCGGAGTTCATGGCATATGTCAAGGAAAGCCCGACCCTGGGTCATGCCACCATCGCCACCTTCGGGGTCCTCCCAGAGATAGGGTGGGACCCGATCATCTACGGGCCGGCGCACATCAGCGTGGTGCTGAACATGGCCTACCAGATCCGGTATTCGGACGCTCCCATCCTTATGGACAACAAGGAGCTCCGTTTCCAGGCTGACAAGCTCAAGGGGATGCTCGACTCACGTTCGTCCATAGTCGACGAGCTGCCGAAGCAGATCCGAGTCGGGTGGCACGACTACCGAGACATGAATCTGCTGGCTGCCCACGTAATAGCCGAGTTCATGGACTCGTTCATCCGGGAGACCGAGTGGGACATGTCCAACTACAGGACCTGGCTCGCGGCCAGCAAGCCGAAGTTCGTGGTCCCGTGGCTCATCCCGCTCGTCCCCAAGGGAGGGTCTGACATCCGGGCCATCGAACAGGCCCTGGACGAAGGGAACGACGGGTTGCTCTTCGACATCTCCCAGGAGGGAGAGATCGAGAAGGGGAAGACCGACTCTGCCTGCGTTCTGATCAAAAGCAGCTCGCGGCTGACAGCCGAGGACAGAGAGTTCTTCAAAAAGGTGCTCGCCGACAAGTACGCCATCCAGGACAAGCGCGTGATCTTCATCAAGATCCCTACCCTTCCAGGGGAGCCCGCCTCTGCCCTCATCCTTCTCAACATCAAGGGAATCAGTAAGAAGCTCCTCCCCCTCATCGCTGAAGCCGAGGACGCCTGGGACTCGTACAAGGACGAGTACCAGACCCGGAACCTGACCCATGAGGAGTTCAAGAAGGCTGTGATTGAAGTCTCCAGCCATCTGGGTTAGGGGAGTTTGGACCTCACCGAGCTGGAAGTCGAAGCCGGACGGCTCCTGGACGAGCAGAGGAGGTTAAGGGCGATAGATGCCGAGCTCGAAGCGCTCTCCCAGGAGATTAAGCAGGACCCGAAGCGGAACGAGAAGGACAAGGCGTTCTATGCGCTGATAGGCATGGACTGGTCCGACCCAGGGCACCAGGATCGGGCCTCCGCCCTGAGGAAGGAGAAGGAAAGCGCGCGTCGGGCCATCGGCGAGGTCCAGCGCAGAGTCTTGGAAGCGTTCAGCTCAAGCGGGCTCGTGATTCCCCTCGACCCGACCCCCTCCAAGTCAGAGGGTGCCAACACTTTTGGGTTCAGGTCCGGAGCGACCTTCCCAAAGACGGTCGAGGGCCTCTCTGCCATCCTGGGGATCCCTTCTCCTTTGAGGATCGGGGACGTCACAATCTACGGCGACCGAGTGGAGGTGGCAGACTCGGACGAATATTTTGCAAAGAAGAAGCTGGTGGAGGCCTTTGATGACATACGGAAGGCCGTCAGACGGAGGCTCTCGTCGCAGCCCGAAGGCAAGCTTTAGAATTCAATCAACCCAGGTGGAGCCGGTAGCGTGTCAGCTGTAAAGCGAATCACCGGTCTCTTTGACAAGGTGCGGGGCCCTCTCAGCAAGATTACCAGCGGCACAACCCTCCCCAAGGACGACGAGCTGGCTCAGGCGGTCATCCAGCGGATAGAGGTCGACGGCGAGGACCACGCGGCGCCCGCCACGTATGAGGACCACGAGCTGATGTGCAAGCGCCTCGTGCGCCGGCTAGGCTGGCAGCTCAAGAACTCAGGGATAACTGTCGAGGAGCTGATAAAGTCCTATCCAGGCGAAGTCAAGGCCCTCCTGCTGCTGAAGTCCTACGAGAGGTCGAAAAGTAAGAAAGGCTCCGTGAGCCTCAGAGACAGGCTCATCGCCACGGGTTTCAAGCTCGTCCAGTCCGGGGTCTGGGTCTTGCCGCCCACCAGGACTCCCGCGGGGCTGGAAAGCCAGGAGTCGTTGAAGCTCTGGTTCAGACAGGAGATGTCAAAGCAGGTGGGAAAGCAGGTAGACTACGTGTTCCCGTTCGTCGCATTGGTCGACCTGAAGAGGACGGTCTCCGAGCGCAGAGGGATCAGGAAAATGCCTGCCGCTAGGACCCTTTTCGCCGTGCTCTCTCTGGAGGAGGTGGTCTCCTACAGCCATCTCTACGCCACCATGAAGTCGCGGGGACTCTCTGTCAAGGACATCGTTCTCTCGGGGGACGTGTCTTTTCTTGCGAGCGCGTTCGCCGACGGCGGGGACCTCGAAGGGGTACACCTCCACGACTTGGAGCTCGCCCAGAAGCTGAGGCATCTGACAGGCGCGGCCAGCATTGACCTGGAGGGCCTGGCGAACCTGGGACCGGACACCATAGCCAAGGCACTGGACGGAGTGGTAGCCCACCCGAAGGACTTCGCCCAGAGGCTGATCGTCGAAGCACAGTATTGGATGAGGTTCCTGGGTGGAACGGTTCCGTCCTAGGGCTGCCAAGGGAAGGGCGTAAGCGTGTTCGGGGGGCGCCGTCTTTATATTCCGAGTTTCAAAGGGACCCGAAAGGTCGAGGTGCGGTAGCCTGAAATGTACGTTCCAAAGAAATGTGTCTTCTGCGGCAGAGAAGTCAGGCTCGGCTCCGGCATCCTGTTCGTGAAGAACGACGGCTCTACCAGATCCTACTGCTCATCGAAATGTAAGGTCAACGACCTGAAGCTCGGACGGGACCCTCGCAAGCTGAAATGGGCGAGGAGGCCCCAGAAGAAATGAGCGCGACCGAAGAGACACTCATAGTGGTAAAGCCCGACGGAGTGAGACGGGGGCTGGTCGGCGAGATCATAGGGCGGTTCGAGAGAAAGGGGTTCGTCATCAAAATGCTCAGGATGCAGACCCTGTCCAAGCCGCAGGCCGAAGAGTTCTACAGCGTCCACAAAGAGAAGCCGTTCTTCGGGGAACTGGTCGCGTTCATAACCTCGGGGCCCGTGGTGGGGGTGGTCCTATCTGGCAGAGACGCCGTGGCCACGGTCAGGAGGATGGTCGGGGCGACCAAGAGCTGGGAGGCGGCGTCGGGGACCATAAGGGGAGACCTAGGGCTCGGGTTGACAGACAACGCAATCCACGCGTCGGACTCGTCAGAGAGCTTTGCACACGAGGAAGCGGCCTTTTTTGGCAAGGCGCGAGGGTGAGGGCATCTTAAGGGGCTGGATGGGAAGTGTCGGTGGAGAGCGGCCGGATGCGACAGCCTGTAGTGGTCATCCTTGGCCACGTAGATAGCGGAAAAACCTCGCTCGCTGACAGTCTCAGAGGAACGGGCGTTCAGGCCCGTGAAGTTGGGGGGATTACCCAGGAGATAGGCGCCAGCTACTTCCCCATGGAGACACTGGTGCAGATCTGCGGGCCCCTGCTGGACAGGGCCGGAGGGGAGCTGCAGATTCCCGGGCTCCTCATGATTGACACCCCTGGCCACGCCGTTTTCTCCAACCTCAGGTTACGCGGGGGGTCTGCCGCGGACATCGCTATACTTGTCGTCGATGTGCTGAAGGGGCTCGAGAACCAGACACTGGAGAGCATAGACATACTCAAACAGCGGAAGGTGCCGTTCCTCGTGGCCCTCAACAAGATCGACATGATCGCCGGCTGGAGGAAGGGAAGTAAGGGCGCGCTACAGGAGGTCATGAAGCAACAGCCTCCGACGTGGGGGGACGAGCTCGAGGAGAGGCTCTACAACGTGGTGGGGGGGCTTTCAAGGCTCGGCTTCCAGTCGGACGCCTACTACCGGGTCAAAGACTTCCGCCAGCAGGTGTCCGTGGTCCCGGTATCTGCCAGGGCGTTGGTGGGGATGCCTGAGATGCTTGCCATGCTTATCGGACTTGCCCAGCAGTTCCTGAAGGGGAAGCTGCAGGTGGCGGACGCAAAGTCAGCGAGAGGGATAATCCTCGAGATGCAGGAGGAGGTGGGGATTGGCCAGACAGCCAACGTCATCCTCACGGAAGGCGCCCTGCGCGTGGGCGACTCCATAGCACTGGTGAGTAGGGACGGGGCGTTCAAGTCGAAGGTCAAGGCCCTCTTCATGCCGAAACCCCTGGACGAGATGAGGGACCCTAGGGACAAGTTCACACCGGTAGACTCGGTGTACGCAGCCGCGGGGGTCAAGCTCGTCTCTCCCGACCTCGGAGGAGTGGTGGCCGGGTCTTCGGTCGCATCTTTCTTCTCGGAGAGGGAATTCCAGCTACTGAAGGCTGAGATGGAAAAGGAACTTTCGAGTATCGTCGTCAAGACCGACAACATGGGGGTCATCGTGAAGGCTGGGAGCATAGGGGGGCTCGAAGCGGTCCTCAGGATGCTCGAGGAGAGGGGGGTCCCTGTGAGGGAGGCTGACATAGGTGACATCTCAAAGAACGACATAGTGGACGCCCAGGTTGTAGGTGAGCACGACCCGTATCTCGGAGCCATCTTGGGATTCGACTCGAAGGTCCTACCCGAAGCAAAAGACCACGCCAGCTCCAGCTCGATTTTCGTGTCATCCATCATCTACGAAGTGATTGACAGCTACGTCAACTGGGCGGCTGCGAAGAGGGAGTCTGACGAAAAGGCAGCGCTGTCCAGCCTGACTAGGCCGTGCAAGCTGAAGGCGATACCCGGGGCCTTCTTCAGAAACAGAGACCCGGCTGTCTTCGGCGTAGAGATTATCGCGGGGAGGCTGCGCCCGAAGGTCCGTCTGATGAACACGCTGGGGACCGAGCTGGGGACCGTGGAGCAGATTCAGGACCAAGGGAAGGCGCTTCCCGAGGCCAAGGACGGAGACGAGGTGGCCATCTCTGTTGACGGGCCGACCCTGGGGCGGCAGGTCAGGGAGAACGACACGCTCTACGCCATGCCCCGGAGCCACGAAGCAAAGGCGTTGAGGACGAAGCTGCTGGGCTCTCTAAACGAAGCAGAACGAGAGGTCCTCGAAGAGATAGTCGCGATAAAATCAAAGTCCGACCCGATGTACGGGTTCTAGGTTTATCTACCAGTCAGGTTCGGAGCCGGTTCAGTTGGTCAGCTTCAAGCTGGTTCTGTCGGACCCCAAGACCGGCAAGTCAGAGGCCCAGGAGGTCAAAGACGCGAGTGCACAGCTGTTGATCGGGAGGAAGATAGGAGACATCATCGACGGGGCCACCATAGGGCTCGCCGGGAAGTTCATGATCACGGGAGGAAGCGACAAAGCAGGCTTCCCCATGAGGGCTGACACACTCGGCGGCGGGAAGAACTACGTCCTCATGACCAGGGGGGTCGGGTACAGGGGGAAGGAAGAAGGGGTGAAGAAGCGGAAGTACGTCAGGGGGAACACCATCACCGAGGAGACCTACCAGCTAAACGGCAAGCTGGTGGAAGCGAAGCCTGCTTAGGTTCTGCAATTCTGCCCGAAGTTCATCAAATCATCGGGCCATCAACGCTGAAAAGTAGAAATATCTAGCGTACCCCTCGAAAAGGCATGGCTAGGCTGGACGACCTCGACATGAGGATCCTCTCCTCTCTCTATGCGGACGCATCGATGTCCGTCCCGAAGCTTAGCAGAGAAATGGGGGTCAACCTGTCGGTGATGTACAGCAGGATAAAGAGGCTCCAGAAGCGGGGCGTCATCGAAAAGTTCACGGTCATGGTGAACGAAGACCGGCTCGGGATGAGGGCCGGGGCTCTGGCCGGCCTGAACATCGACCCGAAGCAGAGGGAAACGGTCCTGAGAGAGATCGAGAAGGTCGAAGGAGTGCGGCTGATAAGGGAGGTGACGGGAAGATTCGACATCATCGTCAACCTCAAGGGACAGTCACTGGATGAGCTGCACCGGGCGGTCTACGACGTGCTGGGCAAGAACCAGGGCGTGATGCATGCCGAGATATTCATGGAGGTCTCACGCAGAAACCCTCCGGTGACGTTCAGGATAGTGGAATAGCCCCCAAGGTTCATATGCACGGGAGGACGGTCGCCAAACCGTGGACCCCCTGATCTTGCTCGACCAGGCGGTGGCCCAGGGAAAGGTGCCGAGGGTCATGGCCAAGAAGGTCCGGACCAGGCTGGGATACGTCCAGGGAGCAGTGACCAGAGTCGAAAGGGCAAGCGGGCTCCGTTATCCTCCTTACTACATCGAACCGAGCCTTCCGGTCTCCAAGACCGGGGCAGAGTATGGACAGATGGGGGTCCTCTTCGCGAGGGTGATCCCCACGACCGTCAACGGTAGCGTCCTCATACTCGTCCAGTTCTCAGCCGCCCTGGTGGCGTTCGGCACGAAGGCCACCATAGAAGCCGTGGCAGCCCACGAGTTCACCCACTACATCGAGCTCGTGAGAAGGCTCAGCACCAAGGACGTGGCCAGCGACGAAGTGGCTACCACCCTCTACGAGGCGTCGTACGCAGACTCGGAGCACCTTGTGCCTCCGAAGCTGATCTTCTCCGAAAGGGCGCTCGTCTCCCTGCTGAGCCGCAAGTTCAAGGAGAACCTCTCGGACGCCGCCCTCAACAAAAAGGTCGGAGAGTCCTGGATAGGCAAGAACCTCCCGATAAGGTGGGTGGGGCCCGAAGAGAACTTTGTGAAGCTCCCTATGGGGGCTGTGGCTTCGACTAGGTTTGATCCGGCAGTCTTGTCCAAGGTCGCCGAGCTGCAAGAGAAGACCCGGGCTTGAGGCTGACCGATTCCGAGCGAGTTTCCCTAGCGGGGCTCGCACAGGGTCTGGCAGGTCACGCCGAGATCTCGGGGGTGGCCGCCTACGGGTCCAAGGTAGCGGGGTACTCCAGGCCCGACTCAGACTACGACCTGATTGTCGTCCTGAAACGCTTCAAAGAGGGGGTTCGCTACAGGTATGTGGACTCCCCGCTGGAGGCTTCGGCTCTGATGGTGGACGAGGGGATGATGGTGGAGGACGCGCGCTCTTCCTACCTCGGGGAGTTCGTAGTGGGCCGGCTGCTCAACGTCTACGAGCCCCTCTCAAGCCCCGAGCTCTTCCGGTCGGTGGAGCTCGAGTACAAGCGGAGGGTCGCCATCGAAGCGCTCCTCGACCTCTCCTCGGACTATGGGGAGTTCGGACGGCACCTTCTGATCCCCTATGACTACTTCCTCTTCGACAAGCTCCACAGGAGGTCTTCCATCTACCCCCCCGCGGCCTACAGCTACGTCCACACCTACACGTCGAAGCTCGGGGACGAAAACAGGCGGATCTCCATCGAAGGGTTCCGGGCCGCCGTCGAGCCGCTCCAGTCAAGGGGGCTGATCGTGGCAGGTGCGGACGGGGTCAAGATGGTCCCGGAAAAGCTCAGAGGCGACGCCTTCACCAGGGTCCAATCGATGTTCTCTGTTACGGCTCGCGGGGTGACGCAGTACGCCGTCCACGGGTACGCAGGGAGGGTCGGTCCCTCGGTGTTCAGCAGGGAAGCGCTGTCGAAACTCAGGAGGATGAGAGAGGCCCCGCCCCGCTTCGGGCCCCTTGAGCGTCCCCGGTCGCTCCTGCAGCTGCGAGAAGGCTCGGTGATACCAGACGCGTCTCTTCTGGTCAGCGAGCTAGCCGGCATGCTCGGATTCGAGACCTATTCCACGGCGGAAAGGGACATCGGGGAACCCTACTCGACGACGCGGGTGCTCACGTTCACGGCCGGTGCCATGTCGAAGTCGGTGGTCGTGAAGAACTACACAGATGTGAGGTCGCTGAAGTGGGCCCTGCTCGGGATCTGGGCGTCTGCGGCCAACAAGTTCAGCACCGGCTCCCTGTCACGGTTGGAGCGGGAGTACGGGTCGACCCTCGCCCTGAGGGACAAGGGGGTGCTCGTCCCCAAGATACTGGCAGTGGCTCCCGCCGAGCGGATTCTGATCAAAGACTACGTCGAGGGGCCCACGCTAGCCTCGGAGATCAACTCCTTCCTGAAAGGGGGGGCGGAGGAGATGCCTTCCGTCTCAGCCTACGGCGCCCTCATGGCACGGGTCCACGGCGGGGGGATGGCGCTGGGTGACGCGAAGCCCAGCAACGTCATAGACGCCAAGGAGGGACTGTACCTGACCGACCTGGAGCAAGCATATGCCGGCGGAGACCAGGCATGGGACGTGGCCGAGTTCCTCTATTACACCGCAAAGCTCTCGAACAGGGAAGATTCGATGAAGAAGGTGGCCACGGCTTTCCTCGACTCGTACTCGAAGGGGGGCGACAGGACAAGCGTCGCGAAGGCGAGGGGGTCGAAGTACTTCGGGCCTTTCAGGCCTTTCCTCACTCCCGGGATGGCGAGGATGCTGAAGGACCTGATGGCCGTCTATGCCTAGGACTTCAGGTAGGTCGTGTATCCACAGTGGCCGCAGGTGAGCCTATTGCCGTGCTGGGCCATGAAGTATCCCTTGCCGCATCGCGGGCACTCCTTCCTTAGCCTGCTTAGGGATTCCCCGTCTATCTTGTAGAGCTTGTGGACCTGTATCCTCCGCTTCGGGGCTTTCGGCTTCTCTTTCTTCTCCGGCTTCTTCTCTTCGGCAGGTGGAGTGGGCTGCGCCGGGGCAGCAGGAGGTGCGGGAGCTGGAGACGGCTGCTTCGACAAACCTACTTCTTCGCCTCTGGGGCGGGGGCGACGCCTTTCTTCTTCCTTTCTTGCTTGAGCTTCTCGCGCTCTTCCTTGGTCAGCGTCCTCTCTTCGAGATACCTAAGGTGGATTCTTTTCTTTGACTCGGCAGACCCGTAAACGTAGAACCTTCCGGTGAGCTTGGTGGTCCCCGACTGGCCCTCCAGCCTTATGAGGGCGACGTTCTCGGGTGGGACCCCCATCTCTTGGGCTACCGCCGCTATCGCCTCCTTCCTGGATATCTTCCCCGCCCTGTCGTCGAGGAACAGCTCCACGTAGGACCTGTCCAGGACCTTGGACTCGGACTTCTTCTCGACCTGCAACTTTGGCCCACCCGGATTTCACGAGGATATTAAGTTGAAGAGTCCACTGAAAACAGAGTGAAACTAGGCGAGCCTCTTGATTCCCATCTTCGCAAGGAGCGCCCTGTTCCTCGACTTCGACACCCCGTCCACCTTCACTGCCACGACACCCGCCCCCGGTTGCCCATAGAGCACCATGGCGGAGACCGGCGCCATTCCAACTGCCAGCAGGGCCATGAGATCCTCCTCCCCGTCGACGAGGACTCTCACCGGCTTCCTCCCCCCGAACGCGTCCCTCATCCCCGCTATCGCCTCCGCCGTGAGCACCCCCGCAGGGTTCTTCACCTCCACGAGCCTGGTGTAGGGGACCGACGGTGGCTCCCTCTTGTCCCGTCTTTCCAGGCCGTCCACCACCTGGATGTCGGGCACCCTGCCGAGGGACCCGGCGGTCTCCGTCACCCTGTCTCCGACCGTGATCAGCATCGAAGCCTCGGTCAGGAGGCGTCTGAAGCCCGGCTCTGCCGACTCCTTCGAGTCAAAGACCCGCCCGAGAGGGATCGAGAGGGTCTGCCTCAGCTCTCCAGAGAGCCTGTACGCCCGAGGCAAGGGGCTAGCTTACCTTTAGCGCGTACCTGCCTGGCTTCGTGATCCCGAGGGTCTTTGCGACCTGGGATTTCTCAGCGTTGATTATGACTATGAGCCCCGACCACTCGTTGCTGAGCTCCGTCGAGCCGTCGTTGGGGCAGGCCTTCTCGGTCGTCAGCGCCTTGCACTTGCGGCAGGCGAGTTCCTTCATCGTCTACTACTTCTCCGTTCTTTCGGCAGCCTTCCGAGCCTTCCCTGCCTTCGCCACCTCTTCATCAATCCACTCGAAAGCGCCGAGGAACGGCTGCCTGCATGTGACGCCTATCTTCCCCATGGATATTCCGTGGCCGAGGCTGACCGCTGTTATCCTCACTCTGACTTTGCTCCCGACCCGGAGGGTCCTCTTGCTCTGGGAGGCGGTGATTATTCCGGACTTCACGTCGCTGGTGAGGTAGTCGTCCATTATCTGACTCAGGTGCAGCAGTGCATCGGCTGGTCCGATCCTGACGAACGCACCGAAGTCGGTGACCTCGACTACCTCTCCCTCGACCAGCTCCTGTTTCAGGGGGTAGAACGAGAGCACTTCGAACTTCACCCTATGGTAGGTGGCGCCGTCCCCGGCGATGATTTTGCCTACCTTGTCCACGTCAACCTTCGTGACTAGGACGAGGTACCCCTGGTCCGGGTTGATGGTGCTCTCATACTTCAGCTTCAGCAGCTCCAGAGCTACCTTCTCGAGGGGGGACCCAAACTTCTCGGGGGGGACCCTGACTACGTCGTTGAGTTCGACTAGTTGAAACATGAACTATCCAGAAACTATCGCACCCCTTCGAATCAGCGATTTTAATCTTTAGCCGCCATGAGACGGTCTCTGCCGGTCGTCGAGGAGCGACACCGCCATTGCCCTCTTGTGGGCAGACCTCCGGTGCATCTCAAGGGCCTTCTCGGCGACGCTGACAGGTACCCCTCCCCTGAAGGCCGCCTCCTTAGCGTGCGCCTTGAGGTCGAGGAGGGAGCTAAGCACCGCATCGAGCTTGTCGTATTCGGCTGGGATTTCGTCGGTTGCCTTCTGTCCCTTCCACAGCTGCGGAGAAGCGGGCTTCTCGACGAGCCTTCTCGGGAGCCCAAGATGAGCACCTAGCTGCCTGACTTGCGTCTTGTAGAGATGCGCAATAGGGAGGAAGTCGACGCCTCCGTCGCCGAACTTGGTGAAGTAACCCAGCGCCAGCTCGCTTCTGTCCCCAGTCCCGGCCACAAGGTAACTCAGGTTGTTGGCATAGAAATATGAAATCACCATCCTCGTCCTGGCTTCCAAGTTGCCCCTGGCGACCCTTGTCCCTTCGACGTCCACGGACGCCAGAATCGACTTCACGACCCCAGTGATCGGGACGGTCTTGGTCTCTATCCCCCAGGAGTCTGCCAACGAACGGGCGTCCTTCGTGTCCTCCTCGGGCGTATGGTCTGACGGGAGGAGCAACCCCAAGACCTTCTCCCTTCCGAGGGCCTTCACACACAGGGCGCCCACGACGGAGCTGTCTATTCCGCCGCTCAGGGCGACCACCGCTCCCTTCGCGGAGGCCCCCTCGACGACCTCACCGATGAAGGAAGCTATCTTTTCAGCTTCGCTGGCGCGTATCTTGGGGACGGACGCCAAGGCCGTCTGGCAGGCGGCGTCGGTGCTTAACAGCCTTTCTGAGAGACCTCTCCGGGAGCGTCAATCCAATGCTACCCTGTTTCCCCTCAGCGTTACGACGGAAACGTGAGCCGACTTCAGAGTCAGCACGAGGTCCCTGTCTGTCGTGGCTACGGCAGCCTTGGCGGAGACTGCGGCAGAAACAATCTCGTCATCGACCGTTCCGGCACCACAGGGGATCCTGACGAACTTGGACGCGAGGGCCAGTGCCACGCCTGCTGTCCTAGCCCTCTTCCCGCTCCCTTCAGAGATCTTCCGGAGCTCTATCTCTACGCACTCGAGCAGCAGAGGCTGGAACCCGCCGAGGTCGTCGACCATATCTTCGAACCAGGTGGTCGGCCTCTCGACCACGCCCATCAGAAAGCTGCTGTCGAAAATGACCTGCAAGCCCTATTTCAGGACGCCCGAGCCAATGAGACGCCACCTCTCGGAAATCCTCCTGCTTATCGCCGCGCGCATCCCCATCTCTATCGACACGGGTTTTTTGAGGTCCAGCTCCACCACGTCTCCCCTCACGGAGGTGGCTACAGCCAGCGACGATGCCGTCCCGAGGTTGAGCCTGACGGTCTCTCCGAGCCTGACCTTCTCCACCTTTACGAGGTCTGCCGACCCGACCGCCGTCTCGAGGAGCGCCACGTCCAATGTGACGTGTTCGAGGGTGTCCGGAAGGGTCCCTGCTCTGCCTATCACGCTCCCGACCATCTGGTCCCCCTTGACGAACGTCGGGTCGAGGTGAGTGCCTACGGCGACCAGCCCGCCGGGGCCGACCTTCTCTGTCTGGCCGGCGCCTGTCTCAAGGCTCGACACCTTCGTGATCACAGGTACGAACTTTCCGCTCCGCTCTTCGACCATGCCTGGCCTCAGCTCAATCTCGTCTCCGACCTTGAGCTCACCCCTGGTGAGGCTCCCTCCCAGCACCCCGCCGACCAGTCCTCCGACCTCTCTTCCCGGCCTGTTGACGTCGAAGCTTCTTACAACGTACATGAGAGGGCTGGCTCCTGCATCTCTCTTTGGGGTTGGGATGACGTCCTCTATCGCCTGAATCAGCGCGTCTATGTTGAGCTTCTGTTGCGCCGAGATGGGGATGATCGGGGCGTTTCCGGCGACCGTGCCTGAGACGAACTTCTGTATCTGTTCGTGGTTCCGTTCGGCTTCCTGGTCGGTTACCAGGTCGATTTTGTTCTGAGCGATGACTATCTTCTTCATCCCCAGCATCTGGAGCGCCTGAAGGTGCTCCCGGGTCTGAGGCTTGGGGACAGGCTCGTTGGCCGCAATCACCAGGAGGGCCCCGTCCATCAGGAAGGCGCCGGCGAGCATATTCGTCATCAGGCTCTCATGGCCCGGCGTGTCTACGAGACTCACAGCCCTCAGCAGGTCGGTCTTCTTCCCGTCGATGGTACAGACCTTGCTAGTGGAGAAGCTCCCCGGTCCATGGTCCACGGGGCACCTGTAGAACGCGGCGTCGGCATACCCTACCTTGATGGTGATGCCCCGCTTCAGTTCCTCAGAATGAGCGCTTGTCCAGACGCCCGTAAGGCTCTGGGTGACGGTCGACTTGCCGTGGTCCACGTGCCCCGCCGTCCCGATGTTGACCTCCGGCTGCCTGGGAAGGACTGGCCCTTCGGGCGCTGGCTCTACGAGCTTCTGCCCTGACAATAGGGTGCACGTTCTGAAGGGCCTTTTAAAGTTCGGCGGAAACATCTGTAGTGGTACCGGCGGCGTTTCCGTCAGGACGCTGTGAAAGGCCCGGTGAGGCTCAAGGGGGCGAGGACTGGGCTAGACCCAAGGCGGCCGCGGGCGTGCTGATGCTGGCCGCAAAGACGAAGGACGCGTCCGACACCGCCCCGGAGAGCCCGCTGACCCTGGACATCAGATCCATCTGGAAGCCGCCGGTGTTGGCGGAAGAGACGGTTCGGCTCGGGGCGCAGGCGATGGACGAGACTCCTTCCTCTTCCGGGTCGTGCTACACCATGGTCCTGGCGTCCTATCTCGGCCGGCGGGGTATTGCAACATCATAGTCGAGATACCGTCTCACAGGCTCCTTGGGATGACCAGCACGGTCACGACCGTCCGGTATTGAGGGACTCTCTGTCGGGACCCTGACCACGTCTGCTAGGCCGGCTCTTGAACTGTTTTGATCGGAAGGTCGACGCCATATCTTTCCTCAATCTTCCTGAGCACACTCGAGACCCTCCCCTCCGTCGCCATCCGGTCCATCTCGCGCATGAGCCTGAGGCTCGCCAAGACCCTCCTGTTGGTCCTTGACGCGTAGGGGATCGACTTCACTTCGTTGTAGAGTGCCGCCCTCTCCTCCTTCGTGGGTCGCCTGCCGTAGTCTCGCTCGAGCACGTCATCGATCTGCCTCAGGGTGTCCTCCAGGCATACGTCCGGGTTGGAGTAGCCGAAGAAGCAGTTCCTGCAGTCGGCCGAGAGCATCTCTCTCATCGGGCCCCTCTCGTTGACCCTGTAGTGCCTCAGCGGATACACGTACCCCTGAGTCTTCAGGCGTTCGGCCAGCTTGTATACGGCGCCTATGCTCAGACCCTGGGCGAGGATCGCCTCGTACAGCTCGGCGACGGAGCCTCCGGGGCCGGTGCAAAGCACGGACATCAGCATCTCCTCGGTCCATATGGGGAGCGCTGCTACCTTCCTGTCCAGGGTCTGCTGGATGAGCCTCCTGTCGGACGCGAACTCGGTCAGGACTTGGGCGAGGCCGTTCTCGTCCTTCGAGTGGAAGAGTTTCTGAAGGGCTTGGCCGCATTCCTTCACAGTAAGCCCTGAGGCTTCGGCGACCTCCTGCAGCCCAACGCTGACCTTGAGCCAGTCCTCCCTCTCGCCGAGGTAGGCGAGGGCCCACAGCGCCTTGAACTCGTTGTTCCTCCACTCCCGGCGCACGAACCAATCGAACTCTCTGAGGGCCTTGACGGCGGACCCGCGATGAACGAGGAAGCTGACGTGCCCCTGGCGGACCTTCTTCAGCCCGAGCGAAGCGGAGACCTTATCGATGCGCGCTTCAGCCACGGAGTCCCGCGGCACCACGAAGACACGCCCAGAGGTGTTCTCCACCACGAAGGGTGGGCGGGTCGTGTAGACCTCTTCACTCCACTCCGTGGGAGCGAAGGTGCCGAACAGGCTCATCGGGACTTTCAATGGAACTTTCCGTCTTGTAGACGTGGCGAGGATTTACCGCTATTCCCTAATTAGTTAGCATTAATCGAATATACGACCCAGGTACTATTTCGACTACAAAATGATGTTATAGTTTTACGAGCCGCCGCGATTCGTTGACGCAACGACTCGCGGTCGGGAAGAAAGAACTCGGCCCGGGGGCGATTACCCGCGAGCCAATCAACGCATCGAAGTTTTCGAAGCCGCTCGCGCGAGTCTACATAATCCCCGAGAGGTGCAAGGAGTGCGACTACTGCTGGACCTTCTGCCCGAACGAGGTGCTCGAGATGTCGGACGAGATTAACGCCTCGGGGTATCGGCATCCGAGGGTGAAGGCCGGCAAGGAGAACGACTGCGTGAACTGCGGCATGTGCCAGGCCGTCTGCCCCGAGTTCGCAATCTACGCCAAGGAGGTGCCGCTGCAGTGAGCAGCACGGGGGCGATGAAGCCCGGGGACTACTTCACCATGGGGAACTTCGCGTGCGTCGAAGGAGCGATACTTGCTGGG
This sequence comes from Nitrososphaerota archaeon, assembly GCA_029785825.1. Taxonomy (NCBI): domain Archaea; kingdom Thermoproteati; phylum Nitrososphaerota; species Nitrososphaerota archaeon. The sequence continues at coordinate 1,263,702 of JAFLYY010000001.1, read as the reverse complement.
TGCAGGTTCTACGCGGGGTACCCGATTACGCCGTCATCTGAGATCTTCGAGAGGGCCAGCATCAGGTTCCCTCAGGTGGGCGGAAACGCTATCGAGATGGAAGACGAGCTCGCGAGCATGGCTGCCCTCGTTGGGGCCTCGTTCGCAGGCGCCAAGGTGATGACGGCGACGTCGGGGCCCGGGTTCAGCCTGATGCAGGAGAACATTGGGCTCGCATACATCATGGAGGCTCCGATCGTCTTGGTGAACGTCCAGAGGGCCGGGCCTAGCACCGGTGTTCCCACCCTGGTGGGGCAGGGAGACATGATGCAGGCGAAGTGGGGGAGCCATGGGGATTTGGAGACCATAGCCTATGCCCCCAGCACCGTCCAGGAGTTCTTCGATTTCACGGTACAGGCGTTCAACACCGCCGAGAGGTTCCGAACCCCTGTGTTCGTCATGGCTGACCAGGTGGTGGGGATAATGTGGGAGCGCCTTCATGTGCCTCCTGCCGAGGAGGTCGAAGTCGTCCACAGACTGGAGGTGGAACTGCCAACCGCACTAGACAAAGAACACCCCCTCTTCGATTATGCCAGGGACTTCAACCCGATGCCGATCGCGGGCACCGGCGTCCACGGGAACCTTGACAGCCTGACCCACGACTCGCTCGGGTATCCGACCACTGACCACGACTGGTCCGACAGGATGACCAGGCACCTGGCGGGGAAGATCAGGAACCACACACGCGAGATATGGCGATGGGAGGAGAAGTTCCTCGATGACGCCGAAGTCGCGGTGGTGTCATACGGCAGCGCAGCTCGCTCGGCCCTGGCCGCCGTAAAGAGCGCCAGAGCGAAGGGGATCAAGGCGGGGCTCCTGAGGCTGCAGACCCCTTGGCCCTTTCCCGACGAGGTGGTCGAGAAGCTCAGCAGGAAAGTATCGGGGATAGTCGTCGCGGAAATCAACGCGGGACAAATGGTGCACCCGGTAAGGGAGAACTCCCGCTGCCCGGTGGTGGGGGCCAACTGGGCGCCGGGGACACTGATTGAGCCCAGGGCTATAGTCGACGCCATGCAGGCGGTGGTCGCCTCGTGACTACCCCACAGACGCGCCAGGGCGGTTCTGAAATCAAGGTACAACATCACGTCAACGACGAGCTAATCAGATCAGAGAGGCTCCCAAACATCTGGTGCCCTGGGTGCGGCATCGGCATCGTCGTGGGGGCCTACGTCAGGGCCATCCAGAAGTCGACGATTCCGCGTGACAGACAGATTTCGATATCGGGGATTGGGTGCACGGGGCGGGTCTCAGGGTACCTGAACCTCGACTCCTACCACACCACCCATGGCAGGGCGGTCGCCTTCGCGACCGGGATGGCGGTGGCCCGACCAGAACTGGAGATCACCGTGGTCGCCGGGGACGGGGACCTGGGCGCCATCGGAGGGAACCACCTGATCCACGCCGCGCGCCGCAACGTCGATCTGAACGTCATCATGGTGAACAACTTCAACTATGGGATGACGGGCGGACAGCACGGCGGCACCACCCCGTTCGGGGCGAAGACCCACACGTCGCCCTACGGCAACGTCGAGTCCCCTTTCAACGTCCCCTATCTCGTCGCCGCGGCTGGGGCGTCATTCGTGTCACGCTGGACCGCCCTGCATGTCCGGCAAATCACCGCCGCCATCAGAAGGATGATGGAGGTGAAGGGGTTCGCCTTCATGGAGGTCATCTCGCCGTGTCCGCCTACCTTCGGGGAGTTCAACGGGTTCCCCGATCCTCTCGACATGATGAAGTACTTCAGGGACAAGGCTGTGGTCGACCATCGAGCCGACCTCTCCCAGATCGGCATGACTGCGCGCCCTGAAGATAGCATAGTTGTGGGGAACTTCGTCGACAGGAGGAGGACCACCTACCAAGAGGCATTGGCGGATCTGAGGGCGAGGGTCGCTCCCCAGGAGGTTGCGAAGAAATGAAGTTCGAAGCTAGGATCACGGGACTCGGAGGCCAGGGCGCAATCACCGCAGGGCACATCTTCGGCAGCGCAGCCGCCCTCCATGAAGGGAAGGAAGCCGTCGTGACTGAAGGATACAGCCCATACGTGACCGGCGGTTGGTCCAGGGCAGACATCGTCGTCTCAGACGAGCCCATCGACTACCCGCTGGTATCGAAACTCGACGCATTGGTGACGATGTACCAAGAAGGTCTCGACCTTAACCTGAAAATGGTGAAACCTGGCGGGGTCGTCGTAACCGAGGAGAAGCTGGTCGACCTGTCGAAGGTGGTGGGAGACAGGCGGGTCTTCCCGATTCCTGCGGGGGAGGCAGCGGAGAACCTCGGGAAAAAGATGGTGATGAACATCGTGATGCTCGGCGCCATGGCGGCGCTGGCGTCCCCGCAGTCTTTCGAGTCACTGAAGGCGGCAGTTGCCGAGAGGTTTCCCAGGGCCGCGGAGCTGAACGTTAAGGCGCTAAGCGTCGGCGCCGAACTCGCGAACAAGGCGAAGGGGAGGAGCATCGAGAGCCTTGTCTGAAGATAGGATTCTGATAATCGGGGGAGGCATTGCGGGCATCCAGGGGGCCCTAGACGCCGCTAACGCCGGAGCCAAGGTCACCCTGGTGGAGAGGAGCCCCACGGTCGGGGGAAAGATGTCGGTCTTGGACAAGAACTTCCCGACTCTTGACTGCTCCATCTGCATCGAGTCCCCGAAGATGAGCGAGGTGGGGCTCAACCCTAACATCGAGCTACTGGCCATGGCCGAGGTAGAGCAGGTCGACGGCGACGCGGGGAGGTTCAAGGTACTCATCAAGCAGGACGCAAGGTACGTCACAGACGCGTGCACGAGGTGCGGCGAATGTGTGACGGCTTGCCCTGTCATAGTGAAGAACGAGTTCGACTACGGCATGGCGGCAAGGAAGGCGATCTATGCCCCTATCGAGCAGTCAGTCCCCGGACCCTACGTGGTCGATGAGAAGAACTGCCTGAACGAGCCTCCGAACCTGCTCCCCTGCAGCAGGTGCACGGACGCATGCGGGCCTAACGCCATCGACTTCACCATGACGCCCGCGCTCATCGAAAGGGAGGTGGCCGCGGTCGTGGTGGCCACCGGGTTCGACCTGCTCGACCCGACGCTCCTCAGGGAGTTCGGGTATGGGAAGCACCCGGACATCCTGACGTCCATGGAGCTGGAGCGGATCCTTCAGGCGTCGGGACCGAGTATGGGAGAGATCGTCAGGCCGTCGGACGGGAACCACCCCGAGAGGGTGCTCTTTGTCCTCTGTGCCGGATCCAGAGACGAGAGACTGGCCCCCTACTGCTCGAGAATCTGCTGCATGTATGGCATCAAGGAGGCGTACCAGCTCAAGGACCACGGCGTCAAGGAAGTCGATGTGGCCTACATGGACATCAGGGCTTATGGGAAGGGCTTTGACGAGTTCTATGACCGCACCAGGGCGGCAGGGGTGCGATTCACTAGGACCAGGCCCGCGAAGGTCTCGCCTGACGGAGAGAGAATCAAGGTCTTCTTCGAGAACACCGAGGACGGGGGGGAGAAGATTGAGCAAGACTACGACATGGTCGTCCTCGCCACGGCCGCCATACCCGCCAGAGGGACCCCCGAGCTTGCGCGCACCATAGGGATCGGGCTCGGCCCAGATGGGTTCTTCGCGTCGGCTGACAAGGAAGGGGGCTTCAACTCGAGCACGAGGCCTGGCATCTACCTCGCGGGGTGCAGCACCGGCCCGAAGGACATACCTGACAGCGTGATTGAAGCAGGGGCGGCGGTGGCGAAGGCCCTCACCCACGTGAAGAACCGGTCCTGGCCCCAGCCCGCCGAAGTAGTTCAGATAAGCACCGAGGGGCCCCCGAGAATCGGGGTCTTCGTCTGCCACTGCGGCTCCAACATCGCCGGGGTGGTCGACATTAGGTCCGTCCTGGACTTCGCAAAGACGCTCCCCAACGTGGTCCACGTCCAAGACCAGACGTACTCCTGCGGCGCGAGCACCCTCAACGACATGAGCGCCGTCATCAGGGACAAGCAGATCAACCGCATAGTCGTGGCTGCCTGTACTCCCAAGACCCACTACGCCACCTTCCAGGGTGCGCTGACCCGCGCAGGCTTGAACCCATACCTCTTGGACATGGCCAACATCAGGAACATGGACTCTTGGGTACACAAGGAGGACAGGGAGGGTGCCTTGGAGAAGGCGAAGGACATGGTGAAGATGTCCGTGCTGAGGGCGCTGAACATGAAGCCCCTCCAGACAATGAAGTTCCCGGTCGCCCAGACTGCGCTGGTGGTGGGAGGAGGGATAGCCGGCATAGTCGCTGCGACTAACCTCGCAAAGCAGGGGTTCGAGGCACACCTGGTCGAGAAGCAGGAATCGCTCGGCGGACTGCTCAACTCGGTCACTGAAGTGGCACCACTAAGGGTGGAGTCGAAGGAGTTACTCGCCCCTCTACTCAGAGAGCTGAAGGAGAGCGGCGCGAAAATCCACACCGCGGCCACCGTCGAGACGATATCAGGGTTCGTGGGGAGCTATGACGTCCGCCTTACTGACGGAACAGAGTTCACCGCAGGTGCGGTAGTGGTCGCGACCGGAGCGGAACCCTATGTGCCCACCGAGTTCGGATATGGAAAGAACCCGGACGTGGTGACTAGCTTGGAGCTCGATGGGATGATGGAAAAAGTCGCAGGGAAGAAGGTCTCGATCATCTCCTGCGTCGGGTCAAGGAACGACGCGAATGGGTGCTCTAGGTTCTGCTGCCAGACGATGATCAACCAGGCGGTCAGGCTGAAGGAGAAGGGGAACGAGGTCAACGTCCTCTACAAAGACATCAGGACATTCACCCGCTTCGGGGAGGAGGAGTACGAGAAGGCGGGCGAGCTGGGAGTAAGGTTCTACCAGTACCCCCAGCAGGCGCTCCCCCAGGACTCGATAGAGCGCGCCAATGGGAACCTCGTGGTGAAGGACGAACTGAGCGGGAGGGACGTAGTGCTCCCGACCGACCTCACGGTCCTGAATGTCGGACTGGTACGTAAGAGGGGGTCGCCATGAGCGAGAGTGAGAAAGGGAATGTCCTCCAACAGCTCAAAGTGACGGTGGACCGTGCGGGGTTCGCACTCGAGAGCCACCCGAAGCTGGGACCTGCCGAGGCCGCGGTGCAGGGTGTCATGCTCGCGGGGACGGTCCAATACCCGAAGAACGTGAAGGAGTCGGCGCTCCAGGCGCTGGCGGCCGCGGCGAAGGTGTCGGCGATAATCTCGAGGAACGTCGTCGAACGCGAGCCCTTCGTGGCCGTGGTCAGCCCCGAAATCTGCACCAAGTGCGGCCGATGCATCTCCGTCTGCCCCTACGGAGCGATACTGGGCGAGGTCAGGAAGGAAGTCGAGTTCGTCGCGGCGGCCTGCCAGGGGTGCGGGACCTGCGTGGCCGAGTGCATGGTGGAGGGGGCGCTCACGCAAGAAGGGTTCACTGACAAGCAGATAATGGCGCAGGTGGATGCGGCCCTGGAGGAAGGGGCCAACAACAAGGTCCTGATCTACGCCTGCAACTGGTGCTCCTACGCCGGGGCAGACCTGGCGGGGGTCATGAAGATACAGTACCCGTCCAACACGCGTGTAATCAGGACGATGTGCTCCGGGAGGGTCTCTCAGAAGCTGGTCATGCACGCGTTTTCCAAGGGGGTGGGGGCGGTCTTGGTCACCGGGTGCCATCCGGGAGACTGCCACTACATCAACGCGAACCTCCAGACGGAGAAGCGGGTGGAGCGGTGGAGGACACAGCTGAAGGCGAGGGGGGTGAGCCCAGACCGCCTGCAGCTCTGGTGGGTCAGCGCCGCAGAGCCCAGGCGCTTTTCTGACAAGGCGACCGAGATGTCTGAACTGGTCGCCAAGCTGTCCGAAGCGGAGCTGCAGTCGACCGCCGCCAAGGTGAAGGCGAGGGGGGCGTAAGAAGGCGATGAGCGCCCAGTCCCCAGACGTCGAATTCAGCAGGGCGCTCTCGGAGACTGTCCCTGGCTCCCTGTCCTCGTGCTACCAGTGCGGCACGTGCACGGCGGTCTGCCCCATGAACGTCCCCGTAAGGAGGATAATGCGAGGAGCCCAGACTGCAATCAGAGAGCTGGCTATCACCGATTCTTTGTGGCAATGCGCAACCTGCAAGGAGTGCGAGGTTGCATGTCCCCGAGGCGTGGAGATCACGGGGGTGATTCACTCTCTGAGAGGCTTGAGTTACAAGGACAGGAAGGTCCCTCCTAAGCTGGAAAGCGCGCTCTGGAGGGTCTACGAAGAGGGGACCGCCTGGGAGGGGAAGAAGACCGAAAGGATGAGGTGGGCGGAGGGTCTCAAAGTAAAGGTGGGGTCGACGGCCAAGCACCTCCTCTACCTGGACGATGCGGCCTCTTTCGACCCGCGCCTCCAGCGTATCGCCCGGTCGCTGGTGAAGATCTTCAATTCCACGGGAGTCGACTTCGCAGTCCTCGGGGACAAGGAGAAGAGTTCAGGGGACGAGGTGTACCAAATTGGCGAAGAGGGGTTCCTCGAGGAGCTGGCCCAGTCTAACATCGAGTCGTTCAAGAACATAGGAGCGGAAGACATCATAACGATTTCACCTCACAGCAACGGCGTCTTCAGGGACGTCTACCCGAAGTACGGCTCACTCCCTCAAGTCCTCCATTACACGGAGTTCCTTTCCGGGATGCTCGACCACGACCAACTCAAGCTGGAACGTGCCGACGACTTCGACGGCCAGACGGTGACGTATCACGACCCGTGCTATCTCGGGAGGTACGGCGGGATATACGAAGAACCTAGGAAGCTCCTCGAGAGCGTCTCCGGCCTCAAGCTGAACGAGATGGATGACAACAGGAGCAACGCCCTCTGCTGTGGTGGGGGAGGAGGCGGGATGTACGTCGAGTCAGAGGGGGCGCGGCCTAGCCACAAGAGGATCGCCCAGGCAGAAGAGTCAGGCGCCTCGGTCATGGCCACGGCATGTCCCTTCTGCGTCCTCAACTTCGAGGATGGGGTCAAGACTGTCGGTTCGAAGGTGATGATTAGGGACGTCGCTGAAATCCTCGCAGGCTTCGTAGGGAACGGAGAGGGTTAGTCGTATGGCCGACGGAGTGCTAGTCTTCCTCGAGCAGATTGATGGCGTCGTAGAGGACTCCTCGTACGAGGTGCTCGGAAAGGGCAGGGAGATAGCGGGCAAGCTCGGCGCAAGGGTGACTGGGGTCATTCTGGGAGAGGGAGTCCAAGCGCTGGCCGAAGAGTGCGCGCATAGGGGGGCCGACTTGGTGCTGGCGGCCGACTCGCCGGTCCTGAAGAATTTCACCGCGGAAGCGTACGCTGACGTGGTCGCGGCCATGGTGAAGGAACGGGACCCTGGCATCCTCCTCATTGGGGCGACCCACAACGGCACCGCCCTGGCCGGGGTGCTGGCCGTCAGGCTCGGGGCGGGCCTCATGGCCCACGTGGTCGACTTGGAGATTGAGCGGGGGACAGGCATGTTGTTAGGCTCGGTGCCAGGATTCGGTGGAAGCATAGTCGCGATCTGCAAGTGCAAGAAAGGGAGGCCCCAGATGGCGACGGTGAGGCCCGGCGTATTCCCGGCGCCTACCCCCACGGACCAGGCAGGGACGGTGGAACCGTTCCCAGTGGCGCTCAAACCCGAGGATGTCAGGTGCCAGGTGGTCGAGAGGGCTGTCCAGCATGGGGAGGGCGTGAGGAAGGCCCAGAGGGTGGTAGTTGCAGGGCTGGGATGCAAAGACGACCTGACGTTGCCGAAGGAGCTGGCTGAAGTTTCAGGCTCGACGTTCGGCGTGTCGAGACCTCTGGCTGACAAGGGGATGGCCCCCAAGAACCTGGTGGTCGGCTCGACTGGCGTCAGCCTGAGTGCTAAGCTGGCCGTGGTGGTGGGGGTGAGCGGGGCGGCGCACTTTACGTCCGGGCTGAGGAATGTGGAGACTGTGGTGGCAGTGAACTCGGACCCATGCGCTGAAATATTCAAGCACGCTGACTATTGTGTCGTCGGGGACGCAAGGAAGCTTGTCCCCAGGCTGATTTCAGAGCTCGGGGGCGGGGGTACACGAACACAATAGTCTGCATGAAGGTCGCTCCTAAGATCGAGCAGATCAAATTCGACGAACAGCGGAAGACGATAGTGAGGGAAGGGGTGGAAAACGTGATCAACGACGCAGACAAGAACGCCCTGGAGGCAGCGCTCAAACTGAAAGATTCTACGGGAGGGAAGGTGACGGTTCTTTCGATGGGGCCGCCCTCGTTCGAGCCCTTCCTCAAGCTGGCGGTGGCCATGGGGGCGGACGACGCAGTCCTGCTCAGCGACAGGGTGTTCGGAGGTGCTGACACGTACGCCACGTCGCGGGTCCTCGCCGCGGGCATAGAGAAGCTGAAGCCGTTCGACTTGGTGATGTGTGGAGAAGCGTCATCCGACGGGAGCACCGAACAGGTCCCGCCGAGCACCGCGGGTTGGCTCGGCATCCCGCAGGTCAGCTATGTTAGCGAAATCGGAGTCGACGGGGACAAGTTGAGGGCTAGGCGCGAGGTCACAGACGGCCATGAGACAGTGGAGGTGAGGCCCCCTGTCCTGGTGAGCGTACAGCTCGGATGCAACTCCCCAAGGTTCCCCGACTTCCGGAGGAAGAGGTGGGCGGAGAACGAATTCAAGCTCAGGGTGATGAGCAACCAGGACCTCGGGTTCGCGACCGGAGATGTCGGCCTCGAGGGCTCGCGCACCGAAGTCATCGGGCTGAGCATGATGCGGAGCCCGGAAAGGAAGAAAGAACTCATACAAGGGTCTGACGACGAAGTGGTGAAGAGGCTTGTCAAGGTCATCCGTGGATAATCTACTCTCGAATGTCACATCCTGCTGGTGACCCCCGCTGAAACGTCCTCGTCAGGACGCGGCTGCCGTGACGACCACTCTGCCTGCGTCTCCCAGTCGTCGGGTTTGGCTTGCGCGATCCAGGGAGGAGCGAGTGGCCACATTGAGCGAGAAGAACGAATGACAAAGGGGGTCAACAAGCCTGTCGGAACGAGCCAAACGGAATCGCAGGCGTCTGGTCGGCCGGGCGAGGCCTGCTCCTCAGTGCGCTCTGACGAGAGTCCCGGGGTTCCCGCCCCTGAGGGCGGTGGAGAGTGCGCCTCTCTTCAGCCCGTTCACGACCGAGACGTCTATCTGATGCCGGCCCGCCGCCTGGAGCCTGAACACCTCTTGGTCGACGCAGGTGCTCGGCCTCGTGCTCATGTCGCCGGCCATGGCCCTCTTGACGAGCTTGGCTGATGGGTGAGTTACCGGGTCCTCCTCGTAGATCCCGTCGACGTCCCTGACGAAGATCACCCTCTTCATCCCGCAAGTCTCGGCGAAAAGGAAGACCCCTGCGTCGGCTCCCGTAGGGGGCTCAGACGCGTCTGCCCTGATGTGCTCCCAGATGTCGTATGGAGGGACCCCGTTGAAGACCACCGCCCTGGATATCTCGAGCATCGCTGGGAGCATGTGGACCATCTCCGCATGAGTCAGCTCGGCTATGCCGTAAGGTGACAGAAGGGCTCCGATTATGTGGGCGTTCAACTCGGTGTCTAGCCTCCTCAGCTCGGCCCTCAAGCCAAGTGGGAGACCCAGGTCGTTCGCCACAGCAAGGACATGTTTCGCCCTCTTGCCGGAACCGGCAGCCACGATGACCTTGTGCTGCTTCAGGTTCCTGCGAATCTCCGCCAGAATGGGGAGAATCGCGTCCCTCCCGGAATCGACTAGCCTTCCTCCTATCTGGATCGCGGTCACGCTCGGCATCAGGGGGTAGACCGACGCCTCGGAGCGCCTCTTCGTCTTCTCGCTCAGGAGCGAGTCCTTCATGAAGCCTGACTGCACGTGGCGGCTCTCGCCGCTCAGCAGGTAGTCTTCTCCCCTATGCTTCGATGACTGTGCCAACTTGCTCCCCTCTCAGCGCCCTGGTGATGTTCCCAGGCTTAAGGCCGTTAACTATCTGTATCTTCCTCACATGCTTCCCCAGCGCCATGAATTCGAGGACCGGCTGCTCGACGACCAGGTCAGGGAGCTTCATGCCCATGACCTCCTTCGGCGATGCCTTCGGTATGAATTCTGCGTCGGGGTTCTTCTTCGGGTCATCTGCGTACAGGCCGTCTTCGTCTTTCACGTACAGCATGCCGGCGGCCCCGAACGTCTCCGCCACTAGGTAGCACCCGGTGTCAGTCCTGTGCGGCGGGATGAGCCCTACGTTGGGGTATCTCTCCCAGAAGGCATAGGGAGGCATCCCGGGAAAGACCACCGCCCTCCTCTCCTCGAGGTCGAAAGCGAGCTTGGAGCTGAGCTCCCCAGGGTTGAGGACGGGTATTCCATATTTCGAAAGTAGCCATCCGACCATACGCGCGTTCTGAGAGGCGACGCCCGCGCCAAGGGCCGAGAGGACGCCCGTGGGGAGCCCGAACTCGATGGCAAGGCTGTAGATGTGCCTCGCCCGGGTCCCCGCTCCGGTCCCGATTATGATCTTCTTGTCTGCGAGGAAGTTCCTCGTCAGCTCCTCCACTACTGGGACGAGGGCTGCCTTCCCTCTGTCTATGATGCTCTGGCCGCCGACCTTCACCACCCAGGAGTCAGGGAGGAGCCTGAACCCTTTCTCTGATGGTCCCAATGACTCTGCGAGGCCAGAAGAACTCTTCATCGGAGCCGCGGCGTGTCCAGGTTCGTATTTAAGCAGTCCAGGGAATCCAACTCAGAAGAGCCTGCTCGACCTACCGTTTACCATCTCGTAATGGTGGTCCGCCAGACTCGCCTCCGACTGCTGCTGCGTCGTGAAGACTAGGTCGATCCCCCCGGCAGCGCAGAGTCCTCTGTAGGCGGACACGAAGTCGTCCCTATGGTCGATGTTCGAAAACGCCTCGTCTACCAGTATCGCCTTCGGTCTCGACAGGAGAGCGGTGGCAAGCGAGACCCTCTCCCTCATACCCAGGCTCAGCCTGTCAACGCGCCCGGAGAACGAAATCCCGAGCCTGTCCTTCACTCCTGAGAGCGTCGCCCCGTCGAGGGGCTCCTTCTTCACCTCGGCGCCCCAGCGGAGGTGCCTCTCTACGTCTAGGTGCGGGATCAGAGAGTCCGGGCTGACGAGCACCACCCCTCTCTTCTCGGAGGGGAGCCGGGTCACATCAGCCCCGCCGACCTTCACATATCCCGTCTTCGGGCTCAGGTTCCCGGCGACGACGTTGAGGAGTGTGGTCTTCCCAGACCCGTTTAGCCCTGACAGGCAGATGCACCCGCCGTCGTGCAGCTCCCCCGATAGGACCAGGTTCCCCCTCTGGAACGTGACTTGCACGTCAAGCAAACGAGGCGGGCTCCGCGCTCAGGGGTGCTTAAGTTGTCGCCCTGTGCTTGACGACCCTCAACGCCACCATGATGGGGATGGACACGACGACCAGGGTCGCTGAAGCGGTCACAGCGGCGTTGAGGCCGTTTGAGCTGTAGAGGTTGAAGATCAGCACGGACGCCGGACTGACACCTCCCAGCCCCAGGGGGAATGACAGAAGCGCATAGGAGATTATCACGATTGACCCGAACTCGCTCATCGCCCTGCTGAGGGCGATCAGGGACGCGCCCATTATCCCGTTCCCCGAGTTGGGGAGCGCGACCGAGACGAAAGTCTTCAGGCGCGACGCCCCGAGCCCCAGGGCGAAGTCCTCCGGGGCCCTGTTCATCGATTCGAAGAAGGGCTGCATCGCCTTGATGTATATCGGAGCGGAAATTATGGTCAGTGCGACGACCATCCCAAGCAGGGTATCGAAGAAATTGATCCCTATCGAGTTCAGGAACCTCCCCGTCGGGGTGAGGGGGCTGTCGAGGACGACCAGGGCTATCCCGATGATGGGGTGGGGGATGGAGGCAGGGATGTCCGCCAGGGTTTCGGCTGCCTCGTTCTTGCTTCTTGCCAGGTGATATGCAAGGGGGGTGAAAAGAAGTATCTCCGTGACCACGGTCAGTCCGGATGCGAGCAGGGTGACCTCTATGGACCTGAGGACCCCGACGTTGAACCCCTCGGCGGAGAAGAGGGGCCCGAACCCCCAGTAGAGGAGTGCGAAGACAGGCAAGACGAGGAGGGCAAGGGGGACATACGCGAGGGGACGTAGCCAGTTCAGATGGTTCCACTCTCAACGAGCGTCCCGCTCGTGAGGAGCTGGGCGATGGGGGCCGGGACTTGCGTACTGTTGTAGAGCTTGGCCGGGCTGAGAGGGACCATCCCGAACGCTGACATGTCAGACGAGTGCTGGACTATGTAGACTACGAACTGCAGCGCGTATGTCGTCTCGGCGCTGTTCTTGGGGACTGTGACGTACAGATAGATGGGCCCTCCCGTCTGGAGCCCCGATGTGGTCTGATAGCTGAATTGAGAGTAGAAGCTGGACAGCGCCGGGTCTCCCAGGTTCACATGGTTGGGCAGGTTCAGCGCCTGGATATGGTCAGAGATTGCAGACGACTTGTACATGAAGAGGAACTGGATCTGCCCGGCTTGGAGAGGGGCGACGAGGTCGGACGCGCTGGTGCGAGTGACGTTGCTCCCCGACTGCAGGAGCATGTCTGTGAAGTAGGAGGAGTTCCCGGCATATTCTGCGCCCGCGGCTTCAAGCACCATCCACCCTCGGAAGCCTGCGGGGTCTGTGTTGGGGTTGGAAATCCCGACTTTGACCGACCCCGATACCAGGTCTGAGAAGAAGGCCTTCCAGTCGGCGGCGCTGTTCGAGGAGTTCGCCGCCTGATAGGCTTTGAGGATCGGCTGGAATTCGCTGGGCTGTCCGGCGGAACTGGTGTAGCCGAGGGTCATCTGGTCGGCGGCGAAGGCGATCCCCCACCCGGAGTACTGCGTGCCCAAGTCGGCCGACCCGAGGGTCGGCTTCGCGACTGAAATGAATACGCTTACGGGGGTCCCTTGCGCGATCTGCGTGGCCAGGGCGTTCGAGCCGCCGCCGTTCGGGGCCGCATATGGGACCCCGGTGGAGTTGGAGAAGCCGCTGTAGAGGTAGCTCGCTTCTCGCGTGTACAGGTCGGCGGTGTAGACTATCAGCGGGACCTTCGGCTTCCCAGTCCCATAGTAGGTGACGTACGCGTAGGCGCCTACCGAGGCGACCACTATCAGTATGACGATGACAGTAACCGCGACTGTCGAGACACCTCTCCTGGTCAGGCGCATAGCGATATGCAGAGCCATGCATAACGGCCTATTTAAGCTGGCGTGTTGTGGCTGTGCCCCGTTGACCCGTGCTAAGCAGGGAAGCGCGCCCAGGACAGCCGAGTTCGAGCCCAGCTTCTCCCTTGTCTTGAAGGATGCCAGCGGGGCCACCATCGATCACATAGATGCCCTGCTCTTGCACAACATAGCGGAGAGACGTTCGATATCTGCGGCTGCCAAGGTGTCGGGGATTTCCTACCGGGGCGCCTGGGATCGCATTAGAGCGATCCAGACGAAGCTCGGCCGGGAGATAGTGCTGGCGCAGGCTGGAGGCGCGAGCGGCGGAGGGGCTTCCCTCACGGCGGAGGGGACTGCCTTGATCTCTGAGTACAGGAAGCTGAACACGTATCTCTTCGGCGCCTTGGGTGACAAGGACTTCTGGCAGCACATCAGCTACAGGCTCAGCGCGCGCAACCGCATCAGGGCAAAGGTCCTGGAGGTGAGGGAGGGGCCCATAACATCTGAGGTCAAGATGGAGATCAGGGGGCCAGGACGCCTTACCTCGATAATCTCGAACGAAGCAGTCGAGGACCTCGACCTGAAACCGGGGGACGAGGTCGAGGCCATCGTCAAGGCCACGGAAGTGGTCCTTGCGAAGACGGAGCGGCCCCTCCACCTCTGACGCTCCCCTTCACACTCAAATCATTAGGCCATCAAATGAATAGATAGATTAATTAAATCCTGCTTCGCACCCCGTCAGGCTCAGCCTTGGCTTCGGAGATTCCTGACCTCTTCATGCGGATCTGGAGGAAGTGGCGCAGCTCCTCTCCCGTCGGGAGAGGGGATGTCACCCAAGAGCAGTACTGGATACTCCGGATGCTTTCCGTGTCGGGCCCCCAGAGGATAAAGGACCTGGCAGATAGGCTGGAGTGCACCTCGAGCACCGCGTCGGTGTCGGTCAAGAGGCTGGAGAAAGCGGGTCTGGTGTCAAGAGAAAGGAACAGGGACGACGAAAGGGAGGTCAGAGTCATGCTGACGGAAGAGGGGGGGAACACGGTCGCGTCCTGGCGGAGGGAGCAGCTTGGGAACCTTTCGGCGCTCTTCGAGCGGCTGGACGCGAGGGAGAGGAGGGAACTCGAGAATCTCCTCAGGAAGGTCGCGGGGCCCGAGCCCATCGGTGAAGGCCTGAGGAGGGCCGAAGGGGTTGGCTGACATGACCACCGGTCAGGAACCGGTACGGTCTCAGGCGCCCGGCCTGAGCTCTGCGGTCCGGGTCGAGAGCCTGACGAAGGTCTACCCGAACGGCCTGAGGGCGGTCGACTCCGTGTCATTCGACGTGAAGGAAGGAGAGGTGTTCGGACTCCTCGGGCCAAACGGCGCGGGGAAAACGACAGTGATAAAGTCGATAATGACGCTCACTTCCCCGACCTCAGGACGCATCTTCATCCGCTCCGTCGACGCCTTGGCTAACCAGGCTGCGGTCAGGCAGGTGATGGGGTACGTCCCGCAGGAGGTCTCGGTGGACGGCGACCTCACGGCGTATGAGAACCTCCTGATCTTCTCGAAATTCTACTATGTCGACCGAGCGGAGCGAGGGGCCCGGATCAGGGAAGCCCTCCAATACATGGGGCTGGACGAGAGGTCAGACGACCTGGTCAAGACCTTCTCAGGCGGGATGATGCGGAGGCTTGAAATCGCGCAGGCTCTGGTGAACAGGCCCAGCGTCCTGTTCCTGGACGAGCCGAGCATCGGGCTGGACCCGGCGGCCAGGTTGGAGGTGTGGAAACACGTGAGGAAGCTGAACGAAGAGCTCCGGACCACGATCTTCCTCACCACTCACGACATGCTCGAAGCGGACAGGCTCTGCCACAGGATTGCGATAATGAACGCCGGCAAGATTGTGGTCTCAGGCTCTCCCGACGAGCTGAAAGCGGGGGTGGGGAGGGAGCTCGTCTCTGTCCGGGTGGGCGGCGGTGGTTCGGGAGGGCTCGGAAGCGGGCCCGTCGTCCTCCCTCTCGGCTTCGAGTTCATGAAGCAGGACGACGGCCCTGGTCCCGGCAGGGGAGCCCGAGGACGAGAAGACGTCATCCTGGTGGGCGGGCGAGCGGAGGAGGGCGTGCCTCAGATAGTCAGGGCCTACGAGGCGGCTGGAGTGGATGTCTCTTCCATCTCAGTCAGCAGACCCACCCTGGACGACGTCTTCCTGAAGTACACGGCAACGCGCATCGGCGAGGCCGAGGAGTTCAGGCAGGCTAAGTCAGCAAGGAGGAGCTTCAGGAAGCATGCCAGGTGAGGCTGGCGTGGTAGCTGCTACCCTCGAGGAACGCCAGAGATCAGTCCTGGTAAGGTTCGTCACCAGTTCTTTGGTGGTCGCGGAGATGGAGGCCCGTAAGATCAGGCACGCCTCCTCCGAGCTCTGGATCAGAGCGATTCAGCCGGCTCTCTGGCTGCTTGTTTTCGGATCTGCCCTGGCCGGCGTCCGGGACATAGCACCAAGCCAGTTCAGCTACATCGCCTTCATCACGCCTGGGATCCTCTCCCAGTCGGTGCTCTTCATCGCGATCTTCTATGGGGTGACTCTGGTATGGGAGCGCGACCTCGGGCTCCTGAACAAGCTCCTCGCCACCCCTGCCCCGCGCCCGTCGATCATCGTCGGGAAAGCTCTGGCGGCGAGCATAAGGGGGATTTTCCAGGGGGTGCTGGTCTTCGCTCTCTCCATCGCCATCGGGACAGGGATCAGCGTCTTTCCTCTGTACGTCTTGGGGGTCTTCGGCGTCGTGGTACTCCTTGCCATGTGTTTCTCGAGCCTATCGATGGTGATAGCCAGCATTGCCCGGACAAGGGACAGGATGATGGGGCTCAGCCAGGTGATAATATTCCCCCTCTTCTTCGCCAGCAACGCCATCTATCCGACGCAGATAATGCCAGAGTGGCTCCAGCTGATCGCGAAGGTGAACCCGTTGAGTTATGGTGTCCAGGCGGTGCGGGCGCTCCTGCTGACCCAGAACTTTACGATGCTTCCGACCGACCTCGCTGTCCTCGCAGCCTACACCCTCGCCCTGCTGTCGTTGGCATCGCTGGTTCTACGTCGTATAGCCTCCTGAGCACCTCTGAAGGTCAGCGCAGAGTATCTCGGCTTTAATACCAGACAGAACAAGCGGAATCATAGATGCGTACCGTATTGGTAGTCATTGTCGTCGCAGTGATCTTGGTTGCGGCGGCAGCTTATGTGGCTCTCCCAGGGGCTGTGGGTGCTCCTAAAGGTAGTTCCTCTGTCGGATCTTCATCCTCCTCGAGCTCGTCTTACCAGCCGCCCAGTTCGACCAATACGCTTTCCCTGGCTTCCACTTCTTCCTCGTCTCTCGCCGCGAGCACGACCCAACCTATCCTGTCCACGGAGGTCGCCTCCACGACTACGTCAGGGGCTTCCAGCACCTCCAGCTCGACCAGTCACACAAGCTCGTCCACTATCTCCACCACCACAAGCACCACTAGGTCGACCTCCACAGCTTTGACTTCAACCGTAACTACTTCCACTACGACCGCGACCTCGACTTCGACAACCGGAATGTCCTGGTACTTCGCATCCGAAACCGCCGTGTACAACAGCTCGACGGGCGACACCACGGTAACGGTCAAGGTCGTGGACAACGGGAGCTACACGATCAGCCCATCCCAGATACACGACGTCGTTCCGTCTGGGACGACCCTGGTTGGGGGGTGGACGGCAAAATACTACTCCAGCGGCGGGGTATATCTCTGCACCGCTGGGACTGGGAGCCACTGTTCACCCGACATTTCTGGCGGCGGCTGGATAATCGTCCGCATGGTGGTTTCAGGGGTGACGGAGGGGGAGACGCTGAGCCTGACTTACTCCATTGGAGGCGGTGGTGGGGGAACAGTGACGCACACGGTGGACTTCACTGTCAGCTGACGACGCTAGCTCGGAAAGAGAACCAAGCGCCTTCCGGCCGCGACCTCGGACCCTCCGAAACTCTGTTTCATCCAATCAGAAACTGCTGCGAGGCGGGGCGCCCGAGGTAGTAGAGGAGTGCGCCTCCAAGGACTATGCCAAGGGCCGCGAGCGCTAAAAACAGGGCGTTCGCCAACACGGCGAACAGGACCCCCACGAGAATGGCCGCGACGGCGTTCGCCATCCCTTCTTTCTTCGTCCATCGTTTACGTTTGACCAACCCATAGACACTTGCGAGGGAGAGTATGCCAACGCCGAACAGTGCTAGCTGCGCCACGACCAGGGCGGCCACGTAACCTGACCTGACGCCGAGGGAGATTGTCCCCATGAAAAGATAGATCACGCCGACCAACAGGGCCAGAAGTGTCAAAGGAAGGGTGAGCGGCGGCTTCGATGGGGCCGGGGGGGCGGGGTGGACGGGCGGGGCGTGCCCTACGAAAGTGGGGGCCTGAGCTTGTCCCACGGGAGCTCCGCAGTTTGAACAGAAACTGACCCCGGACTGGACCTCCTTCCCGCAGGTGGAGCAGTAGGGCAAACCCCGATTATACAGAACTGTTTCGTAGTTAAGCCTTTGACAGCCTGTGCATTCCACTCTGTCCCCTACGACCGCCAAGCCGAAAGGCGACGTCCTCGGTCCGTCCGCCAAAGGGGGACCAGACCAAGGCATCAGTAGCAGATGGACCTCTTTTCTGCCCTGTCTGATGGCAGACGGTTGGAATCACACCCCGAATCCTGCGGATATTATGGAAAATGGATGATTCGTCCACCCAGCTTATATAGGAATTCCAGGGAGCGGACCCGAAAACAGATTTGTCTACGCTATCAAGCGTACGCATGAATAAGACTAGCTCTATACTACTTGCAACTCTTCTCGCTCTCTCTGCGCTCCTCATGATTATCCCGATCGCACCGACGTATGCTTCGACTGGCCACGCCAGCCTGGCCTACGTCACCCCCAACGTCACCCACGCCACGACCGTCACCGACGCGACCCTCTCCGAGAACGTCACGGCAGGGATCCTGAACGACACGGTCGCTCAGAACAACGTCGCGACCGCTGCGTTACCCTTCGCCATCGACTTCTCGCACCCAGGAGTGACCTTCTCCGGGACCCAGTTCCAGCTCTTCATGAGCCTCGACGGGTTCTCGCACATCAGCGCCTCCGACGTCCAGTACGGCCCGACCTTCAACGTAGCTGACTTCTCGAACACCGCCCCCGCACTGAAGGCGGTGAAGGGTCCGCTCGGCGAAGGGATCACAGGGACATGGTACATAGGCAACGTAGCTGGCACCGACGTGGTCGTAGGGCCAATCCCCCTTAACATCAACAGCTCCTACAACTTCATCAAGATCTACGACGGCTCCACTGGCGCCGTCGCAGTGACCGCAGGCACGCTCTACCCGCAGCCCGGCTTACTCCTGAGCAAGACCTCAGGGGCGCCAGGGACTCCGGTGGCAGTGGCCGGCGGCGCGTTCCCATCTGGACTCACGGTTGACATCAACTACACCTTCTCCTCGTCCGGATGGACGGGAGCAAACACCACTACGACCGGGACCCTCATAAGCGGGGTCTCGACCGGCAGCGGTTACTTCACCACCGCGGCGACCCCAATGGTCGACGCGATGCAGGTGATCAACCAGAAGACCACCAACATCTACACCACGGTACCCATAACGGTCTTCGCGGCCAACGACAAGGCCTCGACCCCGTATGTGGTCGACAGCGCAGAGTATGCGCTCAACCTACCCGTCTTCCACGAGTTCAGCAGGGGCATCGCCTCGATCTCATCCTACAGCAACGCCGGCGCCTTCGTGGGCGCTGACGCGTTCACCCTCAGCCACCTCTACGGCAACGACACCGGCGCCATAGGCACGGTCGGCACCATCACGATCGCCGACCCGGCGGTTGTCGATGCCAACGTCTTCGGGACCCTCTACATCGCGGGCAACAACTCTGAGGTCGGAGCGCCTGTGACCTTCCTCGTCGGAGGCGCAACCGCCTCCGTCGCGAAGTCGACGGCCATGACCTCAGTGGCTGTCACCGCGGACGCAAGCGGGTTCTGGAACACCACGGTCACCGTCCCCATCCTCGGCCTGGGCCACCACAACGTGTGGGTCGACCAGGGCGGGGTCTACTACAACTTCACCATCAACATACTCCCGACCCTCATACTCACCGACTCGGTGACGGGCGCGGCCAACGGGCCGTCCTCGAACCCGAGCTCTACCGTCACGGTGAGCGCCTACGGCTTCCCAGCCAACACCGTCCAGTACCTCTACTGGACTGAGATGGCCTTCGGTGACGGCCAAGCCTACAACGTGGTCAACGGGTCCATCGGCTCCAACGGCGAGTTCACCTCGGCCGTGAGCTTCACGGTCCCGAACGCCTACGGGCTCCTGCCGCACAAGGTCGTCGCTCTCTCCAACACCACCTACACCTTCGTGAGCATCGCCGACAACGCGAGCGAGACCATCAAACTCGCTCTGGCGCACCCCGCGGGGATCGAGGGCAGCGGCAACTTCACGATCACGCCCACCCTCGTAATCACTCCAGGCTCGGTCAACTCCAACGACGTCGGCACCTCAGGGTGGCTGACGGCCACCGCTGAAGGGCTCGCGCCCGGATGCAACAAGGACGGCACCACCATCGGCGACGCGCTCCACCTCGGCTGCAAGACGCTGTTCAAGCGCCTCTCGGCCGCCTCGGTCGTCGGCAACATCTTCTACACCGCGACAATCGACAACAACCAGCTCCCCATCACTTCGAGCCAAGGCGGCGCCACGAGCGCGCTGATGGCCAACGGGACCGGCGACCTCTCCTTCACCTTCCCCACCGCGGGGTACAGGCCTGGAGAGCACGTCGTGACCCTGGCCAACAACGCAGCGGGCCACCAGCTCCTCGAGGTCTTAAGCCGTGTAGGCCCCAACATGAGCACTAACGGAGTCTACAACTACGCCACCTACGCCTACTTCAACGTCACCACCACGGGTGACTACATCTACGGCGGCTTCGCTGCGCTCAACACTGCCATGAGCAGCGTGACCAGCGCGGTGAGCAGCCTCTCCACCACACTCACAAGCATCCAGAGCTCTCTGACCAGCATCAGCAGCTCCATCACGACCCTTACGTCGGACGTGACGAGCCTGCAGAGCAGCGTCAGCGGGATCGGAACCCAGCTCACTTCGCTCGCATCTGCTGTGAGCGGAGCCGCTTCGAGCGCCTCCTCGGCAGCTACCGCAGCCCAGTCGGCGGCGGCGGCGGCCAGCACGGCGGCCTCGAACACCAGCGGCATAGGGAACACCTCGACCTACGTACTCGTGGTCGCGGTGCTCGCAGCCATCACCCTGGTACTAGAACTAGCCATATTGGTAAGAAAGCTGTCCTAGACAGACAGCTTTCCTCCCTTTTTGTTTCTGATTCACCTAGCGTAAGCTGAAGCCTCCGAGGCGGTTCTAGGTGTCGCCTTTCCTTGCCCTCGGGAAAGTATTTATCGCATAGAAGCCGGCCGCGACCCTACGTGGGGACATTGAGAGCCATCATCCTCAGCGGGGGGCTCGGGATGCGTCTCCGGCCCCTCACCGACGACAAACCGAAGGCCCTGATTCCAGTCAACGGACGCCCGATCTCCGAGTATCAGATAGAATGGCTCGTCAAGAGCGGAGGGGTCGACACAGTGACCTTCGCCTGCGGCTACAAGTGGGAGAGGCTGAAGGAGCACTTTGGGGACAGGTACGCAGGTGTCCCGGTAGACTACTCAGTCGAAGACGAACCCCTGGGGACGGGAGGCGGGATAAAGAGGGCGCTGTCCGGCAAGTCAGACGACACGGTAGTAGTGACCAACGGTGACATAGTTACTGACCTTCCTCTGAGGAGGATGGTGGAAGATCACCGCCAGGCAGGCGGGATGTCGGCATCGATGCTCGTGGTCCCATACAGGTCTAGGTTCGGCGTGGTAAAGATAGACAAGCTCAAGATGGTCAGGGACTTCGACGAAAAACCGGCTTTCCCTGACGTCTGGATTAACGGCGGCGTCTACATCCTGAACCCGCAGAAGATCATCAAAGGCCTCCCTGACAGGGGCGACATAGAGAGGGACACGTTCCCCAGACTGGTGAAGCACGGAGAGCTGCTCTCATATCCGTACTATGGTGACTGGTCCTTCGTAGACTCGATCAAAGACCTGAAGGAGCTAGAAGAAGCGTTCCAAGTGCAGGCCCAGGGCGGCCGATTGTAAAGCAGCGCCTGGGTGCGCTTCGCTCCTCAGTTGCGATGGTCTCGAGCCTATGACTTCCGGCCCGGCAGATATTTTAGCACCCGATGGTTCCGGTTCTCCCATGGCCGAGTTCAAGAAGGCGGTCGAAGCGTCCAAGGTCCCGCCAGACAGCATGAGGACTGTGGAAGTCGAGGGAGGCTACGTCCTCATCGCCAACGTGGATGGGACGTACTATGGCATCGGGGCCTACTGCACCCACGAAGAGTGGGACCTGTCCGAGGGGACCCTAGACGGGACGGCGGTCACGTGCGCGGGGCACGGGACCGTCTGGGACCTCAAGACAGGAAAGGGGGTCTTTGACGAGCCGCTCCGGGACGAGCCCCTCTACGACGTCAAGGAGGAAGGCGGGTTCCTCTACGTTAAGAAACGCTAGAGCTGGGCCACCCATCCCTCGTAACTGAGGGCCGCAGGTTCTCGGTTTATTAGCGAACCCTGACGGGGCCCTTCGTTGGTCTCGGTCGCACGGCCAGGCAGGGGTTCTGCCATTTTCGGGCGCCTAGGCAGGTTCGTCTATGCGCGGAGGAAGGTGATCATCGCCGTCTGGATAGTCGCGCTCGTGCTGGTGGTCCCGGTCATCTCCCAGGAAGGGAAGGTCACTTCGCTCCAGCTCGGTACCACTACTGGGCAGCAACTCGAGTCGGTGAAGGCTTCTAACCTGATCTCCGCGGAGTTCCCGAAGACGGTCCCCAACAGCACCCTCCTGGTGGTCGTGACTTCGCAGAACGTCAGCAGCCCTGCCGTCCAGGTTTTCGTCAGCCAGCTGGTAGGCGACCTGAAGTCCGACCCTAGCATCAAGGGGCTCAACCAGACTGTCGACGTCTACTCCCGCCTTTACTCGGCCCTGCGCGGGGTGAACACGGCTGCATACTCGGCCTACGACGGCGCCAACGGGACCAGCAGCCTGCTGCTGGGGGTCCCCAAGCTCTATCTCAACATCTGGAACTCAACATTTGCCTCGACCAAGAGCGTTACGGTCGCGGACTCCGTTGCATACAACCGCACCGCCTCGTATCTGAGCTCGTCAAACGCCACGAGCTACCGGCTCTATTCGTCTCATGTCCTCGCGCTCTTCAACTCGACCTGGGTGTCCAGCTGGACGGACGCAGCCTCGACCAACATGACCATCCCGGCCAGGGGCTCCATGGCCGCGCGGGTTGCGGGGGAGGAATATCTGGCTGCTTACTCCCCTGGCGCCGAGGTTTTCGGTGACGCCATGCTGAAGAACATCTCACTTGCACAGTACACGACAGACTCCGCCGCCCAGGCGGCGCAGAGGCTCGCCGCGTTCGCGGTCGGATACATCTCGAACTCCACCGGCTACTCTCCTACGTTCGTCGCGTCCGCATTCACACTCGGACGCTCCTATGACAACGCCAGCCTCTATTCGCTCGCCGGAGACATCGTCTGGGCCCCGGGGGGCTATCACCTCAATGGCGCGCTCTCCGCGCTCATCTCGTCCCTGGTGTCGCCTTCGAGGAACACCACAATAGTCTCGCTCGGGCTGAACGCGTCTTCCAACTCCAACGTTGTCGCAGTCAGGGCCGCCGTCTCGTCCGCTTTGTCCGCGAACAGGAGCACCGGCGTCCAGTCCGCGCTCGTGACCGGCGAAGACGCCATCTCCTACGACTTCGGGGGGTCCGCCCAGGCCGACCTGGCCCTCATCCTCCCGGTCACCATAGTCCTCCTGATCGCCGCGACAGGCATCTTCTTCCGGTCTGTCGTGACGCCTTTCATCACCCTCGCGACCATAGGTCTAGCGTTAGGCATCTCGCAGATATTCATCGTGATCGTCGGGCTCTTCGTCGCTAAGGTCGACTTCACCGTCCCCACAATACTCCTCACCATCCTGATCGGGGTGGGCACCGATTACAGCGTCTTCATCCTGGCGCGCTTCCGAGAGGAGAGGGTGAGAGGCGGCACCGTCCAAGAAGCCATAGGGACCTCGGTGACTTGGGCGGGAGAGAGCATCACCACCAGCGGAGCGACTGTTATAGTCTCCTTCCTGGCGCTAGCAGCCATCCCGGTCGTCTTTCTAAGGACCATCGGATACGTAGTCGGACTTGGGGTGCTGGTCGCCCTGCTCGTCGCCCTTACTCTCGTCCCGGCGGTGGTCAGCATGGTGGCAGGGCGTACCTTCTGGCCCAACTCAGGGACTCGCTTCGCCAGATACTCTTCTTCCTACGTCGCCAAGCTCCAGGGGAAGAGAGGGTACTTCTCGAGGAGCGGCGCCTTCTCAGTCAAGAGGGCGAAGGCGCTCATCGTCCTCGCCCTCTTCGCGACGGGCCCCGCGCTG
Source organism: Nitrososphaerota archaeon (assembly GCA_029785825.1). NCBI lineage: Archaea > Thermoproteati > Nitrososphaerota > Nitrososphaerota archaeon. The sequence goes on along the minus strand of JAFLYY010000001.1, from coordinate 1,239,995 downwards.
TATGTCTACGCGACCACGACCCCCAATTTCAACTTCATCTCAGCCGCCCCGAGCAACCTCCAGTCGATTCGGGCGTCAAACATCCTCGCCGACTCGTTCGGCGGAGGGAAGGTGTTCCCCACGTACGTGGTCATGACATTCGACCAACCTGTCGTCGTCGGGACCTCCTTCGACTCGCAGGAGATGGGGACGGTGCAGGCGGCCATGGCCATGATCGCTGCTTCGCCCGGCGTCCGCAACGTGACCGGCCCTGCGATGCCTTTCGGAAAGCCGGTAGACTTTGCTTCCCTCAACTATTCCACCAGCAGCGGGAAGACGACATTCGACAGCATGATGCAGGGGGTAGGGAAGGACAACAGGACCATCCTGGTCACGGTCACATACGGGATCGACCCCTACTCTACCGCCGCCATTGCCGACGCCCAGGCACTCCGCCACTCCCTGCACTCGGATTTCGGGAGCGCTCCGGGCGTCACCGGGGTCTACATGGGGGGCGCTTCTGGGTCGACGCTCGACACGAAGAGCACCTTCGACGCTGAGTTCAGCACCATCGTCCCTCTGGTGGCCGTCGGGGTCGCCCTAGTCCTGCTGGCGGTCCTCGGCTCCCTGTTCCTCCCCATCTTCGCAGTATTCTCCGTCCTGATGAGTATCGTCTGGACCCTGGCGGTCACCAGGCTGGTCTTCCAACAGCTGTTCGACTACCAGCTGCTGTTCATCATCCCGCTCTTCCTCTTTGTAGCCCTGCTGGGGCTGGGGATGGACTACAACATCTTCATTCTCACTCGCATCCGGGAGGAGGCGACCAAGGGCAAGCACCTGGACGACGCCATCATAGGGGCCATCGAACAGACCGGGGGCATCATCACCGCCGCCGCCGTCATACTCGCAGGATCCCTGGGCGCCCTGATGCTCTCGAGTGATCTCCTCCTCAAGGAAGTGGGTTTCGCGTTCGCCTTCTCCATCCTGGTCGACGCCCTGGTCGTAAGGACATACCTCGTCCCGGCGGTGATGTCTGCCATGGGGAGGTGGAACTGGTGGAGCCCGGTACCTCATCTCAACCGGTCTAGATCCCTCTTCGAGAGGGAAGACTCTCCGCGCACATCTTAAAGAGGGGGGCGGCCTCAGAGGGCTGTTGTCCTCTGACGAGATAAGCGAGGAAGTGATGGAGGAGGGCGCCTATCATCTCACGCAGATCGGTCTCACGAAGGAGGAAGTCGCTTCCCGCTTCGAGATCCAGCCGGAGAGGGTCCGCGTTCTGGTGGAGTCTTACAGAACCAAGCTAGAAACAGGCGAGGTGCACGCCAGCGAGTTCGACAGGGTCTTCTGGGAGGACGTGAAAAAGGAAGCCGAAGGGGACGTGAAAGTCACCTTCCTCTCCGACAAGGGGTTCCACCACGCTTGGAAATCTGAGCTGAGGAAGCTCGACGGTCCCGCGCTCATGTCCATCTACGAGTCGAGCAGAGATTTCCTGGGAGCTGACCCAAACCAGAAGTTCCTCGACTACGCCCCCCCAAAGGGATACGACCCTCTCGCTATGGACAGGGAGGTGAGGAAGGCGGTGGAGGTCATCGAGGATCTGCTCTCCGAGAAGTGGGAGGAGCAGAAGGGCCGGGCCATGAAAAAAACCGTCAAACCTTAACTAGGCGGCGCGCTCAGCGAGCACGAAAAGGTTGCCGTTGGACTCGGTCGACGGGGAGAAGCTGACCGCGGTCCTTCGCCAGTTCCAGGGGCGCAAGGTGCTGGTGGTGGGCGACCTGCTTGTGAGCCGGTTCGTGGAGATAGCAGCTAGGAAGCTCGCCCGAGAGGCTCCGGTCCCGGCGGGGGACTTCGTCGGCCAGACTCTCCTGCCGGGAGGGGCTGCGAACCTGGCGAGGGAGCTCGCTTCCCTTGGGGCGTCCGTGAGTTTGGTCGGCCTCATAGGGCCGGACGAGTATGGGACCTGGCTGAAGTCGGAGTTCACAAAATACGGCCTCTCTTTCGACGGCGTTGTGACCGAGGCGAGCCGCCCCACTTCTCTCAGGACGTGGTATCTGGTCAACAACTTCCATGCGCTCAGAGTGGACAAGGAGGACAGGCGCGACGCCCCACTGGCCACTTCGAAGGAGCTTCTCGCCAAGGCAGAGCCCCAGGTCAAAGACGCCGACTGTGTGATCTTCTCTGACTACGACAGAGGGGCCATCACCAGCCACCTGATCGGAGGGATCGTCTCCGTGGCCCAAGGCCTTGGGAAGATAGTGGTAGGCCAGCCCAAGATGCGGCACTACTTGGACTTCTCTGGCGTCACCTACGTGAAGTCCAACCTCGAAGAGGCGGAGCACGCCACCGGGATGGCGATGGTGAACGAGACCAGCCTCAGGAACATGGGGGTGAACCTGCTCAGCAGGCTTGAGTCGAGGGCCATACTCATCACCCGCGGCGAGCAGGGGGTGGCGCTTTTCGACAAGGACAACGTCACCTTCTTCCCTCCGGTAGAAGGAAAGAAGAACCTCTTCAGCAAGGTGGGGGTGAGGGACGCCATGACCGGAGTCTTCGGCCTGGCGGTGGCGTCGGGAGGGAACCCATACCAGGCGGCCGTCCTCAGCAACGTAGCAGGGCAGGCCAGGAGCGAGCTCCCCAGGATCGCTTCGCTCTCTCTCCATGACTTGGAGTCGAAGGCCCGGGGGGCGGAGGACTTCGTCAGGCACATAATCCAGGCGCCGGTGAGAAGATAGTGGAGACTGCCCAGGAGGTAGCCCGGTTGAAGGAGATCGCGAAGAACACCAGGAAGCTCATCCTGGAGGCGCTCGCAGAGGCGGGCTCCGGGCACCCCGGGGGGTCCTTGTCGGCGGTGGAGCTCCTTGTCACCCTGTACTTCAGGGTCATGCGCTTCGATCCCAAGAACCCGAAGTGGCCGGACAGGGACAGGTTCTTCCTGAGCAAGGGCCATGCGGCGCCTCTCCTCTATTCGATTCTCGCCCAGGCAGGGTACTTCCCGGTCGAGGAGCTCATGACGCTCAGGAAGTTGGGGTCTCGCCTTCAGGGACACCCCTCGATGGGGATCCCCGGGATCGAGGCGCCCGCGGGGTCGGAGGGAATCGGACTCTCTCTCGGCGTCGGGACTTCCCTCGCCGCCAAGCTGGACGGCAAGTCGTTCCGCACTTACGTGCTGATGGGGGACGGCGAGCAACAGGAGGGGCAGGTCTGGGAGGCAGCAATGTCTGCCTCGAAGTTCCGGCTGGACAACCTGACGGCGATCATCGACAGGAACGGCATCCAGCAGGACGGGCTGACAGAGCAGGTCATGCCCCTCGAGCCCCTGGCCGCGAAGTGGAGGGCCTTCAACTGGAACGTCATAGAGGTGGACGGCTACGATTTGCCTCAGATAATGGACGGCTTCGACCTGGCCATGAGCACCAGGAACAGGCCGACGGTCATAGTCGCGCACACGGTCAAGGGGAAGGGGATCTCCTTCATGGAGTGGTCTCCTCGGTACCACGGGACCCCCCCGACCAAGGACACGCTCGGGGACGTGCTAAGCGAGCTAGGGTGATGGGTTGGACGGCATCAAGATCGCACCGTCGATTCTCGCCTGGGACCTGGGCGACCTCGAGAGGGCGGTGGAGATATCTGTGAAGGGTGGGGCCGACCAGATTCACCTGGACGTCATAGACGGCCACTTCGCTCCCAACATCACCTTCGGTCCCGGGACCGTGAAGGCGCTCCGCGGGCGCACAGACCTGAAGTTCGACACGCACCTGATGGTCGACAACCCTGCAGCGTACGTGGGCAAGTTCCTCGACGCCGGGTCCGACCTCCTTACATTCCATGCCGAGGTTTTGGACGGTCCCGGTTTTGACGAGCTCTACCGCACCGTGAAGGCGAAGGGGAAGGAGGTGGGGCTCGCAGTGAAGCCGAAGACCGAGGTCCCAGGGTGGGCCCTGGACCGGCTCGACAAGATCTCCGCCCTGGTCGTGATGACAGTCACCCCCGGGTTCAGCGGTCAGACCATGGACATGTCGGTGATGCCAAAGATCCAGAGAGCGAGGGAGATGATAAGCGACGGCGGGTTCGGTACTGACATCGAGATAGACGGAGGGGTGGAGCCCGAGAACGTCCGGGAGGTCGTCAGGAGGGGCGGGAACGTCCTCGTCGCGGGGGCCGGGGTATATGGTAAGGACGATCCAATAAGTGCGATATCGGTCCTGAGGAGCAAGGCCGAGGAAGCGAGGAGGGGCCGCTGATGCTGTCCAAGGCCGCAGCCATGAGGGACGCCTACGGCGACGCGCTTCTGGAGCTCGGCGCCGAAAACAGAGACGTGGTGGTCGTGGGTGCGGACACAACAGGTTCGCTGAAGTCGGGGGTCTTCGCCACGAAGTTCCCACAACGCTTCTTCAACGTGGGGATCGCCGAGCAGAACCTTGTCTCCATAGCAGCCGGGCTCGCGCTGGCCGGCAAGGTCGCCTACGCGGGGACCTACGCCATCTTCGTCCCAGGCAAGTCGGTCGACCAAATCAGGAACAACATCGCCTATCCGAACCTGAACGTCAAGCTGGTCTGCTCGCACGGAGGCATATCCGTCGGCCCCGACGGCGCATCGCACCAACAGGTCGAAGACATCGCGATAATGAGGGCGATACCGAGGATGAAGGTGATCGTCCCAGGCGACGCCGTCTCCACCAAAGTGATGGTCAAGGCGATATCCAGCATCCCTGGCCCGTTCTACGTCCGGCTGCCAAGGGCGTCCACCCCCATAGTCTATGAGGCCGGTTTCGAATACAGCTTCGGCAAGGCGAACGTCATCAGGGAAGGGAGCGACGTCGCCCTCGTGGCCTGCGGGATCATGGTCCCGGAGGCGTTGAAAGCTGCGGAGTCGCTGAAGGCCAAGGGGGTGTCCGCGGCGGTGGTCGACCTCCACACTGTGAAGCCCATCGACTCCGAGGCGCTTACGAAGGTCGCCCGGAGCTGCGGCAGGGTTGTGACGGCCGAAGAGCACAACATAATGGGCGGGATGGGCTCGGCGGTAGCAGAGGTCCTAGGAGAGCAACATCCTACCCCCATGAAGCGCGTAGGCGTCATGGATACGTTCGGAGAGAGCGGCGAGGCCGGGGAGCTGCTGAAGAAGTACGGGCTCACGGCCGCGAACATAGAGCAGGCGGCACTGGGCCTCAGGCCGGAGTAGGCTTTATCTATCAAAAGGAGGCTCGGACCCACATTGAAGCTCTTCCTCGACACAGCGAACCTTGCAGAGATTAAGAAGCTCAACCAGATGGGGGTGGTCGACGGCGTCACCACGAACCCGACGCTGGTCGCCAAGGAGCCCGGGGAGTTCGAGGAGATCGTCGGAGCCATCTGCAGGGAGGTGAGAGGGGACGTGAGCGCGGAGGTGGTGGCCACCGACTCCGACGGCATGGTCGCCGAAGGGAAGCGACTCTCGGCCATAGCTCCTAACGTTGTGGTGAAGGTCCCGATGATCCCCGAGGGGCTCAGGGCGACGAAGTCGCTGAGCGCCATGGGGACCAGGGTCAACGTGACGCTCGTCTTCTCGGCGAACCAGGGGCTCCTCGCTGCGAAAGCCGGGGCTTCATTCGTCAGCCCCTTCATCGGGAGGCTGGACGACATAGGGCAGAGAGGGATGGAGCTGGTCGAAGACCTCGTGAAGATACGGGGCAACTACCGGCTGAAGGCGGAGGTCCTTGTGGGGAGCATAAGGCATCCCCAGCACGTCCTTGAGGCGGCCAAAGTGGGGGCCGATATCGCTACCATGCCCCCAGAGGTGATGGAGAAGATGATGCACCACCCTCTCACTGACGCGGGGCTCAAGAGGTTCCTGGACGACTGGGAGAGGGCGAAGAAGACGAGAGCCTCGGCCACGGTTTAGCAGCAACAAGTTTTTACATGATGAGAATTCGCTGATACCCATGAAGACCTACACACTGCCACCACTGCCCTATTCATACGAGGCACTCGAGCCGCACATCTCGAAGCAGATCATGACCCTGCACCACGACAAGCACCACCAGGGATACGTCAACGGGGCAAACGCCGCCATGGAGAAGCTGGACAAAGCCAGAAAGGGTGAAGCCCAGATCGACATCAAGGCGGTCCTCCGTGACTACGGCTTCAACGCAGACGGACACATCCTGCACTCTCTCTTCTGGCTCAACATGGCCCCCGCAGGCAAGGGAGGGGGCGCGCCCGGAGGAAAGCTTGCAGACCAGATAACCAAAGATTTCGGAGGGTTCGACAAGTTCAAGGCGCAGTTCTCGGACGCATCGAAGACCGTGGAAGGAAGCGGCTGGGCGATGCTCATTTACGAGCCAGTCAGCGAGCAGCTGATCATCTCGCAGGTGGAGAAGCACAACCTGAACCACATCGCGCAGTCGGCCGTCATCATAGCGAGCGATCTCTGGGAGCACTCCTGGTACCTGGACTACCTCAACGACAAGGCGAAGTACGTCGACGCATGGTGGAACGTGGTAAACTGGTCAGAAGCCGACGCGAGATTGGGGAAGGCAGTCCGGTAGCTTTCCTCAAGCCTCCGATTTTTTCAGTGACTATCTCTGTTGGTTCGCCATCGTTTCGGCGAACTTCCCGCTGCAGGAGGCCAGTCTCTTGATGTCCTCCGGCGTGTGGTCCGTCGAGATACCGCCCGGATGACCGGGGAGGATGAAGATCCCCTTGGACATCAGATACAGAGCGTATCCCAGTTTCGTCTTCTTTTCCCTCCCGGCGGCCCCTTCTGCGTCTCTGGGCACCCCGCCGAAGTGGGTGAGGAAGAGCGAGCCCAGCCCTGTCGTATGGGCCTCGACCCCAGCGTCGGCGAATTCCTTGTCGACGCTCGTCCTCGCCTCCTTCCCTATCCTGTCCAGGGCCGGATAGACGCTCTTCTCATGACTCCTGAGATACCGCAACGTCGCCAGTCCGGCGGCCATCGAGAGAGGGTTCTCCGAGAACGTCCCGCCTCCTATTGAAACGAACTTCTCCTTCCGGGTAGGGTCCGCCAGGGACACCACCTCCTTCCGTCCGGCGACGAAGCCCAGGGGGAGCCCTCCCCCAGCGATTTTCCCGAAGGAAGCCAGGTCCGGGGTGACCCCGTAGTACTCCTGTGCCCCTCCGAGGGAGACCCTGAACCCGGTGATTATCTCGTCGAAGGCCAGGAGCGCCCCTGTCCTGTCCGCCAGCTCCCTCAGCCCCTTCAGGTATTCCCTGTCGGCCGGGATGCAGCCGCCAGCGCCGAGGACGGGCTCAAGGAAGATCACCGCCACGTCCTCCTCTGCTTTCTTGACCGCCTCCTCGGCGGCGGGGAGGTCGTTGAACGCGACGCTCTTCACATACGCCTGCTCTTCCTCTAGTATCCCGGCGCTTTCGCTCCTGTCGAACGGCCGGTGGACCCCCTTGTTCAGCTCGGTGTTGTATCCGTGCCATCCCCCGGCCATCTTGATGACCACCCTCTTACCTGTGTACCCCCTGGCGAGCCTCACAAGGTACATCGTCGCCTCCGCGCCGGTGTTGCAGAACCGCATCATCTCGGCGCAGGGAACGGCCTTGTGCACCTCCTCGGCGAGCTCCACGGATGTCTTGCTCCCCATCCCATAGTGGGTGCCGTTGGCGATCTGCCTCCGGAGAGCATCTACTACGGCCGGAGGCGAATGCCCCAGTATCAGGGCCATGTGCCCCATCCAGTAGTCGGTGTACCTGTTCCCGTCCTCGTCCCAGATGTGTTTCCCCCTGGCCCTGGATACGGCTATGGGGTACGGTTCGTAGTACCTCGCGTTGTGGTTGATTCCTCCAGCGAAGACCTTCGATCCCCGCTCGAAGAGCCGCTTCGACCCACGCGTCCTCGATTCGTAGTCTCTCGGCAACGGCCCGCCCCAGGGCGGCGCTTATTTCAAGGGCCCCCCGCAACAGCCATTTAACGCCCCACGCGGGTTCCTGACGTCGGATGCCCGCCTTCACCGTCCCCCTGGATTCTCCCTTCAGCCTGGAACACACCTTGGAGAGCGGGCAGGTGTTCAGGTGGAGCAGGAGAGAAGAGTGGTGGTATGGCGTGGTCGCCGGTGGGGTGCTCAAGGTCAAGCAGGAGGTGGATGTGCTCAGGTGCGAATCCAGTTCGGACCAGATCGACCCCTCGTTCGTGGCCCGCTACTTCAGGCTCGGCGACGACCTCAACCACATCATCGCAGCCATAGCCAAGGACGACGCGATGACTAGGGCGGCAGAAAGGTTCTATGGTCTCAGGCTCGTCAGGCAGGACAGGTGGGAGTGCCTCGCCTCGTTCGTCTTGGCCACCAACGCCAACATCCCTAGGATAAAGAAGATGGTCGCCTCGATCTGCGACAGGTACGGACGTCCCTTCGACCATGCCGGTGCAAGCTACATGTCATTTCCCACCTCGAGGGCCCTGGCCGAGGCCTCTGGCTCGGACCTCGCCAAATGCGGGCTCGGATACAGGGCGCCCTTCCTCAAGAAGGTCGCAGCGTCGGTGGAGGGTGGGAGGGTCAACTTTGACGCGGTCGCCGCCCTCCCGTACGAGGGTGCTCGAGCCCTGCTCCTGCAGGAGCTGTTCGGGGAGAAGGTCCTCCTGGGTGTGGGCCCCAAGGTCGCTGACTGCGTGCTCTTGTATTCGTGCGACAAGGACGAGGCGTTTCCTATCGACGTCTGGATCGCGAGGGCGCTCGCCCGCTCATATCCTAACCTCCTTCCGCCTCCCCTGCTCGCACGCCTGAAGCGGGACGGGAAGGCGAAGATCTCGACCGGGGATTACTCGAAGCTGTCCGAGTCTGTCAGAAGGCGGTTCGGTGAATACGCTGGGTATGCGCAACAGTACCTGTACATGGCCGTCAGGGAGCAGGAGCCTGCCTAGGCGGCGTCCTTCTTCTTCGGTCGGGGCTTCTTCTCCGCCCTTTCCTTGACCGTCTTTTCGGTCTTCTTGATCTCCTTCCCTGCTTTCTTCACGGCTTTTTCTGCCACTACGGCGACCTTCTCCGCTTCCTTCTCGACCTCCTTCCCTGCCTTCTCCATTCCTCCTTCCACGCCCTCTGCCTCCCCCTTCGCGCGCCCGGCGATGCTCGGATGGGCGGCCCACCCTCTGATAGAGGCCACGTTCCCGTCGATGACGCTCCTCCTTCTCGTGTCCACCCTCAAACCCCACTTGGACGCGACGGCCGGGGCGAGCCCCGCTCCGGAAATCTCGCCAAATGAGAACCCTCTCCCCTCCCTCGAAACCATCTCGCCGCCGTGCCTCGACGACACCAGCGCCACAGGCGGACGTCCTGCGGGCCCTGGATGCCCTGTCTTCTTCGGTCTCCTCCCTTCTGCCTCCTTCGCCAGCTTCTTCACATCTTTCTTCACTGCGGTCTCTGCTTTCTTGATGCCTGCCTCCGTCTCATTCACGACGCCCATCTTCTTGCCGCCTTTGGGCTTCTTGGTCGCTGTCGAACTCAAGGTTCCGACCAGCCCATTCCGACGAGGGTTAAAACGGTTCCCTGAAGTTGGACAGTCGGAGCCTACTGTTTCGGCTTACGTAGCCCATAAAGGACCGAGACTATCCCGGCCGCAGACAAGAGCGCCCCTGCCAGCACATAGTAGAAGTTGTCGAATAGCAGATATCCGGGGACAAGAAGCGCGTCCACCCCTATGAGCAGCACCACCAGACCGAAGGCGAAGTAGTTCCCGCTCCCTATCGTTATGGGGCTCGCGACCCTCCCACCTGGGAGACTGACGGCCGGGGCGGCGGTGGTCGGCCCTCTCCTGAAGGACGGGAGCCCTCCCTTCATCAGTCCCATCGGCAGGAACATGACCCCGAGGGCTAGGATGATGCTGGAAGTGCTCTGGGCCGCCGTCGGCTCAGGGCTCGAGATCAGGCAGTAACAGCCGTCCAAGCTAGGCGTCATAACCGGGAGGATAGAGTAGTACGGTGGGATGATGCTGCTGAAGAGAAGCACCCCGGTTATCCCCAGGAGCATGAACACGGCCGAGATGGCGAGAAACTCCTTGTCCAAGTCTCTCCCCCAGCAACCCTCTCACATTTCTTAAGCGTTTCTAGGGGCGCCCGTCATCTCTGGGGCGTTGCCCGCCGAAAGATGAAACCGGCGGCTATCAGGGCGACGAACACCCCTACCAGGCCAACCGAGTTGATTATCCCGAAAGAAGTCGCCCCCCGTGACTCGGCCGCGCTCATGGCGAAGAACAGGGCATAGGCGACCACGATCAGCCCTCCCACGGCTACCGGGATCCAAATCTTCATGAAGTCTGGGAGGCCCGGCTGGACGCCTCAATATGTGTTTGGCAGCAACCGGTTTCAGCGGGTTGACAACGGGGCGACATCGCTTCCAGGCAGGAAGGCAACTGCTGAGGTGTCTGCGCGGACTGGAAGAGAAGGGGACACCTAGGCGGGTCTCAGTCCTGACCGGCAGACGACCCTCAGACGCACCGAGTGCCATACCGGTGTCCACCTGAGGCTGAGGTGCCGTGACCTCGGGCCAGCCGTGGGGAGCGCCCGGTGCTCTTTCTACCGTCACGAGAAGGAGGGAACGGCCCGCTCCCCGTCGAGGTCCGACGGTTGCACCGCAAGGCATCACTACAAAAGGCGGCGCCCTGGCTCCTGAGCCTGTTGCAGTCTTTTCCCAGCCGTGAAGGAAGAGAGGTCGGGGCAGGTCCGAAGGGGAAGTGCAAGAGGGACTGTGCCGGCTGCGCACGGGCCGTCTCTTCTGGAGGACCCGCCTCTGTGAAGCAGACGGCGAAGAGAGGGCTCCGCAGGCTGCAGATGGTCACGGGGGCCATGCTCCTTCTCTCGTCGGCGGCTGGGACCTACCTGCTGGCGACGGACAAATCGCTCTGGCTGCTCGCCGTCTCCCACGCCGTGGGCCTGATTATGATAGTCATCATCGACCTGGTCCTCGGAATCTACAGCCTTGGTTCCTCGAAATCAGTCTATCTTCCCTCGATAGCCGCCGGCGTGCTCGGGTTCGTCCTGCAGGGCGGGGACGTCTTCACCGCCCCCCAGTATCACATGACGATACCGTACTTTGCCCGCTACCTGTTCGGGCTGGGCGCCTTCGACATCCTCCTGGCGCTTCAAGGGGGGATAATCGCGGCCGGCATCCTGGGGCGTCCGCACGCGCGCTACTTGGCGAAGAGGAGGACGAGGAGTGGGAGGGCCCTCGATTACACCAGGCGCGGCTTCATCAAGGCCCTGGTCTCAGTCGCGGGGGTGGTGGGGGTCGGGGTCCTACTCGGGTCGATAAAGATCCCTGTTCCCGCGCCTTCTCAGACTACGAGCTCGGGGAAGGCGCAAGGGTCGGTGGCGAACGTCAACGACCTAGTCGTAGGGATCCCGGCCTATTTCGAGTATCCCACCGGGTACCCTGACGTTTTGATAAAGAACTCCGACGGCTCCGTCACGGCGCTCAGCATGCTCTGCACCCACACCTGCTGCCAGCTCTCCTTCGACCAGTCGGCCGGCGCCTTCGTCTGCTACTGCCACGGCTCGGTGTTCGACACCTCGGGGAAGGTCGTCAGAGGACCTGCTACCATCGACCTCCCACAGATACAGTACCGGGTGGACCCATCGGGGAACCTTTTCCCCACGGGGGTAAGCGACCCGGGACCGTGCGGCGTCTAGCCCGGGGGTCCCCGAAGTCGATTCGACCGGCCCTGCAGGGGTCGTCCGAAGGACGCGTGAGTGCCGCTAGGGCCTTCCCTGGATGTCCGCCTTAATCGTGGGCTTAAGCGCACGCCTAGAGCATCTGCGCCCTACGGCTTGCAGGGGAGCCCAAGGACGTACGGTCCAGCGAGACCGTCGTTTTTTGAAACTGAAAACGTAGAAACTAGGGATCCCGTCCGCCTTGCAGAAGACATCACTGTTCCGTGGCTCATCGTCGTACGACGGTTCGAAGGCGGTTCGGGACTATGAGAAAGGCTGAGTGGCTGTCCCGCAGGTCGGAACCTCAGGGCCTTGCGGCCCATTTGAGCCGACGACACTCCGGTGACTGTGGCCTGAGTAGGCTGAACGGGTCAGCCGATGGCCGACCTCTACAGCCGGAAGCTTTCTGCCCCTTTCGGGTCTACCAGGCTGAGCTACTGCGGGACGGGCGGCCGACCTGCTGCAGATTTCTTAAGGGTTTCAGCCAGCAGGTAACTCAAAATACACGCCGAGGGGGCGTCGTTCTGAGCCTCGTGAGCCTGTCAGACTATCTCGCACTTACCAAACCGAAGATAACCCCGCTGCTCCTCATGGCGGCTCTCGGCTCTTCGGTAGTTGCTGCGAGGGGGATCCCCTCTGCCCAGGTACTCGTCGGCGTGCTCGTGGGAGGGGCCCTGGCGTCCAGCGGGGCGCTCGCCTTGAACAGCTACCTGGAGATGGGGATGGACGCGAAGATGAAGCGGACGATGGGGCGGCCTCTGCCGTCAGGGAAGATAGTCCCGTCTTCGCACGCGCTGGTCCTTGGCGCGGGCCTCCTTGCGGCAGGGGTGCTGGTCGCCCTCTTCACCATCGACCACCTGGCCACTTTCTTCATCGTCCTCGGTGCGTTCGTCTACGTCCCGGTCTACACGCTGTTCCTCAAGCCTAGGACGAGCTGGAACATCGTCCTCGGCGGGTTCGCCGGGAGCTGCGCGGCCCTAGCAGGGTGGTACGCCGTGACCTCGGAGAGCGCGGTCGTAGGGTGGCTCCTCGGGGCCCTCGTCTTTGTCTGGACCCCCAGCCACTTCTGGTCCCTTGCGGTGATCACTGAAGAGGACTACTCGGCGATAAACATCCCGATGCTCCCCTCGGTCGTGGGACCGGTGGTGGCGTCGAGGTACATCGTGGTGAACACGCTCCTCCTGATCCCGGTGAGCCTCCTCTACATCTTCTATTTCCTCGGACCGGGGTTCTACGTTTACCTGGCGGTTGCGCTCGTTTTCGACCTGTTCCTGCTGGCGACCAACATCAAGCTGTTCCGGTCCCCTACGAAGGACAACGCTTGGCTGGCTTTCAAGTTCTCGAGCCCCTACCTCGCAGTGATCTTCCTCGTGGCCATGGTCGCGGCCGTCCTCCACTGACGCGGCTCCCCTCAACTGCTTTATCCGAGGGTGGGGAGCGGCCGTCCGGCCGCCATGAAACAGATGTACGTTGTCCACTACTCCGAGGTGGCTCTGAAGGGGCGGAACAGGCCCGAGTTCGTCCGCGCCCTGAGGAGGAACCTCATCCGGGCGCTGAACGGCCTGGAGCCAGTGGTCGAGCTGAGGGAAGGGCGGTTCTTGGTCACAGCCGAAGGGGCAGAAGGCGAGGTTTCTGAGCGTCTCGGCAGGACTTTCGGCGTCGCCTGGTACTCCAACGTCACCGCGGTCGAACCCGAGTATGCCCGCATCCTGGCGGCGGTCCTCGACGCAGCGAAAAAGGCCCCTGGGAATACTTTCAAGGTCGAGCCGAGGCGCTCCGACAAGGGGTTCGGGCTTTCATCGCACGATCTCGCGGTCAAGCTCGGGGCGGCCGTCGAGAGCGAGACCGGACTGAAGGTCGACCTGTCAGCGCCTGACGTGTCCATCAGGGTCGACGTCACCAAGACGAGGGCCCTCGTCTACTCGAACAAGACCAGGGGGCCCGGGGGCCTGCCCGTAGGGACCGCGGGTCGGGTCCTTCATCTCTTCTCCGGGGGGATCGACTCCCCAGTTGCCGCCTGGCTCCTTATGAAGAGGGGGTGTGTGCCGGTGTACCTCCACTTCTACCTGGCTCCGACCCCCTCGTCAGCGGTAGAGAGCAAGGTGACCAGGCTGGTCAGGATCCTCTCCAGCTACTGCGGAAAGAGCACCATGGTCCTGGTGCCATTCGCGGAGTACCAGATCGCCGCCGCCGGAGCCCCTGTGGAACTCGAGCCTTCCCTCTTCAGGAGGTTCATGAGGATGACCGCAGAGGCGCTCGCTCCCCGGTTCGGTGCCGTCGCCCTCTCGACGGGCGACTCGCTGTCTCAGGCTGCCTCTCAGACGCTGTGGAACCTCGCCGCCTTCGACAGAGGCTCTGGCCTTCCCATCCTGAGGCCGCTGCTCTCCTACGACAAGGAGGAGGTCATCGCCCTGGCGCGGCGGATTTCCACCTATGAGCCTTCGCTGGAGGAGTACAAGGACTGCTGTGCAATCGTCACACGCCATCCGCGGACCCGGGTGAAAGGGGAGCTGATTGACGAGTACGTAAAACGACTCCGCCTTCAGGACCTCGTCTGGAGGACGGTCGAGAACGCCACCCTCTATACCTACAACCCTGTGGGGGACGTCGCCAAGGTCTCCCAGCTCCCGAGCGCCCTCCAGGGAGCCGGACCCCGGTCCGGCCCAAGGCAGATTTATGAACAGGGAAGGGGAGGCGAAGCACATGACTGATTCAGTGACTGTCGTGCAGGGGAGCAGTTTCCAGGAGGAAGTGGTGAAGTCACCACGCCCCGTGGTCGTAGACTTCTATGCCGACTGGTGCGGGCCCTGCAAGATGATGGAGCCTGTCATCCACCAGCTCTCCAAGGAATACGAGGGGAAGGTGAAGTTCGTCAAGGTGGACACGGACTCCAACCAGGAGCTGGCGACGCAGTTCGGCATCATGAGCATCCCGACTGTGATGTTCTTCTCAAAGGGCAAGGTCGAAGACATAGTCGTCGGAGCCGTTCCTTCGGCCGTCCTGAAGACGAAGGTAGACTCCCTGGTCGGGCACCCGTAGGGCCATAAATTCCGCGATGCAGAGGGGCGCAGCATGCAAGCGAAGTACGTCTTACTCCTTCTCTCGGTGTTCTCACTCTTCACGGTTATCGTGGTCGGAGCCTACGTGACAGTCGCGGGTTTCGGAGGCGCATGCGGCTCGAGCGTCCCGCAGGATTGGCCCACGTGCTTGGGGGGTCTCTTCCCGCCGCTGCAGCTCGCGCCCATGATGGAGTACACACACAGGATCTTCGCCGCCCTCTCGACGCTCTTCCTCCTTCTGACGACCATCGCCTTCTGGAGGGCGAAGGACGCTGACAGGGGGGTAAAGACGGCGGTCTACGTGGCCATGGGGTTGATCATCGCCCAGGTGATGCTGGGAGGGCTCGTGATCGCCCAGTCGGAGGCCCCACTCACCACGACGGCACACCAGGCTGTGGCGATACTCACCTTCGGGGTGACGGTCGCTGCCTTCGCAAGGTCGCGTGGGCCTCCAAGCCTTTAACAACGGTGTGCAGGCCCTAGAAACGCGTTGGACCTGGAGGAAAGGCTCAGACTCATCCGCGGTGTCGGCGAGGAAATAATCACCGAACCCGAACTGCGGCACCTGCTCGAGACGACCCAGCACCCGACAGCTTACGACGGGTTCGAGCCCAGCGGCCTCGCCCACCTCCCCTTCGGCGTACTCCGCCCCATCCTCGTTGAAGACATGCAGAAGGCGGGGGTGAAGATGAAGCTCTGGATCGCCGACTGGTTCGCCTGGGTGAACAACAAAATGGGCGGGGACCTGGACAGGATACAGGACGTGGGTCGATACTTCGTAGAAGTGTGGAAGGCAGCCGGGGTCGACATGAGCAAGGTCGACATACTCTGGACCAGCGATGCGGCGAGGAACGAAGAATACTGGAAGAAGGTCGTCACCGTCGCCCAGAACTTCACCCTGGCCAGGGCGCAGAGGGCTCTGACCATCGCGGGGAGGACCTCAAAGGAGTCGATACAGGCCGCCCAGCTGCTCTACCCCATGATGCAGGTGGCCGACATATTCTGGCTGGACGTGGACATCTGTCAGCTCGGGCTGGACCAGCGCAGGGCCAACATCCTTGCGAGGGAAGTCGCGGAGAAGCTGAAGTGGAGGAAGCCTGTCGCGGTCCACCACCACATGCTGATAGGGCTGCAGGGCAAGAAAGAGCCCGACGGCCTGTTCGATGAGAACGCCGCCCTGGACGCGGAGATAGCCAGTAAGATGAGCAAGAGCAGGCCCGAGACGTCGATATTCGTCCACGACTCGCAGGGGGAGATTGCCAGTAAGATCAACTCGGCCTACTGTCCTCCGAGGGTCTTGGAAGGGAACGTCCTCGTCGAGTACTGCAGGTACATCATATTCAGGAAGATGAAGTCGCTCAGAATCGAGAGGCCGGAGAAGTACGGGGGGACCGTGGAGTATCACTCAGCCAGGGAGCTCGAAGAGAGCTACGCAGCCGGGGGGCTGCACCCGGCAGACCTGAAGAAGGGGGTGGCCGCCGCTCTGGACGAGATGGTTTCGCCCATCAGGGAGCACTTCGTGAAAGACCCCGCCGCGCGGAGGCTCTACGACCTTGTCAGGGCAGCCGAGACCACCAGATAGCCGGCCTCCCCTGGCTCCAGGCACGCACGGAAGGAAGGCTAGCTTCATAGCCGACGCCATGCTCGGATCACTTTCCCGAAAGCTGAGGGCTCTTGGTTTCGAGACCGCCTACTTCAGGAGCGGGGACGACTCTGCGCTCATCGAGCTCGCCGGGGCGGAAGGAAGGGTCATACTGACCTCAGACCGCGAGCTCGCGCTGCGGGCCAGACGGAAGGGGGTGCCGGCTATCCTGATCAGGGGGTCGGATGACCCTGCCAGGATTGCCTCTCTGGCGGACGCGGCATTCGAACTCGGGATCGCCTTGGTCAGGGGCCCGCCGCTCTGTTCCATATGCGGCGGACGGCTCGAAGCAGTACCGAAGAGCGAGGTAGCCGGCAAAGTGCCCCGGACGGTAGGAGTGAGGCACAGGCTCTTCTTCAGGTGCTCCGACTGCGGGCACCTCTACTGGCGGGGGAGTCACTGGAAAAAGTTAAGGTCGCTGGCCCGCCGCCTCGGGCAGAATCGCATTGGCGGTGAGCCTCGAAGAAGGCAGGAGAGCGGTGGCCCTCGCGCGGGAGACCCTCGAAGCACACGTGAAGCACGCAAGGCCGTCGAAGCAAGGCGGCGACTCAGGGCTCCTGGCGGAAAAGCGAGGGGTGTTCGTCACGTTGAACGTCCAGGAGGCCGGCGTGAAGCACCTCAGAGGGTGCATCGGCTATCCTCAGCCGATCAAGCCCCTCGGAGACGCGATCAGGGACGTGACGGTGTATGCGTCCGAGGACCCTCGCTTCCCCTCTCCCGTGGACCCGGGGGAGCTCGACCGGATAGTAGTCGAAGTCAGCATCCTGACCCTCCCCGAAGTCCTCACGGCTCCGAGGCGGCAGGACTTCCCTTCGATGATCAGGATAGGCAGAGACGGCCTCATCGTCTCGAACCGGAACTGCAGCGGCCTCCTGCTCCCGCAGGTGGCTACCGAACAGGGGTGGGACCAGGACACCTTCCTCGCCGAGGCCTGCGAGAAGGCGGGGCTCCCCATGGACGCCTGGCTGGACAACGCCACCAACGTCCAGACCTTCCAGGCGGACATCTTCTCCGAGTCTAGGCCGAGGGGAGACGTTACGAGGGCGGACCCAGCGACACGGAATTGAAGGTCTACATCGGCTGCTTCGGCTCTGGGCTCGGCCACGCGAGCAGGATGCTGGAGCTCGCGAGACAGCTGACCGCCAGGGGCGCCGAGCTCGAATTCTCTTCTTCGGGAGAGGTCGCGTCTTACATCTCGGGGAGGGGGTACAGGTGCAACAGCCTTCCCCTGGCCGACGTGAAGTACTCGGATAACGGAGAGTTCCAAGTTAAGGAGACCCTCCTGGAGTCGCCCATGATCCTGGCCAGGACCTACCGCCAGCTCGCCTTGGAGGTGCGGAACATCGAGATGTTCGGCGCGGACGCGGTCCTGAGCGACTCCTCCCTCTCCACCGTCCTCGCCGGAAAGGTCCTCCGGCTCCCTGTGTTCACCGTCCTGAATCAGCTCAACCTCACGAGCTCGAACGTGAAGACCGGAACGCTCCGCAAGCTCCTCTCCGTGGGGACCTCAGAGGTCATGGGGCGGTCCTGGGAGTTCAGCGACGCCATCCTCATCCCCGACCTCCCTCCCCCTTACACCATCAGCGAGAGGAACCTCTGGGGGAGCAAGGTGGAGAAGGTGCGGTACGTAGGCTTCCTGAGTTCAACCGAGGACCATGCTCCGGATGCTGCGGCAGAAGAGCTGGCAGGCGACCCCCGACCGAAGGTCTTCTGGCAGGTCTCCGGGCCTCCGAGGACTAGGTCGCCGCTGCTGAGGGCCGGGCTTAGGATTGCAGAGGAGCTCAAGGACAGGTATGTCTTCGTCGTCTCAGGGGGAGACCCGCAGGGCGCCCAGGAGCCGCGCCGCATCGGAGGGGGATGGTACTACGAGTGGTGCCCGTTGGCCAACTTCTACTTCGAGAGCTGTGACGCGGTGGTCTCCAGGGCGGGGCACGGGACCATAGGACAGTCGATAACATCGATGAAGCCGTCTCTTCTGGTACCCATCCCTAACCAGCCGGAGCAAGAGGGGAACGCCGAGAAAGCGTCCAAGCTCGGGGTCTCCATCATGATCAGCCAGGACCAGCTCACCACTGACGTGCTTGCGAGGTCCCTGGCAGCGCTCCTGGGCGGGGAGTACAAGCGGAAGACCTCGAGCCTGGGGAGATACGCACGCGGCTTCGACGCCACGTCAGCCATAGTCGGCGCCCTCCAGGCTTCTACCCTAGCCGGTCGAGGACCTCGCTGACGTCGGCGGTGACACCTCCGAACTCCTTCCGCAGATACTCATGGTCCCCTCTGACACCCCAGTCTGTGGCTCCGCCGACGCTTCCAATCCCCAGAGCAACGAACCGAGGCTCGAACTCCTCCTCTGGCAGTAGGAAAAGGGGGTTCTGCTGGACGCCTCTCGCCCACTCGGGCGGTCCGCTGCCCGAGGCGGTGAAACCCCCGAAGACCGGGGTCTCAGCATCGGAAACGTACGCCTTCACCGCTGCGGGCACCGGGCATCCTTCCAGTACCACCAGCTTCAGGCCCCTGGGGTCGGCGCGGTGAGAAAGCTCAGAGTAGAGCTTCGCTGCGGCTATCGTGCCTTCGTCGTTTGACTTCACGTGCACGAGAGTGACGGCATATCCCATGAGCACGGCGTACCACGCCAGGACGGCACTGTGCTTCCCTCCCGAGACTAGACAGGCGACTCTCTTCCTCCCTGTGGGTACCCCTCCCGGGCCCCGGAAGACCTCCACCCCCACAACTCCTCCGGCCCGGTCCATCGCGGCCCTGAACGTAATCTCGGGCGACTCGGAAGAAACCCTCGCGCCCGGTACGGCGTCGAGGATCTTCGCCGTGACCGTCCCTGCCAGGTCGGCGGAGGTGACGGCCCCTCCCTGAGCCTCTACGACGAAGCGGCTCCCCCTGCGGAGGTACCTGCAGGCGAGCGTTCCCGCTTCCTTCGCGGCCTCGCCGACGGTCCGGACCTCGTATCCGGCCGCGAGCCACGACGCCCCAGGTAAGTGCTGAAAGAGGGCGCAGACGCGGACCGGGTCGGGACCGGACACGACCAGCGAGGACCCGGCAGCCCGGACGCCGCCTACCACACGTCCGACTCTCAGCTTGAATTCAACCGTTGAAATCAGATCGGCTAGGCGCCCCGATCCCGTCCACCGCAGAATAGCGGCCCTTCGTTCCAACCGCTGTCCGGCGTCCTCTGTGCCCGCTTTAACGTTGAGCTTTTCCCGCATCACGCTTTTAGCACGTGCCGCACAGCCCTCCTTAACCATGGAGGGCTCCCGATACGCACGCGCGTGTGCAGCGGACATCCTCGCCGGCAAATCCGGCGGCGAGGTCGAAGTCAAGGGATGGGTCGCCCGGAAGCACACCGTAGGGGGGCTCGTGTTCGCGCTGATACGTGACGGCACGGGATACATCCAGGTGTCTGCCAGAAAGGGCTCGCCAGGGGGGGCGTTCGAAGCAGCCAGGGGAGCGACCCTGGAGACCGCCGTGGCCGTCAGGGGTGACGCGAGAGAGGACCGTAGGGCTCCCGGAGGAAAGGAAATCTCTGCCAGGGAGTTCGAGGTGGTGGCTGCAGCCGAAACCTGGCCCATAACCCGCACCGCGGCGAAGTCTGCCTCGTACCTGTTCGACAAGCGCCACCTCAGCATCAGGGGGCCCAAGGCCATCGCGACCATGAGGATAAGGGCGGAAGTGATAGGGGCCGCCTTCGACTTCTTCAGGGACCACGGGTTCCAGCTGATAAGCGCCCCGACCTTCGTGCAGGCTGCGGTGGAGGGAGGGTCCACCCTCTTTTCTCTGGACTACTTCGGCAAGAAGGCTAACCTCAGCCAGAGCGCGCAGTTCTAC
Source organism: Nitrososphaerota archaeon (assembly GCA_029785825.1). Lineage (NCBI taxonomy): Archaea > Thermoproteati > Nitrososphaerota > Nitrososphaerota archaeon. The sequence goes on along the minus strand of JAFLYY010000001.1, from coordinate 1,219,834 downwards.
GAGGAAGCCGCGCTCCCGGCGCTGCAGAAGGTATGGATTTTCCAGCCAGCGTTCAGGGCGGAGAAGTCGAAGACGGCCAAGCACCTTACCGAGTTCTGGATGATCGAAGCCGAGCAGGCGTTCGCAGACCAAAAGGAGAACATGGAAGTCCAGGAGGGGCTGCTGTCCAAGATGGTAGAGCGGGTAATCGCCAATAGGCAGGCGGAGCTGAAAGTCCTGGGCCGGACCATAAAGCAGCCGGACGTCCCCTTCCAGAGGATGACCTACGACGAGGCCAGGTCCGTGGCCGAGAAGAAGGGGTTCCCATTCGAGTGGGGGGATGACCTCCCTACTGAGGCGGAGAGAGCGGTTAGCCTGACCCAGGACTCGCCATTCTTCGTGACCGACTACCCTCTGACCGCCCGCTCTTTCTACCACATGACCTACGAGGACAGGCCAAAGGTGACGAAGTCGGCCGACCTGATAGCCCCAGAAGGAATCGGCGAGCTCGCCACCGGCGGTCAGAGGATTCACGACTATCAGCAGCTGATGGACAGGATAGCGAAGCAGGACCTCCCGACCGAGTCCTTCTCATGGTACTTGGAGCTCAGGAAGTTCGGGATGCCCCCGCACTCTGGATTCGGCATCGGGGTCGAGCGGACCACGAGGTGGATTGCAGGCCTCAGGCACATCAGGTCCGCGAGCCTGTTCCCCAGAACACTTTCACGGATCTCCCCCTAGTGCAGACTTATCTACCTGACGACGCTCGCGAGTCAAGTTGGCTGGGGCGAAGGTGGAGAAGAAGGACGGAGCCGAGGATGACGTGAAGACCACCGAGGAGGATCTTGAGCTCGACACCCTTCCGGGGGTCGGACCCGCCACGAAGCAGAAGCTGAAGGACGCGGGCATCGAGACCGTGCTCGACCTGGCCACCGCTGGTCCGATGGACATAGCTGATGCGGTCGACATAGACGTCTCGAAGGCGGTTGAGCTCAACAACAAGGCGAGGAAGAAGTTGGTGGAGCTGAACCGTCTGGAGCCTGACTTCATCAATGCCGCCGACCTGCTCGTGAAGAGGAAGGCCATCGACAGGGTCTCGACGGGCTCGAAGAACCTAGACGATCTGCTCGGCGGGGGGATAGAGACCTGGGCGATGACGGAGTTCTTCGGGGAGTTCGGCAGCGGAAAATGCGTCGCAGGGGACACGCGGGTCTTCTACAGCAACGACGCCAACATCCACTTTGAACCAATCTCCACGACTTACGAGAAGTACAGGTCGATATACGGGGAGGAGCCGCTGGATGCTGGTTCCGTCGTCCCCCTGAAAGGGGTGAACGTCGTGGGGCTCGACTCCACGCTAACTCCGGCTTCGTACCTCTATCGCGAGCGCGTGCGATCAGTCCTGGCCGTCAAGACCGAACAGGGCAGGCTGCTGAGACTCGCAAAGCCCCACATGGCGATGGTCCTCTCTGGGGGAGGGATCAGATGGGTCCCTTCAGGTGCCCTGTCAGTGGGCGACAAGATAGCGACGCCTAGGCGACTCGTCCTGCCAGGCAGGGCAGACGTGTCAAACGATGACGCCTTCTTCTTAGGGCTCTATGCCGCCGGGGGGACCAAGGACACTCTGTCCATCACCAGCGCAGATTCGGAACCAATCCGGTGGACCAAGGACTACCTGAATCGCAGATTTGGCTTCGCCCCGACAATATCGCGAGGAGACGATCACTCAGCCGTGGTCTTGCTCCAGAGTCCCGTGAAATCCCTCCTCGGCGGGTTGGCCGAGTGTGACTCGTCCACAAAGTTCGTCCCAGACTGCGTCCTCAACGGTTGCGACGAGACTGTCCGCCATTTCCTCTCAGGGTATTTTGAAGGAGACGGGCGCGCCAAAGGAGACGACATTGAGGCGTCGTCGAACAGCAAGGAGCTTACTGAGGGTGTCTCCTACCTGCTGTCAAGGCTCGGCGTCGCGTCTACCTTCGGCGCCAAGCAGTCGGCTACGGGGGAGCGCTACCGACTCCGGGTTGCAGGCTTTGACAGGGAGAAGATATCCCGGACTCCGCTCAAAAGCAAGAGGACTCCTCGCTCACGGACAGGACGCAGCGAAGACCGCGTCCCCGCGGGCGACCTGCTCCGCGCCTGCGTCAAGGCGGCGGTCTCTTCCAGGCGCCTGAAACGGACAGCCGCCCTCCGGAGGAGCAGGGCCCTGTACGAGGTCTTGACCAGGTCGGCGCACGCCAAGGAGGGGTTGAGCGAGAAACTAGCGAGGTCGGTGACCGGATCCCTAAGGCAGATATCAGGCGAGATGGTCCTGGTTCTGCAAGGCGTCAAAAAGGCAAGGCTGACATCGAGGGCAGAGTTCAGAAGGTATGCCCTTTCGCTTCCTTTTCCGACAAGCTCCCTCGCTTCGCAGATGGGGCTGTCGAAGGCCGGCTTCAACAACTACTTCAGCCGCGGACTGCCCGTGGAAAAAGTAGAAGCGTTCAGGAACGCCGTTGCCAAGGAAGCCGAACGTAGAATCCGGGTCCTGAACGACACCGTCGCTACAGTCGAACGGGCAATGGAGTTCAACTGGGACACGGTGATGGAAATCAAGGAGGAGCGGTATGACGACTACGTGTACGACTTCGAGGTCCCAGGAGACCACGCTTTCGTCAGCGGTAACATGCCCACTATTCTCCACAACAGCCAGATCTGCCACACCCTGTGCGTGATGGCCCAGCAGCCTAGGGGAGAAGGAGGTCTCGACGCCGGGTCGGTCTACATCGACACCGAAGGGACGTTCCGCCCGGAGAGAATCCAGGAGATAGCCGAGGCCAGGGGGCTGGACTCGGAGAAGGTGCTCTCACGGATAACCGTCGCCAGGGCGTACAACAGCGCCCACCAGGAGCTCATCGTCAAGGACCTGGGCAGGATCATCGAACCGAACAAAGTGAGGTTGGTCATACTCGACAGTGCCGTGGCCCACTACAGGGCGGAGTTCCTGGGGCGCGGGACCCTCGCCGAGAGGCAGCAGAGGCTCAACCGTTTCATGCATCAGCTTCTCAGGACAGCGGAGATATACAACATCGCCGTGGTGGTCACGAACCAGGTCCAGGCGGCCCCGGACTCGTTCTTCGGGGACCCCACTAGGCCGACGGGGGGGCACGTGGTGGCTCATACCAGCACCTACAGAATCTACCTGAGGAAGGCCGCCAAGAACCGCATCGCCCGGATGGTCGACAGCCCCTACCACCCCGAGAGGGATACGGTGTTCGTCCTGAACGACAGAGGGGTAGACGACCCCTCCGAAGAAAGCACCAGAAAGAAGTGAGAAACCGCCCAACGGTTTTATATGGTGAACCGGGCGCCCACCCCTGTCTCGTTTGAAGCGTTATCGGCTGCTCGCCTTCGCCGTCGTTGCCCTAATGCTGCTGTCTGCCCTGCCGCTTCAGCAGGCTTACGCCCAGACGCCTTATTCCGAGAAGCTCAACGTCTACATCGCGGGGTCTGATGCCCTCTGGTACTTTTCCTTCGGAGGTATAAACGGAACGGGGCACCTCTCCGCTCTGGAGTCGACCCCAGGGATAAGCTGGTACAACATATCCGCGATCGACGGCGCCGGCTGGCTGTCTGACTTCCAGGTCTTCGGGCCCAGCGGGTACAACCTGACGGGTCGCGCGCTCGGGCTCCCTTACGTCCCGTCGCAGGGGATGTTCTTCACCGTGGGAGCCGACACCTATGCGCACGCGTCCGCGGCAGCGGCAGCCGCGGATTCCTACTTGCTCACCGACTTCGTCTCGATGAGCAACTCGTCAGGGGTCTACTCGTTCTACAGCCCTGTGTCATTCGCCAGCCTGATGCCGGCCACACTTCTCCGCCTCCTCCCCACCTCCGAGGGAGGCTTCGCAGCCGACATAGCCACCTCGTCTTGGCTCTCGACCAGCTCTCCTTTCGTCATTCTGGAAGGGAACGCCACTTCGTCCGGGTTTAGCCGCACGCTGCTGGTGGGCTCCATCAGCACCTCGGCTCTGACTTCGGCGGGCGCCCCTGCCATCCTGTCTTACTTCGGGAGCTCGGCAGCATCTCTGGAGGCCTCCAACAGGAGCTCCTCTTCGACGATCCAGGTGAGGGCCCTGGCAGGGTCAGTCAGCTCGACGGGAGCGGGATCGGTCACCAACGATGTAGCATCGCACTCCGGGTCCTACTCGCTTTCCCTCGCCCCAGGGGAGAGGGTGTTCGGGCTCAACGCGACGGTAGCGGAACAGCCGGCACCGCTGCTCGCGACAAGAGCGGTAGACGTCGGCGTGCTGAACGGCGGAAGTAGCGGAACCGACTTGGCCGTCACCCTCACCTTCAGGGACCTATCCACTTCCACAGCGGTCACAGGATTGACCTTCTCTGACAACTGGTGGAACTCCACCTCGGGGTTCACCTACCTCGACGGGAACTACTCGGTGACCAACTCCACCATCTCACCTGGGCAGACCATCACTCCGGTGTACAGGCTCGAGTTCTCCGGGTCGTCAGCTGGCCAGGTTACGATACCCGCATCGACGGTGAGGTATCAGTACAAGTTGGGGAAGGCGACCTTCAACGCGACCGCCACCCTCAATCCGATCCGCCTTTCGCTTAACCAGGCCGACGCGGTGGTCTATGCAGTAGTCGTCCCGTCCGGGCCCCTAGGAAAGGTTGTCGGGACGGCTCAGAGCCTGACCCTGAAGCTCGTCAACGTCGGGACGCTGCCGGCTTTGTCGGTGGTGGCTGGGGGCCAGTCGGTAGCCGGGCTCGCGGCGGACGGAGGGACTGCCAACGTGACCGTGACCCAGAAGGCCTCCGGCCTCACCGGGGTTTTCATCGCGAAGTCCTACGGGGTGACTTACCAGGACCCGAGCGGGAATGCTTTGAACGCCACGTCGAACGTGTTCACGGACTACTTCTCGCAGACGAGCATGCAAATCGGCTTCCCGCAGATGACGTCGGGGGTCGGCATCTCCCAGCTCTCGAACGGTCAGATGAACGTGACGCTGACCTTCACCGTGTCTGATTTCTCCTTCGTCAGAGTGACAAACTTCACGGCGACCCTCGACGTTCCGCCGAGCCTGGGGTGCGGGAAGGCGTTCAACAACGGAACGTCGTGCAGCGGGGATGTCATCACGGTGGCCTTCCCGACCATAAATGTCTCTACCGCCGTGAGGTCTTCCATGACGTACAACCTCACCACCGGACTCAATTTCGTCCTCCCTCCGGCTCAATTCACTTCAGTCGCTGCCGGGACCGGAATCACGGGGTACTCCAACCCGGTCGCCGTAGGCGCCGGGCTGAGGCTGGAGAAGCTCTATGCCCCGGCTCAGCTGTTCGGCGGGATGTCGTCTCTCGTCACAGTGCTCGCAACCAATCAGGGGTCGGCGCCGCTGTTCAACGCCTCCGTGAAAGCCTCGGCCGACACCTTCGACGTGGTAAGCAATGCGCCTTCCCTGGTCCAGACGGCTGGGTCCATCCCAGGCTCAGGGAACGTCACATTCTCCTATCGGGTCACGACCTCGCAGATCTATGGGAACCTCTCCGGGACGCCGTTTTCAGCGACCTTCTACTACGGTGGCACGCAGTTCACACTGGACAGCCCAGTCCCGCACATCTATGTCTATCCGCCTCTCTCGGTCACTGTAGCCTCTACTCCGACAACCCCCGAAGAAGGGAAGCCATTCAAGATCCTGGTCCAGATCACCAACCCCTCGGGGCTGCAGGTCTCTGACGTCAACTTCACGCTCCCTCTGCCCTCGGGGATTGCCTTGTCAGAGCTGCAGAACGCCCAGGCAACATCCGGGGACATGACGGTGTACGTCGGGTCTCTGGCCCCCCACGGAAGCGCGTCGGCAAACGCCACCGCGGTGGCGAGCTCAGGGATCAGCGTGCCATTCAGCGGCGCGAAGCTGACCTTCGTCTATGGCGGGAGCACCGTGAACGGGATCGTCCCTGCGAACTCTGGGATTGTGATAACGGAGAACGTGCTCCTCAGATACATCATCCCGACCGGGTTCATCCTGCTTGTGACTTTGGCGGTCGCCTTCTACCTCAGAAGGATGGCTACCGCTCCAGCTTCCCCGAAGTGAACTCTTCGAAGGCGGCCTTGGCGGCCGGATAAGGCATCTGCTTGGGGGGGTGCTTGAAGCAGAACGCCGACAGGCTCTCAAGCTGGCCGCTGACCCCTCTGTCCAGCGCTATCTTCGTCCCCCTTATCGCGTCCACCATCACCCCGCCGCTGTCGTAGGCGTCGACCACGTGGAGCTTGACGTCCATCTTCACGACCGTCCCCCCGAAATACCGCCCCTTCAGCCAGATGTAGCAGACCTTGTCGTTGTCCAGGAAGGGGACGTAGTCGCTTGGGCCGATCCTTGTAGGGACCTCGTAGGGAGACATCGCCCTCACGGCGCTCGTCTTGCTCTCCCTCTTGTCCTTCAGCCGGCTCTCCTCGAGCATGTTGAGGAAGTCGGTGTCTCCTCCAATGTTGAGCTGATACGTCTCGTCGACCTTCACCCCCCTGTCGACAGCCATCTTCACAAGGGTCTTGTGCAGCACGGTGGCCCCTACCTGGCTCATGACGTCGTCACCGGCCACCGGGAGCCCCGCCGCCGCGAACCTGTCTGCCCACCTCTTCTCAGACGCGATGAACACCGGGATCGCGTTCACGAACGCGACCTCAGCCTTCAGGGCCGCTTCGGCGTACATCCCCGTCGCCGCCGTGCTCCCGACGGGGAGGTAGTTCAGGAGCATCTGAGCTCCGCTATCCTTCAGCTCCCGGGCCACGTCCTGGTCTGGCTGGCCTGAGACGGCGACCACGTCCTTCAGGTACTTCCCTATCCCGTCGAGGACAGGCCCCTTCTTCACCCGGACGTCGAGCTTGGGCACGTCCACGATCTTCTCTGTGTTGTTCGGATGCTCGAAAATGGCCTGCGACAGGTCCTTCCCCACCTTCTTCGAGTTGACGTCGAAGGCGGCCACGAACTCGATGTCCCTCGGCGTGTACCCTCCGACGTCCCAATAGGTCAGCCCTTCGCTCGCCCCCTTCTTCGAGTAATATTGGACCCCCTGGATGAGCGCCGATGCGCAGTTCCCGACCCCGGCTATGGCTACCTTGATCTTTGCCAGCCCTGAATCACCTGGTCTCCGGGGTGGTTCTCCCCACTATTTTACTGTTGTAAAATAACTCCCCCTCCAGACGGTCGGAGCGCCTCAACTCCCAGCCTCCCAGGGATGCTCGGCTGTCAGGGTCTTCAGAAACTCCTTGGCCTCTTCGAGTTCCCTCCGCCCGAGGCGTGTTATCGTGTAATACTTCCGCCTGTCCTTCGTCTCGGACTTCACCAGCTTCGACCTTTCCAGATCGTACAGGACCCGGTAAGCGGTCACGTTGCCGCTCCAGAACCCGAACTCCTCGTTGATCAGCCGCCTGAGCTCGAACCCGTACCTCTCTTCCTTCGAGAGGAGGACGAGGATGAAGAACCAGAGGTTCTCCTTCTGGACCTTTTCTTTCAGCCTCTCTAGGAAGTGCAACTGCCCCTCGTCGCTCGTTCGCGGTCCAACCCGGCGGCCCCTGCAGCCCCTCGGCGCGGTTAAAACGGTTTGGCGAGTCTGCCGGGGGAACCCTAAATAATTTCGCTCCGCGGTCCCAACCGCATGGAAGAGAGGTCTGCCGGGGCGGTCGTCTTCAGAGACACCCCCGGGGGGCGGCGGTACCTTCTCCTCCAGAACGGAGGGAGGTGGGACTTCCCCAAAGGGGGCGTGGAGAAAGGGGAGACCGAGCTCGACACGGTGATGAGGGAGGTGGAGGAAGAGACGGGGCTGAGGGAGATCAGAATCTTGCCAGGGTTCAGGAAGATCATCGAGTACTACTACAGGAGGGACAGGAAGAACATACACAAGCAGGTGGTTTACCTGCTGGCGTCCACGAGCACAGAAAAGGTCAGGATATCCTTCGAGCATCAAGGGTTCGGCTGGTTCGCATACAAGGAGGCTGTGCTGAAGGCTTCCTACGACAACTCGAAGGTGACCCTGAGCGAGGCCGAACGCTTCGTCAGCGGGGCGGCTTAGAACTCCACCAGGGGGTGGGGACCCGCGAGCTTCACCACTTTGATGTAATGGTACCCGGGCTCGTCTGTCCGCTTCACGTAGGTCGTCTCAGTAATCCTGTCGTAGGTGTATCTGATGAAGCCCGAAGGTTCCTCCTTGACCCTGGTGTAGAAGAAGATGGACGCCTCCTCGTAGTCGTCGATGCGCGCGAAGGTCCCCAGGACCCAGCCTGAGCCGTCCCGGAACCCGAAGAGCGGGAGAGGGGGCTCCTCGAAGAGGGTCTTGTATGCGCCTACCTTCACCAGGCTAGACACGTTCTCGACCTCCACGGACATGAACTTGTCCTGGAACCCGTCCTTTTCTTCGAGCGGCTTCGCCATCTTCTGGACCCTGATTATCGGGGCGTAGAGGTAAGAGGCGTTCGCAGCCGAGTTGACGAACACGACCTCTTCGCCGTCACCTGCAGTCCTGTAGGCCAGGAACTCGTCGACCGTCCCGTTGTCGAAGTAGTAGAAGATGGGGGTCCCCATGAACAGGTCTGCCTGAGCCGCGATCCTCGTTGTCTTCCCCTGTTTGAAAGCGAAGAGGGGAAATGGCGCCCTCTCGAGGGCACAGGACAGCCTTCCGAGGTCTAGGATCGAATCGAGGCCCACATAGCAAGCGCCGCCGATTCTTGCTTCGTCTTTCTTCGGCAAACAAGACCGCCGCCTCCGTCTTGGTTATAAATAATCGGAGACCAAACGCGACTCTCCTTGGATTCTCCGCGGGAGTCGACGAGAGGGCCGTGAGCGAGTGGAGAGCCGAGACCGCAGGAGACCTCGGCGAAGCGAAGGCAGCCTTGGAGTCTGTTGCAAGGTCTCTATCGGGAGAGGCGACAGCCGCGCAGGTCAGGTCGGTCTGGGCCGCCTACGCCAGGATAGAGAAGAGCATCGCGTTCATCAGGCTCGAGATCGAGGAGGAGAACCCAGGCCGGTTCATCCCCCTGGGGAGATACGCCGTTCCCGACGAGAGGCAGGCCATGCAGTTCGCTCTGAAGAGCCTGTCGAAGGGGGCAGACAGCTTCACGCTTGGGGACTTCCGACTCGCGCTCAGGGACCTAAGGGACGCGAGGAACTATCTGAGAGCTTTCCTCAGGAGAGAAAGGCTGAAGCGGGTGAGGAAGGGTAGGGTAAGAGGCTAGTCTTCCGACTTCTTCTTGGCGGCCCGAGGCTTCTTTGGTGCGGCCTTCTTCGGCTTCGCTTTCGGCTCTTCTGCCTCTTCCTTGGAAGGCTCCTCCGCCTCCGCGTCGGCAGGGGCCTCCGCCTCCTCCTGTTTCTCGTCGGTTACCTCCTTTTCCTCTTCTACCTCCTTCTTAGGTTCCTTCTTCTCCTTCTCCTCCTCGGCCTCTTCTCCCACCACTATCTCTTGTATGGTGAGTTCCTTCCCTGACACGAAGACCCTGTACTTCTTTCTGGCCCCCTTCATGTAGAGGAACCGCTTAATGTACGTCTTCACATGACGTGGCTTCACCCCTTCTCTGAGACCCCCATCGTCGATCTCCATGACCCCTCCGGAAAGCGACGGCTTGGCGCCGACCCTTGGTTCCAGGAACGCGGCGAGGTCGTCCCCGCTGTCCTTGAACGTGCCCAGGGTTACCTTCATCTCAGAATCCCTCTCGTGAAGTCAGGCTATAATCTTTCCCTTACTTCCCGTGCCTTCTCCTGCGCTTCTGATAGGTACGGACCGCCCTCAGAAGGTCGATGTATCGGAACGCAGGCCAGAAGACGTCGACGAAGACCAGTTCAGAGTACGCCCCCTGCCAGAGCAGGAAGCCGCTCATCCTCTCCTCCCCTGACGTCCTGATTATCAGGTCGGGTTCCTGGTTAGGCAGATAGGCGGTGTAGAGCCTCTTCGAAACGGTCTCCTCCGTTATCGACCTGGGACTCAGCCTCCCCTCTTTCACGTCCAGTGCAACCGACCTCACCACGTCGGTTATCTCCGCGCGCCCTCCGTAGGCGACCGCGATGTTCAGGTAGTGGTCGCTGTACTCGGCCGTCTTCCTCTCTATCTCCCGCAGGAGGTCAACTATGGAGCCGGGGAGGAGGTCCAGGTGCCCTATCGCCCTGACGTTGACCCTGTACCTGACTATCCGGGGGTCGCTGAGCAGCCGTCTCAGCCTGGCTTCGATGAGCACAAAGAGCTCCCTCAGCTCATCGGGGGTCCGGTCCAGGTTCTCGGTCGAGAGGACGTAGAGGGTCACCGTCTTGATGCCAAGCTCATGGCACCAGTCAAGCAGCTCCTCCGCCCGGTTCGCCCCCTCTTCATGCCCCAATCCCTGGGAGACTCCCTGGAACTGGGCCCAGCGCCTGTTCCCGTCAAGGATGATGCCGATGTGGCCCGGAATCTCTTCCCCTTTGACTTGGGCTTTGAGCCTCTTCTCGTAGACCTTGTAGGCTCCCAGATACCTGAGCGCTGACTCCAACATGTGCTACTCGTTTTCGGCTGCGCCCCTCGTCCGCATCCGCGGATATATCACGCTTGTCAGGGCGAATATGGCGGCCAGCCCTATGAGAACCGCGGAGACCAGGAGGAAAGTGGACCTGGCCGTCCCGCTTACCAGGAAGACCGAGAAGGTCTGCAGCGGGAGGTAGAGGATCCCGAGCATCACGAGGACGAATGCGTCCCTGGTCCACCGGGCGCTCTCGCGGGCGACGTGAGAAAGGAGGGCGCCCGCGGTGTAGATGGCAATGCCGGCCCACACCAGGTCCAGGCTCCCTCCGAGGTAGTATCCCGCAAGTACGCCGCCGTACACCAGTATCTCACTCGGCTGGGTGGTAACGAGGTTGACCATGCTGACGGGCATAGTCACATACCCTGTGAACAGGCCTGCGATGGCGACGATGACGCCGGCTACCAGCGAGAAGAAGCGGAGGAACCCTGTCGGCCCTCTGTGGAGGAGCCCTGTGACGGTCCTGTCTATCCCGAAGCCCCGGACTAAAAACGCGCCGCCGATGACGAGCAGGCTGGCGATGCCCGCTTCGAGGGTCCTGTTCGCGACTATCAGTATCCCCGCCAGGACAAGGACAAGGCCAGGGACCCCGAGGGCGTACTTCGAGTAGTGCGGGTCGTAAACAAGCATCCTTACGTATCTCCCCAGGACTTCGTATGTCTCTTCGACGGTCTGACTGTGTTTCACCGTCACCCTCTGGACGGAGACGATGGGCTTGATGCTCTGTATGATGGGCATTACGTGCTCGTCCTCCCCCCCGTCGGAGACCAGCACCACCCCCGAGTAGTCAGACCCCTGGAGCAGGAACGAGATCTGCTTCCCTAGTCTCCTGTCCGCTTCGAACCCCCTGTTGGGGTCTCCGCAGACGACGGCGACCTCGCAACGGATCTTCGCGTGCGTGAGCTCGTCGTACTTCTTGACGGCTGCGAATATCGCATTGGCGTCGGCTTCCTCTGGATCGGCGAGCGCGAGCTTGGAAGCCGCACCTAGTGCGGCATCTCTGCCTACCACCGGAGACCTCACCTTGGCCTTGGTCCCGAGGTCGTCGTCTCTGTCGACGCAGAGGACGAGGTACTTCTCTTCCGCCTGAGACATTTCGCCCAGATTCGGCACCTTCCATGTTCATACTTAAGGCTAGATTGGGCGGTGGCTCGCGTCACAATCCACGCTCCTCTGAAAATCTACGAGGACTGACATCCTCTCGTCCAGATGTCGGCCGTCCGGCTTCGTGGCGTAGACATTCGTCCTCGACGGGGCTGTTCGGACTGAGCGTCGCGCCCAGTGACCAGAAAAGTAACGCGCCACGCTCTCCAGCTGGGCGCGGGTCACGGTCGAACTTTGTCGGAGCCCGGTCAGATGCTACCTGGCGCGATGGGGCGGCAGAGACCTGGCAAGGTCACCTCCGCGGTACATGGTCTCGCCAGGAACCGCGTAGACCTTTTCCCCACCGATGGCCTCCAGTCTAGGAGCGAGGCCGACAGTCTCAGGAAGGCCCAGCTTGGCCGTGACTGACGATGGGTGGATTGCTACGAACCAGAGGGAGTACTGTCGGAGCGCTTCTATGTCCAGGTTCGTCTCGCACCCTTCACAGTCGATCTTGAAGACGTCACCGGGGGGCGTCTCTCCCCTCCACGGTCCCCTGAAGTCGAACCAAGGCTCCGAGCGGAGAGCTTTCATCCAAGCTATCCTCTTGCGGTCAGCTTCGAAACCAACGACCTTCGAAGCCCCCCGCATACGCCAGTAAAGAGGGGAGTTTCCCCAGTCACAGCCGACGTCAATCACCGTCTTCCCCTCTAGGTCTATGCCTCGGAGGGGGTAGGACGCAGCAATCTCTTCTAGAGCCCTGAGGCCCACCATCTGCATCCCTCGACTGGCGAGACGGTTGAGAACTTCAATCAAAAGCCAAGTCTGCGGCTTCAAGCCCTTATCTCCAGTGGTGGGCTGCTCGGCCTATGTAAGCCCGCCCGCGCCACGCCCTCCGAGCGCTCCTGCACCTTCTGAGCCTTCGCGTTGCGAGGCAGACGGGGCTCGGTGTCTTCCTGCCTATGCCGACCGTGCGTCACTGCAAGCCCGAACGCGCTCCCGCAGCCTCACCGGCGCGCGTCCATCGAGCAGCACCGACTGTGTAGGGGATACGCTTAAGTCAAGCAGAGCGGCCGAAGGGAGCCGTTGCAGGCGACGCCCGCACGTCCCTGGATGAATGCAAAGGTCGGGACCAGGTACTCCGCCCCCCGCCCTGAGGTCAGGCCACTCTACTCTCTGTTGACGGACTCCGCGAAGCTCCACCCAGCGAACCGGTGCCTCCACTATCAGGGGAGGGACTTCACCTATGCGGAGGTTGACGACATCTCCTCCCGGTTCGCGTCAGCCCTGCAGTCACTCGGGGTCAAGCAGGGCGACAGGGTCGCCATCTTCCTCCCCAACATCCCGCAGCTCGTGTTCGCCTACTTCGGCGTGCTGAAGGCTGGGGCGGTCGCAGTCATGTGCAACCCGGTGTACAAAGAGAGGGAGCTTGAATTCCAACTCCGGGACTCCGGGGCAGAAGTGGTGGTCGCGAGCAGGACCATAGCGAAGGGGATGGACCTGTTCAAGAGCCTGGAAGGGTGTAGGGGGAGGCTCAGCCTCAGGACGGTCGTCGCTACGGGAGTCGGGGACTACCTCCCTCCGCTGAAGAGGAGGCTGGCAGGGCTGGCGGGGGTGAAGGACGTCCAGCGGCCGGACACCGTGGACTTCGTCCAGCTTGTCCGCTCCAACCGGCCCATCGTCGGGTACGCGAAGGTCGACCCCGTCAACGACGTCGCGGTGCTTCAGTACACGGGAGGGACCACAGGGGTCTCCAAGGGCGCCATGCTCACCCACTACAACCTCGTGTCCAACGCGATTTACGGAATGAACCTGTTCCCGATAGGCGAGCAAGACGTTTCGCTCTGCGTCCTCCCGCTCTACCACATCTATGGACTCACCGTGACCATGCTCGCCCCGATCGCCGCCGGGGCCTCCCTGGTCCTCCTCCCCAGCTTCCATGTGGAGGAAGTCATGAAGACGATACAGAATCAGAAGGTGACGATCTTCTCGGGGGCCCCGGCCATGTACATAGCGATCAACAGCAAGCCCGAGGCAGGGAAATACAACTTAAGATCGATCCGCGCCTGCCTTTCCGGAGGGGCCGCCCTCCCTCCCGCGGTCAGGAAGAAATTCATCGAGCTGACCGGCGCGAGCCTGGTGGAGGGGTACGGGCTCTCCGAGACCAGCCCTGTAACCCACTGTAACCCGGTGAGCGGAGGCGAAGTGAAGGACGGTTCCATCGGGCCCCCGTTCATGGAGACAGACGCGAAGATAGTAGACTTGGCCGACAGGAACAAGGTGCTCGGCACAGGGGAGGTCGGCGAGCTGGCGGTCAGGGGGCCGCAGGTGATGAAGGGGTATTGGAACCAGAAGGCCGAGACTGAAGCGGTCCTGAAGGACGGCTGGTTCCTGACCGGGGACATCGCGAAGATGGACCCTGACGGATACTTCTACATCGTGGACAGGAAGAAGGACATGGTTAACGTCGGGGGCCTCAAGGTCTATCCCAGGGAAGTGGAGGACGTCCTCTTCGAGCACCCGGACATAAAGGAGGCGGGGGTCGTGGGCATCCCTGACGCTTTCAGCGGAGAGGCTGTCAAGGCGTTCGTTGTGCTGAAGGACCCGTCGAAGAAGACGACCCAAGAGGATGTGGTCGAGTTCTGTCAGGGGAAGCTGGCCAGGTTCAAGGTCCCGAAGGAAGTGGAGTTCGTCCAGGAACTCCCGAAGACGCTCATAGGGAAGGTGCTCCGGAGGAAGCTCCGGGAGCTCAGCCCTCCACAACCATAGAGACCGCGTTCCCGCCGCCGAGGCAGAGCGTCGCCAGCCCTGTCTTCTCTCCTCTCCTCTTCAGCCCGTATATCAAAGTCGTCAGCACCCTCGCCCCGCTCGCCCCTATGGGGTGGCCCAGGGCCACGGCGCCCCCCCAGACGTTGAACTTCGATTCGTCCACCCCGAGCGCGCTTCGGACCGCGATCGAAGCGGTCGAATAGGCCTCGTTGTGCTCGAAGACGTCTATGTCGCCCACCCCAAGTCCGACCTTCTTGAGCAGCGCCTTGGTGGTGGGGATGGGCGCCTCCATCACCCTGGCGGGCTCCAGCCCACCGGTGGCGTACCCGGTGATCCTCGCGAGAGGCTTCACTCCCAGCCTGTCCGCCGCCTCTTCCGAAGCGACGACGAGGGCGGAGGCGCCGTCGCTGAGCTGAGACGAGTTCCCCGCGGTGAGGACTCCGCCCGGCTTGAACACCGGCTTCAGACCGGAGAGCTTCTCGATCGTCGTGTCCCCGCGGATGCACTCGTCCTTGGAGAACTCCGCTATCTCTCCATCCTCTCTCTTTATCTTCACCTTCACTATCTCATCTTCGAAGTCTCCGGTCCGCGACGCCCTCGCGGCTTTCATGTGGCTCGACAGCGCGAACTCGTCTGCCTCTTTCCTGCCGATTCTGAACCGCTTGGCTACGAGCTCCCCAGTGATCCCCATGTGGTAGTTATGGTAAGCGTCCCAGAGCCCGTCCGTTATCATGCCGTCGAGGAGCCTCGCGTCCCCGAACTTCGTCCCCCAGCGGACCCCCTTGGCTAGGTAGGGGGCGTTGCTCATGTTCTCCATCCCGCCCGCCACCACCACTTCGCAGTCCCCTGCCTTCACGGACTGCGCGGCGAGCATCACCGCCTTCAGCCCTGAGCCGCACACCTTGTTCACCGTGAACGACCCGACGCCGAAAGGTACCTTGGCATGGACCGCAGCCTGCCTCGCTGGGTTCTGGCCCAGCCCCGCCGAGACCACGTTCCCCATCACGACTTCGTCCACCTCGTCGGGGGCGACTTTCGCCCTCTTCATGGCCTCCTCGATTGCGAGGGCGCCAAGTTCGGTAGCCGCAACGCCGACTAGGCTCCTCCCGAACTTCCCTATCGGGGTCCTGCAGGCGGAGAGTATCACAGGGTCGGCCATACCCCCAACGCTCCGGCAAGGTTGGGTAATAAACGACGCCCGTCGGGGAAAGCGCTTTCCCTAAATACAGTCGGAGAAGGGCCCGGGTTCATAATGAATGCCCAGAGCAAGATTTGGATGGACGGGAAGCTTGTCCCCTGGGACGACGCCAAGATACACGTCCTGACCCACGGGCTGCACTACGGGATGGCCATCTTTGAAGGCATCAGGGCCTTCAACACCCCCAACGGCACGGCCATCTTCAGACTCGGGGGGCACGTCGAGCGCTTCTTGAACAGCGCCAAAATCTACAGGATGGACCTGGGGTACTCGGCGAAAGAGATCACGGAGGCGTGCGTCGAGCTCGTCAGGAGCAACCCGGCGAAGGAGTGCTATATCCGTCCCATCGCTTTCACCGCTTACGGCGAGATGGGGCTCAACCCCCTGACCAGCAAGATCTCCGTGGCCATTGCGTCATTCGAGTGGGGTGCCTACCTGGGCGACACGTCGAAGAATGGGGTCAGGGCGACAATCTCGAGCTGGGTAAGAATCGACTCGAGGGCCATGCCTGTCCAAGCGAAGTGCGCGGCCAACTATGCCAACTCCGCCCTGGCGAAGATGCAGGCGCTCTCCGCCGGGTACGACGAAGCGATTCTCCTGAACACCAACGGGATGGTGGCCGAGGGGCCCGGGGAGAACATATTCAGGGTGAAGGACGGGGTCCTGAGCACACCCCCGGCGAGCTCGGGGATACTCAGGGGGATCACGAGGGACACGGTGATCCAGTTCGCCAAGGACGAAAAGATTCAGTTCTACAGAAACGACGCCACAAAGGAGGAGCTCTACACCTCAGACGAGGTGTTCTTCAGCGGGACTGCGGCCGGGATAGCGAGGGTGAGCGAGGTAGACGGCAGGAAGATCGGAGACAACGGGACCCCGATAACAGACCGGCTTGCCAAGCTCTACGACGGAGCCGTCCACGGAAGGATAAAGCGCTACTCGAAGTGGCTTACCCCCGTGAACCCCTAGAGGCTCACGTCACTTCTTCCCGGGTCTCGGCTCTGCAGGCACGAAGTGCACGTCTGAGACCAGGTACTTCGGCGCCTTCCTGAACACAGCCTTGACCTTCATGCCGATGTAGATGTCCTTCTCCTCCGCCCCCTTCAGCCTCGAGAGGAAGAGAGTGTCCACCCCGTCGAACTCTACGAGGGCCAGGTTGAATGGCGTCTCTTTCAAGAACTCTTCGCTCCCGAAGTAGCAGGTGGTCCACGAATGCACCCTTCCCTCGAGCGGTAGTTCGGACCACTCCGTCTCCGACCCGCACTCCATGCAGTGGCTGCGGGGGGTGGCGTACCTGTAATGACACTTCTTGCACTCGCTCCCCATGAGCTTCCCCTCTGCCAGCCCGAGGAAGAAAGGGGTGTCCTCCGCATAGCTGTGGATGTAGTTGATGCTGTATGGTGAGAGGACGACCAGGTCGTGTGTCCCCGCCGGGTTCTCATAGATGGCGGCGCCTTTCTTGTTGACCTCCTTCATCACGTCCCTGAACTTCCTGAACTTCTTTGGCTCCGGCATCTTACGCCCTCTCCATTATCGTGGCTGTCACCGAGCTCCCTGTCCCCGCGTGCGAGTGGATGAGCCCCCTCTTCGCGTCCTTGATCTGGAGGGTGTCGTCCCCGAAGTGCTTCCCTATGGTACCCTGCAGCTGCCAGAGGGCGAACACGCCCTGCATGATCCCCGTGGCGCCGACCGGGTGGCCGCAGGCGATCAGCCCTCCGGACGGGTTGACAGGCATGGTACCCTTGTGGGGGAGGTTGAATCCGTAGTCCATCCCTTCGAGGAACGGGTGCCCTTGGTCGACGAAGTCGTAACCTTCGCCGTACCTGCAGAGCCCTATGTCCTCGTAGGTCTGAATCTCAGAGCTCGCGTAGGCGTCGTGGAGCTCGACGAAGTCGAGCTCTTCTTTCGGGTTGGTGATCCCGGCGTTCTTGTATGCCTCCAGGGCGGCGGCCCTGCCGGCCCTGAACGAGTGGACGCCAGGATACTTCAGCGTCCCGTAGTCGTCCGCCCTTTCCCAGGAGAAGAGGGGGACCTTCCCATGGGGCCTGTCGGCGAGCCTCATCGTGTCAGTGCCGCAGCCGACCCCTTTTATCAGGACGGGCCTGTCGGTGTATTTGGAAGCGACGTCCTCAGACGCCAGGATCACAACGGCCGCGCCGTCGCTCATGGTGCAGATGGAAGGCCTGTTCAGAGGGAACGCGATCATCTCCCTCCCCATCGCCTCCTTCATGGCCAGCTTTTCGGGGTACTGAGAGTAGGGGTTGTGAAGTGCGTTCACATGGTTCTTCACAGACACCATCGCCATCAGCCTCTTCGCCTCCTCGGTGGCGACTCTCTGCGCCTTCCTCTCGTCCTTTATGTCAGCAAACTTTCCCCTCCTGAGGTATTCGTAGATGTGCCTCTGGACCATCAGCGCGTAGTACCCCGTGTAGAATCCTCCCACCGGATAGTCGAAGTTGGTGTCTGAAGCCAGGGCGATGAACTCGTTCCCCTTCCAGGTCTCCACGTGCGACATCGTCTCGAACCCTGCGACCAGGCAGACGTCGTTCCTGCCGCTCGCGACCGTCTCCCACCCCGCCTGTATTGCCTGGCCCCCTGTCGCTCCTCCCCACTCGACCCTCCTCGAGTCTTTGGGGTTCAGGCCAAGGTAGTCCTGCACCATGGACGCGGCCTTCAGCTGTCTCGCAAAGTGGTCGGAGAAGTATGATATCCTGCTGCTCTCGATGTCTGACGCCTTCAGGTCAGGGACGTCCTTCATGGCGTAGTCGAAGGCCCGCTTCACCATCAGTCGGAAGTCCATGTCCGGGTGGGCTTTGGCGAACTTCGTGACCCCGCCTGAGATGACGTAGACCTTCCTCTGGCTAGTCACGCATCTTCCCCCCTGAAGGCTGGGTATTAATTTTCCGCCGAGGCCGGCCTGTCCTTCCGGGCTCCCATACCGACCCCTTTCTCTCTCGCGAGCTCCAGGAAGCGGTCCACCGAAGCGGGGTCTGCCAACGAGCCCTTGCTGAGGACGTCGTCAGGGCGCGCCCCGGCCAGGATCCTCTTTACAGGGACCTCGAGCTTCTTTCCGTTGAGCGTCTTCGGGATGGCTGGGACGGCGACCACCCTGTCGGGAAGGTACCTGGGCGAGAGGTCGGTCCTGATCTGGTTCTTTATCCTGGAAAGGAGGGCGTCGTCGAGTACTGCCCCTCCCCTGAGCGAGACGAAGAGGACCATCTCCTCGGAGCCTCCCCCAGGGGCGTCAACCACGAGCGAGTCCGAGACCTCGTGTACCTTCTCAACCGCCCTGTAGATCTCGCTCGTCCCGATTCTGACGCCGAGCTTCTTGATGGTGGCGTCCGAGCGCCCATAGATCACGCAGGTCCCCCTCCCCGTGATCTTGATCCAGTCGCCGTGCCTCCAGACGCCTGGAAACATCCCGAAGTAGCTCTCCCGATACTTGGTTCCGTCGTCATCTCCCCAGAAGGAGACGGGCATGCTCGGCATCGGCTCGGTTATCACCAGCTCCCCCACCTTCCCGACGACGGGGTTCCCCCCTTGGTCGAACGCCTGGACGCTGGCGCCGAGCGCCCTGCACTGCAGCTCCCCTGAGTAGACCGGGAGGGTTGGGGAGCCTGTGACGAAGGCCGTGCAGAGGTCGGTCCCCCCGCTAAGAGACTCGAGCCAGACGTCGTCCTTGACCTTGGAGTAGACCCACTCGAAGGAGTCCGGGGAGAGCGGGGATCCGGTGGACCCTATGCCTCTGAGCGATTTGAGGGAGAACGCGCTTCGTGGCTCGACCCCGGCCCTCATGCTTGCCGACAGGTAGGCGGCGCTCGTCCCCATGTATGTCGTCCCTGTCTCCTCCATGACCTTCCAGAGGGAGTCGGGGCGGGGCCACGAAGGGTGCCCCGAATAGAGCACCAGCGTCGCTCCCAGGAGGAGGCCGCCCATCAGATAGTTCCACATCATCCACCCTGTCGTCGTGTACCAGAAGAAACGGTCCCCCTCCCTGACGTCGTTGTGCAGGGCCAGGGACTTCAGGAGCTCGACCAGGATCCCGCCCTGGGAGTGCACCAGCGCCTTGGGAAGGCCCGTGGTCCCCGAGGAGTACAGCACCCAAAGCGGATGGTCGAAGGGGACGAACTCGTACTCGAACTCCGACCTTCCTTCCACCGCCCCGTCCCAGCCTATGGCCCCGGGGATCCCTTTCCCCCTGCTCCCCCCGGACACTCCTACGACCTCCCGTATGCTTGGGACCGCCTTCCTGACCGCCGCCACCTCCTCGGCCCTATCTATCCACTTCCCTCCGTAGCCATATCCGTCCGCGGCGATGAGCACTTTCGGCCCTATCTGGCCGAACCTGTCGATGACAGACTGCGGTCCGAACTCCAGCGGACAGCTCGACCAGACCGCCCCTATGCTCGCCGAAGCCAGCAAGCCTATGACCGCCTCGGGGCCGTTCTGGACGTACGCGGCGACCCTGTCGCCTCTCCCCACGCCAAGCTCCACCAGCTTCGCCGCAAGGGAGCCAGCCTTCCTTTCGAGGTCGGCCCACCCCAACGACTTCGCCGACCCTCTTTCCACCATGAAGACTAGCGCATCGCCTTCCCGTTTCTTCGCGAAGACCCTCTCAGTGAAGTTCACTTCGGCGCCTTCGAACCACTTCGCGCCCGGCAGCTTCCTCTCGGGGAGCACGGGATAGTCCGCGTCGGCCACCTCGAAGTACTTCCAGACCGAACCCCAGAACCCCTCCAGGTCCTCCACCGACCACCGCCAGAGGTCCCCATACCCCTGGAAGGTGTGCCCCTTCTTCTCCAGCCACTTGAGGTAGGAGTACATGTTCGTCCTCCTCGCTGAGGACGGATCCGGCTCCCAGAGAAGGTCCCCTTCTGCCATAGGCGACGCGCCCCGAGCGTGAGGGCCGATATAAGCGGCGACCCGGCCGGTCTGACGCTGCCTCCGATGTTGTCGGCGTCTATGTCACAGGCCTCACGATGAATATCGCGATGTCCCAGACGAGGTGGCTGACGAAGCTCGCCTGCTTCCCTCCGCCGTAACGGAACGTGAGCCCCCAGGCAAGGTCTGTGACGAAAGTCGCCCCGACCCAGAGCGGGTTCAGACTGATCGCATGGAGCCCCGCATCGGCGAGCGCCACGACGAAGGCGCTGGCCGTCCCGAACCTGGGGGTGAGCTTCTGCTGAAGCACCCCCCTGAAGAACGACTCGAACCCCGCGGCGTCGAAGAAGAGGACGACGACCTGCAGGTACGACGGAGTGGACGACGAGGCGATGAGGGAGTATATCGAAGTCTCGTCTGCGGCCGTCATGCCGAAGGGGTGGAAGGCAGAGACGCCTGCGGCGGCGGCGACGAATACCAGGTACAGCAACAGCGCCGACAGGAGCCCTACCGCAGCCGCCCTGGCGCTTGCTTTCCTGGATGTCCCGAGCGCGCCGAGGGAGTAGGCAGAGGCGATCATGCACCCGGTGGCCAGGAAGGTGGCGGCGACGAAGTACCCGGGCGGAACCATGAAGAGGACCGCCATGGAGAGCACCACCGCGGCCGTCCCGACGACGAGCCTGGATGTCAGGGCCAACCCCTGCGCCGCCGGGGCTCCCGTTAAAGCCGTTCGGCGAGTGCTACCGTAAATACCTGAGTTGGCAACGCGATTTCATGGACGCCAAGACCGCCTTCATCTCCATGAGGCCCTGGTCTTTCACAATGACGTTCTCTTCGGTGACCATGGGGACCCTCGTGGCGGCGCTCGCCGGCCGGTTCAATCCGCTGTACTATCTGGTCGCGCTCGGCGGCATGGTGGCGTTCCACGGGGCGACAAACATCCTGAACGACTTCTTCGACGTGAAGCACGGAGTAGACAGGGGAGGCGCTCCCACCACCAAGTACAGGCTCCACCCGGCGGCCCTTGGCCAGGCTCCCCTCTCCAGCATACTGGCCCTCTCTCTGACCCTCTACTTGGTCACCCTGGCAGCGGCCTCATACCTCGCCCTGGCCACGAACCTATGGATACTCGTCGTAGTGGGGATAGGCATGGCGGGGAGCGTCCTCTACACCGCAGACCCTGTCGTCCTCAAGGCCCGGGCCCTGGGGGAAGCCACGGTGTTCGCAATGTGGGGGCTCCTGATCCCGCTCGGCTCCTACATGGTCCAGACCGGGACATTCTCCTTGGCGCCGGTGGCCGCCTCGGTCCCCATCGGGATCTTCGTCGCCCTCGTCCTCCTCGCCAACAACATAAGGGACATCGGCTACGACGGTTCGGTGAAGACCAGAACCTTGGCCGTGGTCTTGGGGGCGAAGAGAGGCGAGAGGCTCTACGCCGTCCTCCTCGGGCTTGCCTACGTGGCGGTGGCCTCGGGGGTCGCGGTCCGGCTGCTCCCTCTATGGTCCGTACTGGTCTTCCTCACAGTACCTGGAGCGAGGGGGCTTGTCGCGATGCTCAAAGGCGACGTCCCTGACAACGCGGACCCTAGGACGGCCGCGCTGGCTCTCCAGTTCTCGCTCATCTACATGGCGTCGTTGGTCTTGGCCATCTTCTTCCCGTTCACCCTGCAGGCCTAGCAGGGAGGGCAGCCGCAAGTTCCCCCATCGCGTACCCCACGTCTCCTATGGGCATGACGATGGGAAGGGTGACACCGGACCTCTCGTACTCCCTCAGCCTGTCCAGGGCCTGGTCACCCGTGCCCGTGATGGTGAGCGCCTTGATGGCTTCCTCAGGTATCAACCTCTTTGCCTCTGCTATGTCTCCCTTCTTCCAGGCGTCTTTCATCGGGGACAGCCTCTCCTCCCCGATCCCGTAGGGGGCGAGAACCTCGGGCCTGACGACCTCGGCCAGCTGATATGCGAAGAAGTAGTAGTCCCTCACGACCTGGACCGCCTTGGCAGGGTCGGAGGCGAGGGAGGTGAGCATGTAGGAAGCGCGCTCGACCCGCTTCCCGCTCCTGGCCTCTCCACGCTTGACGTTGTCGACCATCCGCTCCGTCCCCCAGGCGGTGTTCAGAGCCGGGGAAAGGATCGCCCCGTCCGCCACGGTGGCCGCGAGTGCCTGAATCTTCGGAGAAAGTGACGCTATGAATATGGGGACTCTCCCGCTGGGCTTGAACCCCAGGGTAAGGCCATGGACCTGGAAGAACTCGCCGTCGAAGTCCACCCTGCCCCCAGACCAGACGAGCTTCACCACCTCGACGTACTCCTTGATCCTCTGAAGGGGCCTGGTCTTCTCCACCGGGAATATCTGCTGGCCTATGAGGGGGATCGTGGGGAAGCTCCCCAAGCCCAGGCCGAGGGTCACCCTCCCCCCCGAGGATTCGGACAGCGTAGCGAAGGTGGTCGCGGCGGTAACCGGGTGCCTAGTGAACGTGTTAATCACGCCTGACCCGAGGCCGACCCTCTTCGTCCCTGACGCCATGCAGGAGAGATATGTCACCACGTCTCGCTGGTAGAGGGTCTCGTGCATCCAAATCGAGTCGAATCCGAGGGCTTCCGCCTTGACGGCCGTGGCAACCGCGTCCTGGAGGGTGAGCACGGGGTTGAAACCCAGCCCCAGTCTCATTTCCGAGGTCGCTCCCCGTGAGACGCTTTAAGCGTTGCAGCCTTAGCTGACGCGGAGCAGTCCAAGGACGCTCCCGACCTCCTTCTCCTCTTCCAGTGCCCAGAGGCGCTTCAGGACCCTCTTTGCGTGGTACTCATCCATGTACCTCCCCACCAGCCTCAAGAACTTCGCTTCGATGTCGTCCCTCGTCATGGGGTTAGCCGGGTGCCCCTTGGGCAGGTCGACCTGAGCTGTCTCCTTCCTGCCTCCGGCGAAAGACACCGTGACCCTGTTCGGCATCCCCCTGTCCGGGTAAAACGAAGTCAACGCGGGGTCCTCCACCACCTTGACCTTCGCCACAAGGGCGAGGTTCCGGGGGTCCCTCAGGTTGGCCGAGGAGTAGGTCGAGTTGTCGACCTTCCCGTCCAGCAGGGCCATGGCCACCATGTAGGGGAGGCTGTGGTCTGCGGTCTCCTTCGTCTTCGGGGCCCACTTCTCGGGGTCCTTCCCGAGGATGGTGTACGCCGCTTCGTGGGTCTGGACCACGACCGACTCTGCCCTCCGCACGTCCTCCGCCCTCTTCCTGACCTCCAGGGCGGCCCAGATGGCGGACTGGGCATGGTACTCGGCGGGCCAATATTTCACATACGTCCCGTTGACTTTGTACTTCCCTTTTCTCCCGCCGAACTCGTCGGTATCGACTTCGAAGGGTCCCGACACCTGCCGGAAGAACCCCATCTCTCCTTCGAAGATGGGCGAAGGGCCTGTGACTCCCTCTCTGGCGAGGGAGGCGGCGAAGACCCCGTTCCTTGCCGCGTTGGCGAAGGACGCTCCCTTCCACATGGAGAGCTCCCCTGCCCTTACCTGCCTCATCGCTATGTGCCCGTTGAGGGCGAGGTTGACTGCTTGGGTCGCCTTCGCCAAGGGAAGGTTCATCAGCTTCGACGCGGCCAGTGACGAGGAGACCAGGCCGTAGTTCACGTGGTCCCACCCCCTGTGCCTTATGTCCGCCGCGTCGCAGAGCCTGCACTGCACTTCGTAGGCCGCGACGGCCGCGGCCAGGAGTTCTCTCCCGGTCGACCCTTCGGCTTCCGCGACGGCGAAGCTAGGCGCCAGGTTGTCGCTGGGGTGCGCCGGTTCCTTCGAAAGGTATGTGTCGTTGTAGTCGAAGTAGCGGATCATGAAGCCGTTCACGAACGTGGCCAAGTCTGGAGACGACCTGCTCCCGGTCCCCAGGATCCTGGACTTTCCTCCGCTCCTCAGTTTGAGCGCGGAGCGTCTAGCCATCTCGACTGGCCTCTCCATGAACGCCCCCAGGGCACAGCCGAGCGCGTCCACGACCCTCGCCTTCATCTCTTTCACGGTCGTGGAGTCGAGATTCCTGAACTCTGTCGAGAGGGCATACTTCGCCAGCCGGCCAGCCAGGTCCATGGGGACCGGCCGGTCGTGTGAGCTTTTAGGAATTCTCATATATTCGGACTAACCATTAAATCTCGCCGAAAGTCGGCGCCGTCAGGCGTTCCCTTTTGGCGATCTACAGCGCCGAACACAGGAGGCTCATTCGCATGCTGCACCAGGCGGACCATCAGAACTGCTCCGAAGTCCTTTCGTCCCTGGGCGCCTTCATGGAGAGGGAGATCCTTCCCCTCTCCCCGAAGCTCGACAGCGGAGAGGCGTCCATCGCGGCGCCTCGGAGGGCGCTGCTCGAGCAGGGGATGAGTCGGATCCCCTTCCCTGCTGAGTACGGTGGGCTCGGGCTTCCATTCTCTATCTATGCCATGGCCGTCGAACTCTTGGGCACGGCGGACGCCTCCATGGCCCTAAGTGTCGAGATACACAACGCCGTGGCCGAGGGAGTGCTGAAGTTCGGAAACAAGAGCCAGAAGGAGGAGAGGCTGGAGGGCCTGCTCACGGGGAAGAAGCTGGCGTCCTTCGCCCTCACCGAGCCCGCCTCCGGGTCCGACGCAGGGACGATGGCCACCAGCGCCGAGAGGAAGGCCGGGGAGTTCGTCATCAACGGATCCAAGATGTTCATCACTAACGCCGGCGAGGCGGACGTCTACCTCGTCTTCGCGAAGACCAAGAAGGGGCCGTCCTGCTTTATCCTCGACGCGCCAGCGAAGGGGCTGACGTTCGGCCGGGAGCTCAAGAAACTGGGGATGAAGGGCTCGAAGACCCACGAAGTGATATTCAGCGGCTGCACTGTGCCGGAGGAGAACTTGGTCGGCGAGGAGGGAAGGGGGGCCGACTACGCGAAGGAGATCCTCCACGGCGCCAGGATAGTGGTGGCGGCGCTCAACGTCGGGATCTCTAGGCTCGCCTACGACAAGTCGCTGGCCTACGCCAAGCAGAGGAAGGCCTTCGGCAGGCCGATCTCGGAGTTCCAGCTCGTCAGGGCGAAGATAGCAGACATGAAGACAGGGATAGACGCCGCGAGGCTCCTCTATCTCTACGCCTCGAGGGTCAAGGAGATGGGCGACGACTTCGCCTCGGAGGCGTCCCAGGCCAAGGTCTTCGCGACCGAGACGTCGCTGAGGATCTGCGACGAGGCCATCCAGATTCACGGCGGCTATGGATACACCACCGATGACCTTCACCGGCACTGGAGGGACGCAAGGCTTCTTACCATAGGCGAGGGCACGTCCGAGGTGCTCCGCATGCTGATAGCGAGACGGGAGATGGCGAGGGGACCGTGAAGATAGCAGTCTGCGTCAAGCATGCTGTCGACGAGGCAGAGCTGAAGACGGATCCCTCCGGAAGGCCCGTCCTTGCCGGGGCGGTGAGCCGCATGAGCGCATTCGACAAGAACGCCGTGGAGGAGGGGCTCCGGCTGAGGACGGCCCATCAGGGGGAGGTGGTGGTGTTCACCGTAGGGACCGCCGAGTCGAAGAAGACGATGAAGGAGGCGCTGGCCATGGGGGCGGACCGGGGGGTCCTGGCGGTCTCTGACACGGCCGCCACCGACACGATACGGACCGCCGGCCTCCTCGCAGCCGCCATCAGGAGGGCGGGCCCATTCGACCTGGTCCTCTGCTCGGAAGGGTCGTCTGACACCTACAGCGGACAGGTCCCACCGATGCTGGGGGAGCTTCTGGGGGCTGCCTTCGTGGGGTATGCCAGAAAGTTCGAGATCGATGGCCCGCTGGCGAAGGTGGAGCGTTCGCTCGAAGACAGCGTCGAGAGGGTGGAAGCGCCCCTCCCCCTGGTCGCGTCCGTGGTCAGCGAGATTAACGAGCCGCGCTACCCGACTCTCATACAGATCATGCAGGCGGGAAAGAAGCCCCTGGAAGAGCTCGACGGAAACCAGCTCCTCCCCCCGGGAGAGTACAGACAGGCGTCTGTCGTGTCCATGTCCGCGCAGCAGTCGGCGAGGAAGCGCGTGCTCATCGAAGGGAGCCCGGACGAAGCTGCGGCCAAGCTCGTCGACGCCCTTACCAAGGAGGGGGTGCTCGCGAAGTGAGCCCTGCGGTCTGGGCCTACTCCGAGAACGAAGGGGTCTCGAACGAGGTCGCTTCTGCGGCGGCGGAGGTGGCGAAGGGGCCTTCAGCCGAAGCCGTGGTGGTCGAGATAGGCGCCCTCCGGGAGGGTGTGCGGTCTCCGGGGCCAAAGCTCCTCCTGAAAGTGCCAGCGTCCCCGGAAATATCCCCTGAGGTGGCTGCCGAAGCGCTCGCGAGGGCGGCGAAGCAGGCGGCACCGGTGGCGATCCTGATCGGCGCGACGAGGAACGGCCGAGAGGTGGCGTCGAGGCTCGCCGCGAAGCTCTCTGTGGGGTGTCTTTCAGATGCGTCGAGGCTAGGCACCGAAGGCAGCACCCTGACCGCCGAGCGCAACGTCTTCGCCGGGAAGGTCGTGGCGAAGCTGAGCTGCCCCTTCCCCGCAGTCGCGACGGTCAAAGTGGGGCACTACGCCAGGACGGACGCAGCGCCTGGGGAGACAAGGGAGGTCGACGTCGGCCCGATCCAGCCGTTGGTGAAGGTTGTCGGCAGGGAGAAGAAGGCGGCCGGCGCAGTGGACCTGAGGTCGGCGAAGATTATAGTTTCCGCGGGGAGGGGGGTGAAGAAGAAGGAAGACCTCCCGCTGCTCGAAGATCTCGCGAAGGAGATGCACGGCGCCCTCGGCTGCTCGAGGCCCCTTTCGTCCGACCTGGGCTGGTTGCCGGAGGAGTACCACATAGGCCTGACCGGGGTCACCGTCAAGCCTGACCTCTACCTCGCCGTGGGGATCTCGGGACAGCTCCAGCACATCGCCGGGATCAAGGACTCCAAGATAGTGGCGGCCATCAACACGGACAAGGACGCCCCCATCTTCCAGGCCTCGGACTACGGGATTGTCGGGGACCTGTACCAGCTGGTCCCCGCCCTGCGGAAGGCGCTGGCCGCCCGACGATGAGGTCCTGCAGCCGAGAGACATCCTTTAGTGCCCGAAGGACCCGGCTGTGACACATGGCGGGGCTCGACCTCGGATACGTGGCTGTCTACCTCGTCTCTCTGGCGAGCGTCGTCTTCGCAGGCCTCATGGTGCTGCGCCGCTCCAAGGCGACTTCTACCAGCATCGGCCCCAGGAGGCTTCTCGGCCTCGCCGAAGACGAGACCCGCAGGCTGAGGTCCGGGGACCCTGTCTTCCTGATGCACCTTTCGATAGCCCTGGGAATCGGTGTGACGATGGCCAACGCGGTCTTGGACCCGGGGATGGGATACCTCTACCCCCTGAAGGTCCTGTTCTTGGTGGTCTCTGTCCCTCTGACCGCGGGGCTGGTGGCGTCCTTCGTCTGGCGGGTCCAGGTGTACTCCAGAAGCAAGAAGGAAGAGGAGAAGCTGGGGACGTCAGCGCAGTTCACGTCTGCTTCCACCCTCCTCCAGGTCGTCCTCATGCTCGCCATCGGCCTGACCACCTCGGAGCTCGTCCTCATCTGGTTCCCGTCGCTGGTCTATGCGGACCTGCTGTTGGGCGCGCTCCGGAACTCCCTGGTAGCTGTTTACTATAGCAGGCCGAGCGTCAACCTGGTGGGGGGGTTCGACAGGCCCCTGTCGGCTCTCAAGACGCCGTTCAACCTGGCCGACGTGATGTCGGGGAAGACGGACGCTTCCCAGGTCAGCGTGGGGGTGAGCAAAGTCTCCGACTTCGACGGCTCCCAGCGCCTCGCCTTCGATTCATGCGTCGAGATCGGAGCGTGCGAAGCCGCCTGCCCGGCAACGGCCGCCGGCCGCCCCCTGTCGCCTCGGGTGCTCGTGAGGAAGGTAAGCCTGCTTGCCCGCGGTCCGGATGCCGGAGCCAGCCCCTTCAGCGTCGTGGGGGAGGACGAGCTCTGGTCCTGCACTTCCTGCGGCGCCTGCGTGGCCAGCTGCCCCGTAAGCGTCAAGCACCTCGACATAGTCTACGAGCTAAGGCGGGACCTGGTAGCGAAAGGGAAGGTGGACAAGGAGAAGGCCGCCCTGCTGGAGAACCTGGCCCAGAGCCAGAACCCCTACGGGTTGAAGAACGCGAGCAGGGGGGATTGGGCCCGGGACCTTGGGATCGACACGCTTGCTTCGAAACCAGGGGTGGAGTACCTCTACTGGGTCGGGTGCATCTCGTCCTTCGACCAGAGGGCACAGAGGATAGCCAGGGCGCTTTCGAAGATACTCAGGCAGGCTGGTGTCTCCTTCGCGATACTCGGGGGGGAGGAGATGTGTGTGGGGGACCCAGCCCGCCGTCTGGGGGAAGAGGGGAGGTATCAGGAGCTGGCGCTGCAGAACATCGAGAAGCTCAACTCCTATGGCGTGAGAAAGATAATCGCCACCTGCCCCCACTGCTACAACACGCTCAAGAACGAGTATCCCCAGTTCGGCGGAAACTACGAGGTCGTGTACCACACGCAGCTCATCTCCGACCTCATACGGGAGGGGAAGGTGAAGGTCCCCCCCGAGAAGGTCCAGAGCATCTCCGTTACCCTGCATGACGCCTGCTATGCTTCGAGGTACAACAACGTGTTCGACGAACCCAGAGAGATGCTGCGGGCGGCCGTCTCAGACGTCAGAGAGATGGGTCGGAGGAAAGAGAAAACTTTCTGCTGCGGGGCAGGGGGCTCCAACTACTGGTACAAGGTCCCCCAACAGAAGTCGATAGCCGGGATAAGGACGGAGGAAGCCTCCGAGACCGGCGCGAAGACGGTGGCGACCGAGTGCCCGTTCTGCCTCTCCATGCTGGACGACGCCACTAAGGTGGCAGACACAGGGATGGACGTGCGCGACGTGGCAGAGATAGTGGCCGACTGCATCCCCTGACCTGCAAGGCTAGGCGCTCCTGAGCACCTTGCCCCCTCCCGCTGGTAGCGCCCTCTGCACCTCCTCGATGGTCACGGTCCGCGGCCCTTCCTGGCCCTCGAACTTCTTGAGCACCTTCTTTGCGGTCTCCGACCCCTTCTCGTTGTGCGGCCTTAGGACTACGTAGTGGGGGCACCTCAGTTTCACCGCCCCCTCGGGCCCTCCCATGACCCGCCCGTCTCCGTCCAGCCCCAAGGCGACTTCGACCAGGACCTTGGAGACGAAGTTCTTCTTCCCCTTGATCGCGAAGCTGCCTCTGGGGAGATACTCCCCGCTCGGCGCCGACGAGCTGACCTGGCCGGGCCCGACCCAGTAGGCGTCCGCGGACCCCAGCCCCGTCTTCCAGGCACTGCTGAAAGCGACCGTGGCCTGGGCGACCTCCTTGACTTCCTCGTCCGTCTGCGCCGCCCCGCCCTTCAGGATGAAGAAAGGGGACCCGAAAAGGTCGGCATGGAACACAGTGTCCTTCTCCTCCATGTGCCTGCCGAGTAGGTAGGCGTTGGTCTGCGCGTCCCTCCCGCCGACCGCCAGCTTCCCTCCGCTGGTAACGAACCACCTGAATCTCTCGTACCACTCACCCCT
This sequence comes from Nitrososphaerota archaeon, assembly GCA_029785825.1. Taxonomy (NCBI): domain Archaea; kingdom Thermoproteati; phylum Nitrososphaerota; species Nitrososphaerota archaeon. The sequence continues at coordinate 1,189,862 of JAFLYY010000001.1, read as the reverse complement.
CGCCCTAGACAACTGCCTCGCAGCAGGCTTCCTGACAGGGGCCGCCCTGGCCGCTCTCTTCTGGAGCTTTGCCGCCGCTTCGAGGTCATTGGCGGACCTCGCTTCGAGCTCCTTCGCCCAGTCGTAGAGGGCGGACGAGGCGGCGGCAGGAGACGACGGAGGCTTCGCTGGCTTCAGACCGGCGCCTTCCAGGTGCCTTGCCGCTTCTTCTACCGCGGCTGACCTTGCAGCCACGGCGGCGGCCCTAGCCCTCGCAGCGTCGGCCAGCAGAGTATCTGATTCGTGCCTCAGTTTGGCGGCGGTTGCAAGGAGTTCCGCTCGCTTAGACTCCTCAGGTCCAGGCTCAAGGGTGGCCTCCGTCGCTTCCCTGAGGAGGAGGGAGTCGCAGAGCTCCGACATAGTGCCCGCCCGGGTCTTCACGCTCAGCCCCTGGGGAGGGAAGGCGTAGATTTCATCGCCGTCGGGGGTCGTGCAGACGCATGGCCTGGGCGAGTCGCGAGCCTCCAAGACCATCTCTGTCAGGACCGCCGCCATCTCTTCTTCTCTGCCTGCAAGCGAGGAGGAAGGCGCGCCTTCCTCGGCCCCCAGCCTCCGGAGCGCCTCGGCGACGTACTTTCTCGGAAGCGCCACGTGCCTCCCGATCGCCTTCCCCAGGGTAGGCTCTTTGGCGAGGATCTCCCTGGCCTCGACCGGGCCGACGCCAAGGGGGCTGACCCTCCCCTGTTTCGGCGGGGCGTAGTCGACCCCCTTCGCCACGACCCTCGACTTCGCCCGGACGTCGTGCTGTGCCAGAGTGACCTTCCCCTCGGAGTTGAGGACGACGATGTTGCCAGGCGGCATCATCTCGACCATCAGCCTCCGACTCTCCCTCCCCTGAAAGTCCAGCTCGAAGACCCTGTCCAGGCCGAGCTGAGAGGATCCCACGAACCTCGCCCTTTCGAGTTCCGACCTCAGCCTCGAGGTGAAACTGGAAGTCTCCGCGCGCTCGCTGACGTCGGAAGAGATCCAGACTCCCTTCTTCGGAGATGCGACGAGCCAGGTTTCCTCGCCTCCCGGCTTCCTGAGCCGGAAGACCTGCGACCCTCCTGCACTGTAGATGTTGTTCACATAGCACCCTATGAGCCTCTCCTGCAGCTCCTTGACCAAGACTGCCACTTCGATACCTGAGAGCTCAGCCACGTGCGGGTCCCTTCTGGGCCGTCGAGGCCAGCGCCGGTCTTAAGGTTGAGCTCCTCGCAGCTCTCTCCTCTGCGGGAAAGCGGGATGCGAGCCGGGAAACAGAGCGCTTCAGCCGACGACGCCTGCCTCAGGCTCCGCCTGACCGCTTAAGGGGACCGAACGTTTCTCATTTCGGGTCTGAAACATTATAAACGCAGTTACCGCGGAGCGGTCGAGTCTTTTCTTTGGTCAGCGCCAAGACGCCCAAGCTGGAGGGTCCAGCGACGAAAGCCAACCCTACGCCTGCCTTTGACAGGCTGTACTGGATGAGAATCGGGCTGGCGGCCGTCGGGGGTGTTCTGACCGAGTTCCTAGTCGGGACCGACTGGCTCACCGGTGTCAGCATCGGGATGGCCTTCTATCTGCTGTCCTACTACGCCGCCTGGTTCGGGTGGTACAGAGGCCTCCCGAAGGAGCAGCAGGGGAAGATCTACACCACCGGCATAGGAGGGTTCGTGATGGTGTTCCTGTTCACGTGGATGATATTCTTCACGCTGCAGAACGCTGGCTACTAGCGACTAACCTCGAATAGCTCACCAAGGCCTCGGCGTACCCCTGGTCGAAGTCGTCTGCCATCTGGCTCCCCGAAATCGTCCTCGCCGCCCTCTCCAGCCTGGGGCCGTCCCAGGTCTGCATGGTCCCTTCCTTCCCTTTTGATATGCTCGTCAGAATGCCCGAAGCCGCAAGGAGGCCCCCTCGCTCCTTCTCCGTCCTGACCTCCGGCATCAGCGCCTGTATCTTCCTCTTGGCGTCCTCCAGGTCAGACTTCGCGATCGACTCGAGTATGGACGCTATGTTCGCCTGCACGACCTTAGCCGTGAGCACGACCGTTGTGACGATATTTAACCTTCCTTAATCAGGTGATTTACATTGCTACACCTTGGTGTCCAACGCCTTTGACAAGACCTGGTCACCGGCAGGCACCGACCAGGGACTACACACCGTCTGCCCCATCGGATGCGGCCCCGCGCGGGCTCGCGCGGAGCGTAGTCAGATGACCCCTGCCGCCCCCATCTGAAGGACAGCCTGGCTCCCCGAGCCCAACGCCGTCGCCTTCACTGCCGTCCCCTGCCTCTCGAGCAGCACTGAGGCGTGGACCAGCTGTTCCACGGTCTTCCCCCCCACGCCGACGTCCTTCGTCGGGCCGAATGTGACCCTGTTAGTCAGTAGGTATGCCCTCTCGTTGAGATAGGCGTCCCTCGCCATCTCGCTGAGGTGGACGCCGAGGGACCCCTGCCTGCTCGGGAGGTTCGCCTTACCAGGGAGGTCCAAAGAGAAGTTGCGGGTGAGGGTGTCCACAATCACGAGCCTACAGCCGGCCGTGACGCTCCTCGATTGCATCCTGCGCACGGTTTCGACCTGCTCGGCGGCGGAGTCCGACCGCACGAAGATCACGCGCTGCAAAGCGCCGTCCGTCTGCCACCCGCGAGCACGGGCGATCTGCTCGAGCCTCTCAGGCCTGAAACCCCCTTCCGTGTCAACGTACAGGACGCCGTCCCCCTTCACTGCCGCCTCGAGTGCGGCCTGCATCGCAAGCTGCGACTTCCCGCTGTTGCTCCTCCCGAAGAACTCGGTCATCGTCCCCGTCCTGTATCCTCCGCCGAGCAGCTGGTCTAGCCCGGATGACCCCGAACTGAAGTATCTGGACGAAGCGGACCTCCTGATCGCGATGTCTGCCCCCTCTAAATGACCTGCCGTCGCTCTCCGCCCCGTCTCATCTCCTTTCCGCACCGATGTCCTTTTAACCGTGATTCGGAGCCCAAACTATCGCAGTGAGCCCTCAGCTACCCCCGCCTCCGCAGCAGACACGGCGGCCGCTCACCTACCTCCAGAAGGCGGTGAACAAGCAGGTCTCGGTCAGGCTCAAGAACGAGATCGAGTACAGAGGGAAGATGTCCAACGTCGACCCATACATGAACGTCATACTGGTCGACGCCGAGGAGTCGGAGAACGGCAACAAAGTGGCCAACTACGGCAAGGTTGTGATCAGGGGGAACAACGTCCTCTACGTCAGGATAGAAGACAGGCTGTAGAGGAACCTAGTCGGGGCTCTCCGCAGCGCCCACCACATAGTCGAACTCCTTCTCTGCTTCCGATTCGACACCATAAGCCCTCCTGAAGAACGTCCCCACCGCCTTCACGTCGTGCATCAGGAGCTCCTTGGCGTTCGGATGGGACGTCCCGACCGCCTGTGGCCAGTCGATGAGCCATACGGCGGCGCCGTCCGTCAATATGTTGTACTCGCTCAGGTCCGCGTTGACCAGCCCGGCGTCGAGGTAAGCCTTCCTCATGAGGCCCAGCGTCGTCTTCAGCATCTCCTCCGGGTCCTGCAGGTAGGGCCGCTGAGAGAGCCTCACCCCTGACACCTCCTCTAGGAGGACGGTGCTCCTGCTGTACGCCACGGCCCGGGGGAACGAGGAGGACAGGCCCTCGAGCTTCCGCAGCGCCTGATACTCTCTCCTGGCCGCGCCGTAGTTGGCAGTGATCCAGCTCCTGAACTCGGCTGCCTCCTTGACCCTCTTCTTCCTGACGCTCGTGAAGCTCACCCTGCCTATCTTGTAGAGCTTGAGGGCGTAGACGGTCCCCTCCTCAGTCAGCGCTTCGTAGACGTCCGACTCCTTCCCCTTGGCTATGACGGCCCCTAGAGCGAAGATGAGGTCTTTTTTCACGTAGTCTTTGAGGGCCATGACCTCCACCCCCTCCCTCGTCAGCGCGAACCCGCGGCCCTTCCGCATGGCCAGCCCTTTCTTCTCCAGGGCGTCTGTGGCGAACAGGACCCGCTCGAGGGGGAGGCGGCTCATGCGGGCGACCCTCCCGACGTCGGCGGTGCCGTACCCTGACGTGGAACGTTCCAACCCCGCGAGCGTCCTCCACTCCTCATCCTTGACCGACTTCAGGACTCTGGCCGCGTTCTCCGTGGTGGACAGCTTGATCTCCGGCTCGCGCCCCTCGCTCCCTCTAATCAAGCCTATCAGGAGGTCTCCGGAGCCGCCGCCATGGACCCGCCTGAGGATGCGCCGGTCACTTCAGGCCGCGCCGCACAGCGCGGTCATAGGCCGCCCAGTATGGGTCCGATCCTCCGGCCGCGGCCCTCTTTCGAGACCCTCTGAGCAGCAGCCCTCCGCTACGCTCGACAGTCCCTATCTCGGCGAGGTCTATCCTCGCTTTCGACATCGCCCTCTCGAGCTCCCGGACCTTCGAAGGAGAACAGGTGATGAGAAGCGCCCCTTCCCCCATGGTCCTGAGGGGGTCGATCCCGAACGCGCCGCAGACGGCCTCCGCCTCGGCCGCCACCGGAATCTCCTCAGCGTCAACCTTGAAGCCTCGGCCCGATGCCCAGGCCATCTCTTCGAGGGCGCCCAGGACGCCCCCCTCGGTCGCGTCGTGCATGGACGTCACCCCATGCCTCCCGATCCCGGCCCTCCTAGCAGACCTGGCGTCCTCGACGGTGGTACACTGGCGGGCGAGCCCGGCGGCGCGCCCCGCTGCTGCCGCTCCGACCCTCTCGGCAGTGAACGCCGGGAACGACAGGGCGAGGGATGCGGTCGCCTCTATGCCGGCGTGCTTGGTGACCAGTATCGCGTCGCCTTCCCGAGCCATGGACGGTGTCACGTAGGACCCCTCAGACGCGAAACCCAGCATCGACCCGGAACCTATCACAGTGTATCCTCCTCCGGGATAGCTCCCCGTATGGCCTGCGGCGACGGTGACCCCGAGCCTGCGGCACTCGTCTCCTACCGAGGCCACGTACAGCTCCCTGTCCGGCTCCGCCATCTCCCTGGGGAAGTTGTAGGAGAAGACCGAAAACTGGGGGTCGACCCCGGAAGCAGTGAAGTCGGAGGCGACGAGGTGGACGCTGAGCCAGGCCGAGAGCTCCATCCCGAAAGCCGGGACGGCTGATATCGGGTCGACCGTGACGACGAGCGCCCTTCCCCTCCCCGCCTCGATGACGGCGTTGTCGAGCCCCCTCCCGGGGCCGACCCTGAGCCTGCGCGTCGGCCTGCCGAGATGTCCGTAGACCGCGCGCTCCATGAAGCGCAGACCTTCCTTCCCTGGAGAATCCATCCGCGGGGGCGCGCCGGGCCGAGCCAATTAAACCACCGACGGCGCACCCGTTTTCCAGGCCATGGTACTATCCGAACCCCAGCCTCTTGAACGCGGGGGCAGCCGTCTTGATGACGTAGAGCACCACAGGCACGTAGACCACCTGGAACATGGTGGAAGGTATGTCGGGGAACGCCGCCCAGAACGAGGTGACGGCATCGGTCGGCGACCCGTACCCGAAGAGCCCGTAGGCGTAGAACGCCCAGTCGGAGAGGAAGAACCCAAGGGTCTCGTAGACCGTCGCCGCTACCATCGCGAGCGCGAGCGTCCTCGTCCCTTTCTTCCTCGCCCAGTAGACGAACAGTATCTCGGGGCCCGTCGCCCACACCATCCCGAACGGATAGACGGGGGACCCGCCGGCTTTGTAGGCGACGTTGAGCGCCTCCCCCAGGAAACCCCCCAACGCAGTGGCCGTGAACGACGTCGCGGGGTCGGTGAAGTAGGCGAGCGCCAGGAAGACGATGGGAGACCAGATGATCTCGAACACGGGGGGCGGGATCGGGACCGAGAAGAAAGTACCCATCGCCACCAGGGCGGTGAAGACCGCCACGACGGCGAGCTTGGTGCTCTCGCCGGGGGACCCATTCTCCTGCTTCCCTTCCGTGGCGCTCATGGCGGGGCGCGGACGGGGAAGGTTATAAATGGCCAAATAAGTCACTTATATGTTGCACCCTCCCGACGAGCTGATGTCCGAGGTCTTCCTCCCGTCAGTAAGGCAGCTGGTGGCCGCCCGGCTCCGTTCCCGGGGTTACTCCCAGAACAGGATAGGGTCCCTCCTGGGGACGACCCAGGCCTCGGTCAGCGTCTATCTCTCCTCAGACCAGGGGAGGGCCTACTCGCTCCTTTCCCGGCTCTCGGTCTCTAAGGCGGAAGCCGACAGGTACGCTGACCTCCTGGCCGAGGCGGCGGTCCTGAGCCCGGTCGACGGCGTCCGGGCGCTGGCGGACATATGGGACTCGCTTCTTGCGAGAGGGTGGGCATGCCCCGCCCACCGCGAGATGTACCCCGACCTCTCCGGGTGCGACGTGTGCCTCCGGGAGTACGGCGGGTCCAGGAGCTCCAGGGCGCAGGCCGTCGCGGAGGTCAAGGAGGCTGTGAAAATGCTAGAGGCGTCTCCCTGGTTCGTCGCCGTCATGCCAGAGGTCTCAGTGAACGTCGCCTGCGCCCCGGACGACGCGGAGAGCCCCTCCGACGTGGTAGCCGTCCCCGGGAGGATAGTGAGGGTCAGAGACCGGGCCAAGGGGATGCTCCCCCCCGAAGCCGGCGCGTCGGCCCACATGGCTAAGGTACTGCTGCTCGCCAGGGCAAGGCGGCCGGCCTTCCGCGCGTGCATCAACCTCCGTTACGACGGCGCCATGGCGGCGGTGATGAAGAAAGCCGGCCTGAAGGCGGTCGTCCTGGGGGGCGATCGCGCCGCGGGTCACGACGACCCCACGGTCGAGGCGCTGGCGAAGAAGCTGGGGTCGCGGCGAGGGGCGTTCGACGCGGTGGTCGACGAGGGCGGAGCCGGGATAGAGCCGAACGTCTACCTTTTCTCCGGGGGCGCTCGCGAGGTGGCGGAGCTGGCCATCAGGCTGGCGAAGGGATATTCAGCGGGCTAGGTGCCTGGCCTTCTCCTTCCGTCTTCCATGCTCCTCGGCCCTCCCCGCACAGGCCTTCACGAAGGCGACGTAGATCGGCTCGGGCTCCTCCGGTCTGCTCACATATTCGGGGTGATATTGGGTCCCCATGTAGAAGGGGTGCCCCTCGAGCTCCATTATCTCGGCGCGCCTGTGGTTGTCGCTGAACGCGGTGTACCTCATGCCGTTCTCCTCGAACCTCTTCAGGTAGTCCTGGTTGAGCTCGAACCTGTGCCTGTGCCGCTCCCTGATCTTCTCCTTGCCGTAGATGTCGAAGGCGCTGCTGGGCTTCTCGATGTGGACGTCGTGCCCACCCAGCCTCATCGTCCCCCCGAGGTCGGTGACCTTCCTCTGTTCGGGCAGAAGGTCGATGACGGGGTACGGAGTCCGCGGGTCCACCTCCGTGGTGTTGGCCCCCTTCAGCCCTAGGACATTTCGGGCGAAGGAGACGCTCGCCAGCTGGAACCCGTAGCAGAGCCCGAGGAACGGGACGCCGGCTACCCTCGCCCTGTCGGCGGCTGCGATCTTCCCCTCGATCCCTCTCCCCCCGAACCCCTGTGGGATGACCACGCCGTCGTAGGCGTCGATGAGGCCGAGCTTCGAGCCGTCCCTCTCAATCTCCTCCGACTCGATCCACGATATCCGCACGTCTACTCCGTTAGCCGCCCCGGCGTGTGCTAGGGCCTGGTTCACGCTGACGTAGCTGTCAGCCAGGTTGGCGTACTTCCCCACCATGGCTATCCTCACAGCGGAGCCGTGCTCCCCGAAGGCGTCGGCGACGGAGTTCCACCCGTGCATCACGGCCCTCCCTCGGAGGCCCAGCTGCCTCCGGATGGGCTTCAGCACGCCTCCCTTCTCCAAGAGCCGCGGCACCAGGTAGATCGAGCCCACATCCGGGTCTGAAACGACGCTCTCGGCGGGGACGCTGGTGAACAGGGCGATCTTCTCCTTCGCGTCCGCCGGGAGCGCACGGCTTCCGCGGATGACTATGATGTCAGGCTGGACCCCTATCCTCCTCATCTCCTGGACGCTGTGCTGCGTGGGCTTCGTCTTCATCTCCCCCACGACAGAGAGCTCGGGGGCCAGGCTCACGTGTAGGAAAAGGGTCTTCGCGGGCCCGTCCTCCATCCTCATCTGTCTGAACGCCTCCAGGAACGGGAGGCTTTCGATGTCCCCCACGGTACCTCCGCACTCTACGACGAGGACGTCCACCCTCTCCTTGGCCGCCAGCTCGCGTATCATCCTCTTGATCTCGTCTGTCACATGGGGGATGATCTGCACCGACTTGCCGAGGAACCTCCCCCTCCTCTCGTCGTCGATGACCTTCTTGTACACTTGCCCCGTCGTGATATTGTTGGCCCTGGTCATGTCCCTGTTGAGGAACCGCTCGTAGTTGCCGATGTCCATGTCAGTCTCCCCGCCGTCGTCGGTGACGAACACCTCCCCGTGGGTGTAGGGGTTCATGGTCCCCGCGTCGAAGTTGAGATACGGGTCTATCTTGAGGCAGGACACGCGGATGCCGGAGAGCTGGAGGAGCTTCGCCACCGAGGACGTGATTATCCCCTTCCCAAGGCCTGACATGACCCCTCCGGTCACAAAGAGATACTTCGGCATATACCGACGGCTCGGATTCGATAGTTAAGGGTTACGAGCGATTCTGTCATTGGACCTGCTGTGTGATCACAGCCAGGTCGGAAACATCCACCAGCAACCGGCTCACCCTCTCGAGGGTCGCGAGGACCGCGGCTGCGTCGGCCCCGTCGGTTCCCCAGACCTTGGCCGCCGCCGCGAGCTGTGTGGTGACTTCCCTGGAAAGAGCGTCCATCTTCCTGTTGACGGTTCTGGGCTTCCCTGCCCGCCTCGACAGGAACCCCTGGGTGGCAAGCCCGTTCATCTCCCTCAGCTTCCTGATGCATGAGACGTACTCCCTGGCGGCCTGCCTTGGCACCCTCCTCTCCCTGAGCTTCAGCGAGAGCTCGCTCACCGCGTCCCCGGCGCTCTCAAGGAAGCTGGCCAGGACCCGGTAGTCCAGCAGGTCCACGGGAGTCAGCCCGTACCTCTCGGCGACCTCCGGTCTGACCACCGCCGCCCGGGTCGCCCTCACCAGGAGGAAGTAGAGCCTGTCGACCTCGTCGTCCCTTTCGTTCACCTGCCCGAGGAGCTTGGCGTCCCCCTTCCAGAGCGCTTCGGCTGCGTCGGCCAGCATCCCGTCAAGCAGCCCCGACATCCTCCTGACGATGTTGTCCGGGGTGATGACCGTAGGCTCGAGGAGGAACTGCAGCGTGATGCTCCTGGGCTCCTCGTCGAGGATCTCCAGCCCGACCAGCCTCTTCATCGTGTCTCTTATGACCTGCCTGTCCTCTCTCGATATCGCCCTGTCGCCGGCTACCTTGATCAGGTCGAACCCGAGCAGGTAGGCCCCGGTCACGTCGTTGGCGACCCGGTCGATGTCTCCCCCCGCATATTCGATGACCACCTGCTTCTGCTCCTCCTCCCGCCCCCCGTAGGGCTTCACCATCAGCTTCCGTGGCGATATCTCCTCCACAGAGATGTCGTCCCCCTTCCTTATCCCGTTCTTCTTCACCCACTCCTTCGGGAGCGAGACGAGGATGGTGCTCTCTCCCATCTCGATCGCTTTCCTGGCCGGCACGAGCGTGCGGGACCTCTCGCTCTCTATAACCCTTCTAGAGGTGAGCGGGCGGGGCCTAAGGGACGGGCCCGCTAACGGGGCTGGGGGCGGCCGGCTTGTTCACCTGTTTGTTGACCGCGTCGGCCAGGTAGTGGCCTCGGAGCGTCACCTTCGCGTCAGTCACCCCCGGAACCGAGAGGAGTCCCGCCTTTATGTCGGCGGCTATCTGGAGCGCGAACATCGGAGGGCAGAAGGGGGCGGTCAGGTGGAACTCGAGGTCCACGGATGTCCCCGAGACAGAGAGCTTGTCTATCAGCTTGAGATCTGTGATCGGCTTGCCGAGTTCAGGGTCCATGATCTTGGACATGGCCTGGTCTATGGCTGACTGTTCGACCTGGGACAAGCCTTTCCCAAGGCTCTCAACTTCTTATTTATCCGTTTCAGCACCTGAGGCGTCGCGACGATGTCAGGGATAGCCTCTTTCTTCGCTTTCGACACCGCGCTTTTCCTGGAGGCGTTCGTGCTCCTGTTCGCGGTCGTGGACGCCGTCGGGACCGTCCCCATCTTCATCGGGCTGACGGAGGGGTACTCAGGGTCGAGGAGGAAGATTGTGAAGCAGGCGGTGGTCATCTCCACGGTGATCCTGGCGCTGTTTGCTCTTTTCGGATGGCTCATCTTCGACATCTTCGGGATCAACATAAACGACTTCCGGGTGGCCGGAGGGATCATCCTCTTCGCCGTCGCGGTGGACCACCTGAAGGGGGACGGGGACCGCTCAAGGGGGCTGGAGCCTTCGGACATCGCTGCCTTCCCTCTGGCGACCCCACTGCTTGCCGGCCCCGGCGCCATCTCCACGGTGGTCATAATCTCCGCGCCCCCATACAGCCCCTTGGTCGCCCTGCTGGTGGTGGCCGCCAACGCTGCCCTCAGCTACGCCGTGCTTTCGAGCTCGGACTGGGTGAGGAAGTTTCTCGGCCAGAACGGGACCGTGGCCCTGTCGCGGATAACAGCCCTCCTGATCGCCGCCCTGGCGGTCTCTTTCGTGTCGGTAGGGCTGAAGGGCCTCTTCCCCGGCTTGTAGGTGGTGCAGGTGCCCCGCGCGGCGAGGGTGAAGATACGCGGGATAGTCCACGGGGTGTCGTTCCGCGCGAACATGGCCAGGATGGCGACGGACCTGGGGGTCCGCGGTTGGGTGAAGAACCTCCCGGACGGCTCCGTGGAGGCGTTTCTGGAAGGAGACGACAGGAACGTCAGGCGCGTCATCGACTGGGCGAGGGTCGGCCCACCACGGGCAAGGGTCGACGGCGTGGACACGCAGGACGCGGCTATCAGGAACTACAGGGACTTCCGCATCCGCTGAAGCGAGCGGTCAGCTCTTCTGGTATGCCTTCCACCTCTCTTCGAGGTGCGGGTCGGACAGCGCGGAGACGACGTAGTCTCCGAACTGGGACGCTTTCGCTCCGTCGGAGCGGCCGGTTATCTTCAGCTTCTGCTCGTAGACCCCGCAGACGTCGAGCGCCATGGAGAGCCTCCTGCTCTTCTCCAGCATCCCCACGTGCTCGAGCAGCATCACCCCGGCCCTCATCAGGCTCAGGGGGTCGGCGTACTCTTCTCTTCCTTCTGCCACCATCCTCGGGGCAGACCCGTGTATCGCTTCGAACATGCCGAACCTCGCGCCGATGTTCGCGCTCCCCGCCGTCCCCACCCCGCCCTGAAGCTCGGCCGCCTCGTCGGTGACGATGTCGCCGTACAGGTTCGGAAGCACCACCACCTCGAACTCCCTCCGCCTCTTCTCGTCGATCAGCTTCGCGGTGAAGACGTCTACGTACCACCCGTCCCAGCTGATCTCTGGGAAATCCTTGGCCACCCTCTTCGCGGTCTCCAAGAAGAGTCCGTCGGTTGTCTTTATGACGTTGGCTTTGGTGACGACCGTCACCTTCCTCCTCCCGGTCTTCCTGGCGTGCTCGAAGGCCAGTCGGATGATCCTCTGGCTCCCGGGGCGTGTGATGACCTTGAAGTCCACCGCCAGGTCCGGAGTGACCATGACCCCTTTGCTTCCAAGGACGTATTCTCCTTCGGTGTTCTCCCTGAAAAAGACCCAGTCTATCCCCTGGGACGGGACCTTTACGGGCCTCACGTTGGCGAAGAGGTCGAACGCCTTCCTGATGGCAATGTTGGCGCTCTCGAGGTTGGGGAGGCCGCTCCCCTCATCAGGGGTGGTGGTCGGCCCCTTCAGCAGGACATGGCACTTTTTGATCTCCTCGAGGACCTCGTCCGGGACAGCCTTCGACTGCTTCGCCCTATTCTCGATGGTCAGTCCCTGGATCTCGCGTATCTCCACCCTCCCCGATTTCAGCTCAGCCGAAAGGAGGACCTCGAGGGTCTTCTTCGCCTCCTTCGCTATCGTTGGCCCGATGCCGTCGCCTCCGATCACCCCTATGACGAGCCTGTCCAGGGTGGCGTAGTCCAGCCACTCCGTGGGCTTGCCTATCCTCTCCGCCCGCTCTGCCTGCTCTTTCAGGAGCCCCCGGAACCGGTCTACGGCCGCTTCGAAAGGCAGGTCTCGCTCAGGCACGGCAGCTCCGCCCTGCTGCAACTCCATTAAAGCCTGCTCCCGAAGCCAGCTCAGGGACCTTGGCCGCGGTGCTGCCTCCGCCAGAGGGCCCGGAGGACAGGGATGGACACCAGGGACCCCACCGCGGTGAAGAAAGTCCTTTCGACCGGGTACAGGGAGAAGAACAGCGGGACGATGTTCCGCCAGTCCTGCTCGGACAACGTCCTGAAGATCCTGACCGAGAGTTCTTGGCCTACCAGGGTCCCGGCCAGCTGGCCGCAGAGGAGGGCGCCGAACGTCACGCCTACCACGAACGCCGGGTTGAGCCTCGAGATCCTCCCCCTCCCTTCAAGAAGTAGGACACCTGCCAGAGGGACCAGTGACGCCATGTGGAGCCAGGTGAAGGGAACGCCGTCGACGAAGAGGCGCGAGATGGGGTCCGCCCAGTAGAGGGCTATGACGGCGACCGGGAGGGCGAGGGCCGCCTTCCTCCTCCCGGTGTAGGCTAGTCCTGCGACCGCGACCGTTGCTAGGTCGGCGACGATGATGGAAATCCCCGTGGGGAAGACGATTATCCCCGCGTATACGTCGAGGATGTCCCCCACCAGCACAGCGAACCCCCCCACAAAGGGCCCGAAGACCATCCCCGCCAGGGGAGTGGTGAAGTTGCTGGCCGTGAGGAAGTTCCCTGAGCCGAGGATCAGCCTGGAGACGGGGATGGCGCCCAACACCGCGTAGAGGGCGGCGAATACGGACGCAGAAGCCACCAAAGCGCTCCTGCGCTTGACGCTCAGCAAACAGCGGGGCTCGTGGGGGTGCGGTCTTAACACTTTCACGGCCGTCCCTCTCAAGGCGCACCTCCTCTGCCAAGGTTTTTAGCGGAAACCCAGGAGACTCAGAACTATGTCCGCCCCGGACTCCGACGTGAAGAAGGCCGCCGAGCTCAAGCTCTGGCTGGAGGGGAGGATAGCGCACCTGCGGGAAGAGATCGACAGGCTCAACGAGACCCTGGAGTACGTCGACGCCACCCTGAGGGCATCGACCTTCAGGCCCGCCATCGAGATGCTCGCGGAGTCGAAGGAAGCCCCTGAAGTCAGGACCCTCAAGCGAGACAAGGGAGGAGACGTGATAGCGACCGCTTCGATCACCTCGGATGCCGTGTCGGTGGAGCCCTCCGGGGTCGTCTTGAAGAGCGCGACCCCTCCCTTCAAGTCGTTCCTGCTGGGGAAGATTCTGCAGGGGATGAAGGCCAAGGACGACGAGCTCGTGAAGGGCGGCAAGCTCCCCAAGGGGTCGGAGCTGCGCTTCGACGTCGAAGAGTCCAACGGCTCCATCGGGAAGCTAATCATCGAGAACTACAGGGAAAACGCGCGCCTCAACGAAATCCTCAGCACGGTGGCCTGGACCTTCTCCAGGATGCTCGAGAAGTAGACCTCCGTCACGGCGGCAGCGTCTCTGCCTGCGTCCGACGATGGCGCAGTGGGGAGTGAGGAGCCCAGCGCTATGGTCCCTTTACCTGGGCCAGGGTCGGGGGGACCGGGTCAGGGCTTTCGAGATACAGCCTCGCCGCCCTGTTGGCGAACTCTAGGCGCTTACCCTCTTCCATCCCGTCAAGCCGTCCGAATATCGAAGCCGCGTCCCACACGTCCCCTGCGCCCGTCAGCCGCTTCGTCCGGATTACCTTCGTCCTCCTGGCCGTGACGCGGGTCCCTTCGCTCGTGAAGGACGAGTCCACGCAGTGCACGTCCAGCACGACCCCCAGCTTCCTGGCAAGCCGCATGCAAGCCTCGGCCCTGTCAGGCTCGTATATCCCCGAAGCGGCTGCCGCCGCCCTCGCCTCGTACTCGTTCATGCTGACCCAGTCTGCCAGCCGTCGCCGCCTCATCGACGCTAGCAGCGCTGCGAACCTCTCAGGCTGGTCGCGGAAGTCCGCGAGGTCCACGAAGATGGTCTTCTCTGTCCCCAGCCGCCTTCTGAGGGCCGAAAGAAGCTCCGTCCCCCTTCTGTTGGCCGCCCAGTTGACGGAGCAGACCACCCGGGAGCCAGCCAGCCCTCTCCAGTCAGACTCGTCCAGGAGGGAAGGACCGAAGTCCGAAGCCCCTCTCCCGTCTCCAAGCATCACGTTGACGTCTTCCTCGATGGCCACGGTGAGCCCCGCGGGGAGCGGCTTCACCTTGACCACCGCCTTCAGCCCCTGGAAGCTCTTCCTCAGGAGGTGCTCGTGGACCTTTTCGCAGTGGGTTATCAGCAGGGTCCTGAGCCCCAGCCTGCAGAGGGCGTGGGCCAAGTTGACTGCGTTCCCGCCCCTCACTTCCTCCTGCACGACTCCATGGATGCCTCCGCCCCCCTCTGCCGCCTTGCGTGTGACCTCGCCCATGAGGCCGTCTATCCCCTTCACGTGGACAAGCCTGTCGACGAAGTAGTCGTGCATCACCGCTACGTCGAACTTGGGCGGCATCTTACTTCAGGATCTTGATGCTCCTGACGACCTTCAGCGAGTGGAGCTCTTCCATCGCCTGACCGGTGAGCTCACCCTCCACCACGAGCGTCATCGTCGCGTCCGGGACCATCTCGGGGTCCTCGGCGACCGCCTGCCTCACCACCATCCCGTGCCGTGAAAGGATCTCCGCGACCGCGGCCATGATCCCTGCGGACTTCGGGTCGGCCTGGACCACGATGCCGGTGTAGCCGAGCTCCCTTACCAGGTCGACCAGGCTGGTCCCCAGGGGCTTTGTCTTCGAAAAGAGGGAGTACAGGTACCCGTTCCTCCGGATCTGCTCTACGGTCTGCTTCACCACGCGCCTGTCCACGTCAACGGCCCGAGCGACCGCGGAGTAGTCCACCTCGACGTCGTCGACATAGATCTTCTCGTCATCGGACACCCTCATCCCGCACGCGATCATCTTCTTGACGACGTCTGGCCGCACGACCTGCCTCTCGAACTGCTTCCTTACGTTGGCCCACACGAAATCATGTCCGGAAGTGTGCGCTATTGAGCGTTTCCGGCCCTGCGTAAGCAGGATTCGGATGTACAGATGTGCGCAGGAGTTGATTTAATCTCCGGAGGGGCGGCCTCGTCCATGAGCAGAACCCAGCTTAAGGCGGTCCTCTCCGAGGACAAGCTTCCCGCGAACTACTATAACATACAGCACGACCTCCCGGAGCCGCTCCCACCTCCCCTGGACCCTGGGACCCTGAAGCCGATGGCCCCCGAGCCTCTCCTGCGGCTCTTCGCGAAGGAGTGCGTCATGCAGGAGGTCTCCACCGAGGAGTACATCCCCATCCCCGAAGAGGTCCGCGAGGCGTACCTCAGGCTGGGCAGACCGACCCCCCTGCAGCGCGCGACCCGACTCGAGGCGCGGCTCGGGACGCCTGCCAAGATATTCTACAAGAGAGAGGACCTCAACCCGGCCGGGAGCCACAAACCCAACACGGCGATAGCCCAGGCGTACTACCACCGCAAGGAGGGGACGGAGCGGCTCGCGACAGAGACCGGCGCCGGCCAGTGGGGGACCGCCCTGGCCCTCGCGACGGCCCTCTTCGACATCGACCTGACGGTGTACATGACCAGGAGCAGCTACAACCAGAAGCCCTACAGGAGGACCCTGATGGAGGTGTACGGGGCCGAGGTCCACTCGTCCCCCAGCGCGAGGACGGACGCAGGGAGGAAGTTCCTGGAGAAGGACCCCGACCACCCGGGGAGCCTGGGGATAGCCATCAGTGAGGCCGTCGAGGACTGCGTCACGCACGACAACACGAAGTACGCCCTTGGGAGCGTCCTGAACCATGTCCTGACGCACCAGTCCGTGATCGGGCAGGAGGCGAAGCTGCAGATGGAGGAGTTCGACGCCGACCCAGACTACATAGTCGGATGCATCGGCGGGGGGAGCAACTACGCAGGGCTCGCGTACCCGTTCATGCGGGACAAGCTGCGAGGGAAGAGCAGGGCCGAGTTCGTCGCGTCAGAGCCCAAGGCCGTACCGTCCACGACCCGGGGGTCCTACAGGTATGACTTCGCCGACGCCGGGGAGACCACTCCGCTCATCAAGATGCACACCGTCGGCCACTCCTACCAGTGCCCTCCGATACACGCCGGAGGGCTCAGATACCACGGAAAGGCCCCGTCCATGTGCATGCTGATAGACAAGGGGTTCATGAGAAGCGTGGCTTACAGCCAGAACGAGGTCATGGACGCGGGACTGCTCTTCGCCCAGACGGAGGGAATAGTCCCGGCCCCGGAGTCGAACCACGCCGTGAAGGCGGCCATCGACATCGCGCTGGAGTGCAAGAGGAAGAACCAGCCGAAGACGATACTGTTCAACCTGAGCGGGCACGGGCTCCTCGACCTGAAGGCCTACGAGGACAAGCTGGCCGACAGGCTGGTCGACTACGAGCCCGCGGCCGCCGACCTCGGCAGGGCCTTGGAAGCACTCCCGGCTGTCGGGTAGCCGCCCGGCGCGGCTTCCTATCCGTAGGCCCTCGTGACAGTTACGCCGTCCACCAGGATCCAGGGGCAGAGGGTGGGGGTGTCCACCTCCCACCACTGTATCCACTCCCTCTCCTTGGAGAGGAGCCTGACGGAAGAGAAGAGCCTGAGGAGGTCGTCGCCGACCCTCATCCCCTTGAGCGGCCCTGAGACCCTCCCTCCCTCTACCATGTACGCCCCGTCCCTCGGCACGGTCGAGAACTCCCCACTCCTGTAGTTCTTGAACCGGGTGTACCAGTTGCTCGTAAGGACGATCCCCCTCTTCATCTCCTTCACCATCTCGCCATAGGAGGCGTCGCCCTCCCCGACCTCGAGGTTCCATGGATGAGGCGAGACGAAGCCGGCGTTCCCCGTGCTCCCGACCCCCCGCTTCTTCGCTGTGGTGAGGTTGTGCAGGTATCCCCTGAGCGTCCCCTTCTCGACTATCTTGTTCGTCCTCGTCGGGGTCCCCTCGTCGTCGAAGACCCTCCCGCCCAGACCGCCTTCAACCACCCCGTGGTCCGTGAGACTGAAGGCTGCCGATGCGACCTTCCTCCCAAGCTTCTCAGCGAGGTAGGAGGTCCCGGCGTCCACAGAGAATGCCGAGGCAGCGCCGGCGACCGTCTCGACGAGGTTGGACGCCACCGTCGGGCTGAGGAGGACTTCATACTTTCCGGCCTCGGGTTCCTTGGCTCCGCGCATGCTCTTCGCCCCTTCGCCGGCGCGCCGCCCGGCCCCTTCGGGGTCGAACCTCTTCAGAGCGGACGAGCAGGAGAGCCCGTGCCCGCTCGCCTCCCCTTCGGCGAAGCTTCGTATGTTGAGCGTGATGGCCGTCTTCGAGTCCCTCCCGCTCGTCCCGGCCGAAGTGAGTATGGCGACGGTCGCCTTGGAAGCGTCTATGACCCCCGCGGAACGCTTCCCTCCCGCCCCGAGGGAAGAGTCGATGGCCGACTTCGCCATGGCGGGGAGTTCCCGGTCCACATCCTCCAGCCTCCTGTCGTAGCCGAGCTTGCTCGGCGCGAACTTCACCTTCGCGTTGGAAAGAGGGACGTACTCCGACTCGGGGAGCCCCTTCAGTGACGCGAACAGGTCCCTGACGAACTTCCTGACCGCCTCAGGCCTGAGGTTCGACGTGGAAGCGATCGCCTTCCGTCTGTCCCTGGCCAGGCAGACCACCAGCTCGGCCTCCTGCACCCTGTTCACCACCGTCACCGAGTTGTTGGCGAACCTGATCATGCTGTCGGCGGATTCCGCGCTTATCGCCACCGCGTCGTCCACCCCGAGGGCTTTCGCCGCCCCCACCGCGACCTCGTTCAGCTCCTCTAGATCCATCATCTCGACCCGAGCTTTATCCCGGCCAGGAGCGTCTCCGGTCCCCCTGTCCATACGGGCGCCCCTTGCTGGGGGTCCCCCTTGCCGCAGGTCGCCGCTTCAAACTCCATGTGCCTGCTCCTGGCCTTCACGCTCCCCCAAAGCTTGGGGGTGGTTATCTCCAGGACGGGTGACCTCACCAGCCCCTTCAGCTCTCCCCTCTCGATGAGGTAGGCCTCGAGGCCGACGTACCTCTGGTTGAGCCTCTTGTCGTCTATGTTCCACTCGGTGTAGGACTTGAAGTAGACTCCGTGCTTCACCTCCTTGAATATCTCCTCAGTGGTGTAGTCTCCGGGCTCCACGAACGTGTTGGACATCCTGATGATCGGCTCTCTGTCGAAGGACACGCTCCTCGCCGCCCCGTTGCTTTTCAACCCGAACTTCTTCGCCGTCGTCCTGTTGTGAAGGAACTCGCTGATCACCCCGTCCTTGATTAGCCTCCTCTTCTTCCCCGGGACCCCCTCGTCGTCCACAGGCACGTACCCGTTCGAGCGGAGCAGGGTAGGGTCGTCGCTGATGTTCGCTTCGGGGCTCCCTATCTTCATCCCCAGGCTGTCAGCCTTCAGGTAGGACTCCCCGGCCTGGGCGCCCTCCCTCCCGAGGACCCTGTCCGCCTCCTGCGGATGTCCCACTGACTCGTGCGCGGCTATCCCGGACAGCTCAGGGCTCAGCACGACGTCGACCACGTCTGTCGGAGGCGCCGACCTCGCCTTCAGGACCTTCCCCAGCGCCCTGGCTTCCTCTTCGACGAGGTCGGAGATCCTGAGCCGCTCCATGACCTCGAGCCCTCCCGTCTCCGCCTGCTGGATGTACCTCTGAGCTGTGCTCCCGCCGTCCACAGCCGTCAGGGAGCCGAAGAACCCGACCCGCGGGACCCGTCCTGTGACGCGCGCCCCGTCGCTGTTCACGTAGTACCTCTCCTGGAGCTCGGCAGCAGCGTAGAGTAGCCGCCCGGGGATCTTCACCCCCGCCCTGTCTTCCGCGATCCTCCCTTCCACGTCCTGGAGCACCCCCCGGAGCCAGGCCGGGTCGGCGTTCTCGACCCGTCTCGTCTCTGGGGCTGCCCAGCTCCTCCTGGCCCCCTTCGTGCCGTCCAGCAGCACGGGCTCGCTGAGGACTTGGGCCGAGGCCCGTGCGAGCCTTACCGCCCTCGCCGCCACCTCCTTCACAGCGCGGACGCTCATGTCGTTGGTTGCGGAGAACCCGAGGGCGCCCCGCGAAATCACCCTTATGCCTATCCCGAACCCCTCTACGAAGAATGACGGCTGCGGCTCCCCGTTCTTCAGCCCGAACTCCCTCTCCCATGTCGTCTGGACCCTGGCCTCGGCGTAGGACGCTCCCTCTTTCAGCGCGACCGAGACGGCGGCCTCAGCGAGGTCCCTCCCTTCCTCGGTCCTCATGGACCGGGGTCTGCGGGGCCATCTTCTAAGGTTGAGTCCTCAGGCCAGGGGAAGCGGCTTCCCTTTCGAGGGCGGGGCTAGCTTCCACTTCTTCCCCTTCCTGAACTCTGCGAACATCTCCGGGTGCTCAGTGTGGACGGGTATCACCTTCCTGGCTCCTACGCCGTCCACGAGAGCCTTCACCTCCCGCATGGGGGCGTGCCCCGACGCGTGCAGCTGGGTGTAGGTGAACCCCACGTGGTCCACCCAGTTCTTGATGACCGACTCTTCCCTTTCTCCTTCCTCGTTGAACGCTTCCGTGGCTGCGTGTATGTACGTCCCTCCCCTCTCCGGCTTGATGTCGATGAGCTCCGGGAAGTTCCATGCCTCCAGGTGTAGGAAGACCTCGCGCTGCTTTGCCCTCACTTCGGCGGCGCTGACCCCGTCCCCGAGGAACTGCCTCTCCCAAGAGAAGTAATCGGAGTCGTCCAGCCTCCCGGTCCTCTTCCTGCGCACGTACACCCCCACGTCCTTCCCGACCCTGGGGACCTTCAGCTTCCGGTCGGCCCTGAGCTTCTCCAGCAGGATGGCCATCTTCATGGACACCACGAGCCTCCTCCCAGATGCCTCCGCCGCCGCGTGGAACGTGTTGATCCTGTCCAAGTCGTTCCCCCTGAACGAAGAGAAGACCAGGGCCCTGGTTCGGCCCACGAGCCTCATTGCTTCCTCCATGACCTGACCCTCGCTGGTGTTGGCCCCGTCGTCGTTCTCCCTAACCCTCGTCCCTTCCGTGAGCAATGTCCCTGGTCCTTCCTTGGCGGCCGTCTCGACGAAGTCTCGGGTCATGGAACCGGCGGGCCCGTGGAATCTGAAGTCTCCCGTGTAGGCCAGGGTCGCGTCGCCGCAGTGTATCACGAACCCGTAGGCGCCCGGGATCGAATGGTCCACGTGGACCGGGATGAACTCCATCGAACCTACCCTGAACCTGTCTCCGGTCCTGAACTTCCTGATGTCATGGTCGTCGAGCGGGGACGAGGAAGAGTCGCTGTAGGCTGAGTGAACCAGGGAAGTGGTCTCGCCGCAGTACACAGGGATCTTCGGGTCAGTGTATCCGATCCTCCCCATGTGGTCCGAATGGTAGTGGCTCAGGACTATGGCGTCCACTTCGGGATCGGAGTGCTTCAGGCGAGTGTTCTGAAGCGCCTTCTCCGAGTAGAGCCCGGGAATCTCGGGGAGGAGCCCGAACTCGAACAGGTCGCCCGCCCCGTTGACAAGCCGCGGCTCTATCCCTCCGCCGAAGTAGTCCGAGCCGTCCGAGAATCCGGTGCCGAAGTCGAGGAGGACCCTGGCGCCCCTGTCCTCTAGCAGGAACTTGTTCCCTCCGATCTCCCCCACTCCGCCGTAGCAGGTAAGCCTCGGGTACACGTGAGGGAGACCTGGTGCAACCTACTTAACGGTTCGACCGCCTCGGGCCCGGGAACGGATAAATACGAACGCGGTCTCGGAGGAGACCGTGCTCCTCCTGCCGCTTCTCCAGGCGGGCTCAGACTCCGACACACTAGGCGCCATCGCGGTGCTCGTCGTCGCAATAGGCCTCGTCGGGGTCGCCATCCTCATCCTCTTCTCGAAAAGAAAGATCTAGTGCTAACATGACAGTCGCAGCCATCTTCGACGTCGATGGCACCCTCGTCACGTTCCAGTTCGACATGAAGGGGACCAGGCAGGCGCTCATAGAAGAGCTGGCCAGGAGGGGGTACGATCCGGCCGGGATCGACCTCAAGACCCCGACGCAGACGATTCTCGACGCCGCGCGCTCGCAGACGTCGACCGACGAGCAGGGGCGCTACGAAGGCCTCAGGACGGCCGCGTTCGACCTCCTCGACAGATTCGAGGCGGTGAGCGCCTCTACCACGGCGCCCATCGCGGGGGTCAGGGGAGCCCTCGAGCGCCTGAAGTCGAGAGGGGTGAGGATCGCCGTCCTTACCAACAGCGGACGGAACGCAGCTTCTGTGTCCCTCAGGCGGGCCGGGCTGACGGACCTCTTCGAGTTCGTCCTCACCAGGGACGAGACCATAGTGATGAAGCCTAACCCCGGGGGGCTCGCCATGGCAGCGTCGAGATTCGGCCCGACGGTGGAGTCCGTCTACTATGTGGGGGACAGCCCCTATGACATCGCGGCCGCCAGAGGGGCCGGCGTGAAGATGGTCGCGGTGGCCACAGGGAGCTACTCCGCCGAGAGGCTCAGGAGCGAGGGTGCCGACCTCGTGGTGGCTTCCGTAGCCGACGTCCCGGTGGTCCTAGGGGTCTAAACAGAAAAGGAGCCAGGATGGAGGCGGTGCCGTTGGAGTTCACCGCCTCCGAGAGGGGCGCCCTCAGGGCCCTCTGCGACACCCTCTTTCCAGCGATCCCCGGGGAGTCAGGCCTCCTCGGGCGGGGAGCGTCTGACATGTCCGTCGACTCGCTCCTCGCGGAGGCGGCGGAGACCTCCATGCAGCCTGGGAACGCCAGGGATTTCCGTAGGGTGCTCTCCGTCGTCGAGAGCCCCGTCTACAACCTGCTCCTCAGCGGCCGTCCCTCCAGGTTCTCTTCGCTCTCCCCCGAAGCCAGGGAGTCGTACCTCGAGTCGTGGAGGGACAGCGCTCTCCCCCTGAAGCGGACCGCGTTCCAGGCGATCAAGAGGCTGGCTCTCTTCCTAGCATACGCGTCGGCCGGCCCAGACGGGCTCAACCCCAACTGGGAGGCGATCGGGTACCCCGGCCCGTCGCACGACGCCCCCGTCCCGACCCCCGAACATCTCAGGCTGATGCCCATCAGGGTGGAACAGGACACGAAGCTGACCTGCGACGTGGTGGTCGCGGGTTCAGGCGCGGGTGGGAGCGTCATCGCGGATTCGCTCGCTTCAGCAGGATACAGCGTGATAGTGGTCGAGCAGGGGCCGTACGAGACCTCGGAGACGTTCAGACAGGACGAGATGAGGATGATGCAGAAGCTCTTCCAGCAGAGCGGGACCGCAGCCACCACGGATCTCTCCTTCGTCCTCCTCGCCGGAAGGGGAGCGGGCGGGGGGACGACGGTGAACTGGAACACCTGCCTGAAGCCCCCTCTCCGGGTCCTCTCCGAGTGGGAGAGCGAGTTCGGGATCGACGGGGTCGCTGGCCCCGGCTTCGCGTCCATGCTCGACTCCGTCTGGAAGGGGATCAATGTCAGCGCCTCCGAAAGCCAGCTCAACAGGAACAACGGGGTCCTTCGCGACGGGTGCAAGGCCCTCGGATACAAGGACGGGACAGACTACCACGTCATCGAGCGTAACGCCGTAGGGTGCAGGCAGAGGTGCGACTTCTGCACCTACGGGTGCATCTACGCGGCGAAGCAGTCGACGGCGCTGACCTATCTTCCGTCAGCCCAGTCGAAGGGGGCGAGGTTCGTCTTCGACGCCAGGGTCGAGAGGGTGGTCATCGAAGGAGGGGCCGCCAAGGGAGCGGTGGCCACCTGCAGGTCAGGGGGGAGAGAGTTCAGGCTCGACATATCCGCCAGGGCGGTGGTGGCCGCCTGCGGGGGGATCGAGACACCGGCCCTGCTCCTGAGGTCAGGCGTGAATGACAGGAACGTCGGGGCCTACCTGAGGCTCGACCCCACGGTCGCGGTCGGTGGGGTGTTCGAAGACCCGGTCGACCCCTGGAAAGGCCCCCCGCAGACGGTCGCCGTCTGGAAGTTCATCGACCTGGACGGGACCTACCACGGGTTCTGGGTCGAGGCCGCTCCCGCCCACCCGGGTCTTTTCGCGATGTCAATCCCCTGGATAAACGGGCGCCGCCACAAGGAGTTCATGCAGAGGTATTACGCCCGCTCCTCCTCTGCCATAGTGCTCCTGAGGGAGAGGAGTTCAGGGAGGGTCGAGGTCGGCAGGGACGGTTACGCCAAGGTGACCTACGACATGGAGAGGGCCGACAAGGACACCCTGGTGAGGGGGATGGAGGAGACGGCCCGCATACTCTCTGCGGCCGGCGCCGTCGGGATCTGGACGACCCACAACTCGGAGGTCTTCGCTGGAGACGGGACGTCCAAGGTCGGTCCTTCCGACCTGGACTCGTTCTCCGCGGCCCTGCGAAGGCAAGGGGTCCGGCCCAACAGGATGATGCTCTACAGCGCCCATCTGATGGGGTCGTGCAGGATGAGCTCTAATCCGTCTCTGGGGCCGACGTCCCCGTCTGGGGAGCTCCACTCCGTGAAGAACCTCTTCGTGGGAGACTCGTGCGTCTTCCCCACCACCCCCGCGGTCAATCCCATGATCTCGATCATGGCCATGGCCCTGAGGACCGCAGAATCCATAAAGCGCTCCCTGGGTGGACGCCGATGACCCAGAATGACTTCAGCCAAGCATGACGCGCCGTACTACATAGTCGGCCTCCCCGAGGAGCCAACGGAGGCCGCCGAGGCGAGAGCGAAGTTCGAGAGGCTCTCGGACGAGCTCTGCAGGGTCTACCCGTCCATCGAGGAGATCAGGGCGGTGGTGAAGTCGAAGAAGCCGTCGAAGTCCCACGCCCGTTACGAGGTCTCCGTGGAGATCTACACCCCCCGTGACAGGCACGCCTTCGAAGAGTCGGGGTACAACATTGCCAAGGTCTTCGACGTCATGGGGCCCAAGATGAAGCGGCTCCTCTCGTCCAAGCAGTCCAGGGTCACCTCGACCGGGGGAGACAGCTTCAGGAAGGACGCCCCCTAGACGGGGGAGGCGGCCTGCTTCCTGTTCTGTTCCCTGAGCTGCTCCACTTCCGCCCTGAGCCTGGAGATCTCGCCTGAGGTCTCCGCCGCTTCGGCAGTCCTGTGGTAGACATCCAGCGCCTTCCTCCTGATCCCGAGCTGAGGGTCTGACCGACCAGCCTCCTTCAGGTCGTCAAGGAACCTCTTGTCAAGCACGTTCATGAGGACCAGGCTCACCAGAATCTGCCTGACCCTGTACTCCTTGTCGTGCCTGAGCATCTCCCTGAGTATCGGGACCTCCGCTTCCAGGACGAACCCCCTCGCGTCTATCGCCTTGAGCGCGCCGACCCGCACCCTGGTCGGCTTACCGTAGGCCAGAGACTCTCTGATCACGGCATCGGCTTCAGGGCTCTTCAGCTTCCCCATGGCCTCCACCGATGCCTCCCCCAGCACCTCGTTGACCGTGTGCACCACCATCGCTTTCTTCAGGTGCGGGAGGGCCCCTTCGGGCCACGACTTCGCGAGTCCGAGGGCGGCTTCGCACCTCACGAAGGGGCTCGGGTCCGCTTCCAACATCTCCATCAGCGCCTTCCTCGCTTCCTCTTGCTTGAACGAGCCGAGGGCCGCCGCCACTGCCCTCCTCACCTTCCTGTCCTTCGGCGCCCCGGACCGGAGGACCGCCTGAAGCGCGCCGTCCGTCCCTATCCCCCCCAGGGCCTTCAGGGCGCACGCCCTCACGTACCAGAACTGCTCCGTCTCGGCCGCCTGCGCTAGCCCTTCTATCGTCCCCCCGTCCTTCAGCTTCCCGAGCTCCTTCGCTGCCTCCGCCCTGCTGGATGCGTCCTGGCTGCCCTTCAGTTGGTTTAGGAGGAGGTTGGTCATCTTGTCAAACTTCACCCTCTTGAGGAGCCACCCCTTCGGGTCGAACTCCGTGATGGCCGGCTTCGAGGGAAGGGTGAAGGTGAATGTCTGGTCGGCCGAGTCCAGGCCGACCCTGAAGCTCCTCCTCTCGCCCCCCACGTAGAATACCACCTCACAGGGGAGCTTGAACACCGGGGTCCCATCTTCGGTCCTCTGGGTCTGTCTGACCCTGAGCGTCGCCAGCTTCCCAGCCTCGTCCCAAGAGTATCCCACCTCGAACTCGGGGTGCCCTGCCTTGTAGAACGACTGCTCGAAGAACTCCTGGAGCTGCAGCCCGCTTGCCTTCTCCATCGCCTTCCGGAAGTCGTCGGTGTCGGCCCCGGACAGGGCGAACGACCTCAGGTACAGCGATATGCCGTCGAAGAAGGCGCCGTCCCCCATCAGGAACCTCAGCTCATGCAGCCTCGCGGCCCCCTTGGGGTAGAGGTGCATGTCGAAGATGTCGTCGGGCCGGATGTAGTCCCTCTCCACGATCGGGCGCCTGTATTCCTTCCCGTCTTCCTCGAAGTAGAGCTCCATCCTCGCGGCCAGGGCCCACGTCATCTCGTCCACCCCTCTCGTCTTCTCCAGGTACAGCACCTGGAAGTATGACGCGAACCCCTCGTTCAGCCAGGCGTGGGGCCAGTCGGCGCATGTGACGTAGTCTCCGAACCACTGGTGGGCGAACTCGTGGGCGACCAGGTCCACCGCCCGCTGGTAGGGGGACGCGTAGGTGGCCGAGAAGTCCTCCTCCGAGGCGGCGTCCGCGTAGTAGTTTGTGGCGAGGGTCGTCGCGTTGAGGTTCTCCTCGCCTCCGGCCACGAAGTCCTCGACCGTGGTCTGGTCGTACTTCAGGTACGGGTACTTCACACCGATGATGTCTTCGAAGACCTCCAGTATCTTCGGGGTCTCCCCGAAGTACCTGAGCACGTCCTCTCTCTTGGACTCCGGGAAGTTGTAGTTCAGCTTGACTCCCCGGGCCTCCTGAGTGACCACCCCGAACTTCCCGGCGACGAAAGACGTGAGATAGCACGAATGGGGGATCTCCTCCAGCCAGTGGAAAGTGGCTCTCCCTCCTTCGACCTTGGTCGAAAGCAGTTTCCCGTTAGAAATCACCCGGAACTCGGAAGGCACGGTGAGGACGAGCTCGCTGCTCGACTTGTCGGCCGGATGGTCGTGGCAGGGGAACCAGAATCTCGCCTCTTCAGTCTCGGAGTGAGTCCATGCCTGGACCTCCTTCTCCGGGTGCTCCTTGTCGGGGCCGGTGAAGTACAGCCCCATCTTGGGGGAAGCGGAGTACTCGACCCTTACCGAGCGCTTCCCTGCCTTCGGGTGCATGCTCACCGCGAGGATGGAGCCGTCATGCTCGTACTCCGCGGGGGCGCCGTCGACCGACACCTTCGATATCTCGAGACCTACCGCGTCGAAGTGGGCGAGCCCGAGCTCCCCTCTGATCGGATCGATGTCGAGGGTCGCGGAGCCTGTGATACGCTTCTTCTGGAAGTCGACGTCGAGCTCGACCTTTACGTGCCTGGTCCTGTATTCGAGCGGGCGAGGGTAGTGAACGCTCGACTCAGGGAGGTGGAACGTCTTTCGGACCCCTGTGTCCACAGTTCGCCCGCCCGCCGCAGGGCTCAAAAGAGTTTCGTGAGCGGCATAGTTGAAATAAGGTACGGGTGTCGGGCGGTCTGTTGGCATCGATTCAGAGGGCCATCCAGGTCTCGATACTCTTCGCCACCCTGTTCGGGGTCCCGTTCCTCGTGGAGGTCTACCCGGTCCTCCCTGCCTTCGTCTTCGACTCCGTCGCTTTCGGCTGGGTCCTTTTCGTCGCGGACAGCGCCCTGACCTTCGTAAGGCCAAGGGCGTCCTACTACCTGGGGCTTGTCCTCGCCGCCGTAGCTCTCCTGGTGACCTGGTCGCAGCCTGAGCATCTGCGTCTGATAGAGGGCGGAGACCTGGTGGCCGCCGCCACCATCGTCATAGGGACGATCGCCGAGGTCGCTATCATCGGCCTCACCGCCTACTTCCTAGCGTCGGGGAGCAGGAAAGACCCGTGGGCCTGGCCTGGGAAGCGCGAAGACTAGAAGCACCCTCTGACCCCATTGGCATCGGGAGCGGTTGCCAGGCATCGGGGACGCGCGCCCGTGTCTCACGCTCTCAGATGTAGCCCCAGCTGATGAGCATGTCGCTGTCGTGGGTCCACCTCTGGCCGATGTCGCTCCTGTAGAACATGTTCGGGATCATGACGTTCTTCACGTTCTGGTAGGCTTTGTCTATCGCGTCTGCCATGGTCGCCCCAGACCCTGTGACCACGAGCGCGTACCCGGAGTTTCCGGCGATGCGCCAGTCTCCGTTCTCCTGCTTTACCTCCCCTATGTGCACGCCGTCATGTGCCTGGCGCCTGAAGAGTATCGTCGCCCCCTCTGAGTACTTCTTGAACGCCTTCTCGTCTTCGAAGGGCCAGGGCGGGATTGCCACCACGACTCCCACCTGGTATCCCTTCTTCGTTTTCAACTGGGCGTCGTTCCCGTGCGCTATGTCGAACAGAAACTGGCCCCACTCGCTTGTAATCCCCTCCATCTGGATGCTTATCGTGGGATACCCGAACCGACAGTTCCCGGCGAAGTAGGGCCTGCCGTTCCTTCTCACTAGCATCGTGTGCCAGTCCTCCACTTCGACGTCCCATACGACGCCAGAGTACTCCTCCCTTGAGACCGTCCGATCGTCCAGGGGGCAGTCGATGTTTCGAGTCCGGACCGGGAGCCCGTTCAGGTCCCAGCTCCGGGGACCCCCTCCGATGGAGACTGTCTCTTCCTGTTCTCCTGCGCTGATGTTGGCGATGCTCCCGCACTTTATGATGATCTCTTGGAGGTCGTCGGCCAGCCTGCGCGAAGCGGTGGCCACGCTCTGTCCCCGAGCGCCTCTGCGGTTGTCCCCCTCGCCGAGCGAATAGCCGCGCCAAAGCGAGCTAAGCAGCTCAGGTGCAAGGTCCTTGAACCGACTTGGGACGAACCTTCCGTCGGCGCTCAAAGCCGAGAGCCCCAACTCGTCCAGGAACCTGACGAGCTGGGCCGAGGGGATCTGGAAGCCTCTGTCCTCTTGGAAGGTGTAGCTCAGTCCCGTCGCCTTCAGTATCATTTCTGTCTCGTCTCGCCTGCGGCTCTCCTTGCTCTGAGAGAAGTCGACGATGCGACGGTCGCCCGTCACAGATCCTCCTGCCAGATACAGCCCCAGCAGCCCCATGAACGCCCCAGCCGGAACTAGGACAGGCTGATGGAGAGTCTCCGTCGTCCTCCCGTCCTTTCCCGCCTGATTCTGTTCGACGTAGCCTGGGATCTCTATGCTCTTCACGCGCTTCCCAGCGAAAGACCCGCTTCTGACCACGCGTGCGCCGTAGGCTGGGAACCCTCCGGCCTTCGCGAACTCCACCCTCCCGGACCGGCTCACCAAGAGGTTGTGGTCTGGCGTGACCAGCGCGTCGAGACCGGAGTGTGCCTTGCCGGCGGCTCCCAAGTGAACCATCTCTCCCCGATATGTTTTGACCAGAAGCCCGGTGATGCGTTTCCAGCTCATCTCCCGCGTCTTCGGCTCGATCGCCAGCGTCTCGTCTCCCATCTCGACCTCGAAGTACTTCTTCCATCCGGACTTCGTGAGTATCTCCGTCGTCTCGTCGTAGCAGGTCCATTCGAGGGGCCAGATGCCTTTCGAGTTGGCGATGCAGTTGATGTCGACGTATCCGACGTACTTGCTGGCGGCCAGCTTCTCCTTTGCTCTCTGCAGTGTCCGCTCGAAGACGGGGCTGTCCTTGGTGTAGAACGTGGCGGTCCCCATCTCGCCCGTGCTCGGCCCCAATTCGCCAGGAAAGAGACGTTTGTGCTCAAAATTGACGCAGACAGGCATTACGAACTCCTTTCCGTTAAAGAAGGCTCCCACGGCTATCTCCACACCTTCGGCGAACTTCTGCATCTGAAACTCTTTGATCTTCTTGGACCAGTTCGCCTTGTAGTGCTCGAGCACCTGCAGGACGTCCTTTCCGTCCGGCTCCTGGCCGATGAACAGGAGTTCCTTTTCGCTCTGCGCCTTCCCGCTGGGTTTCAGGACGTATCTGTCCGGGTTCTTCTTGACGAAGTCGATGGCGTCATCGAACGACGTGAAATTCCAGCTCGGCAGGACGTCAACGCCGACAGAGTTCAACTCCGACTGGCCGAACTCCCTGTCGAGCTCAAGCTTGTCCGTGTACGGCGTGCCGCCAACTACGAACCTGCCCTCTGCGCGCAGCTGGTCCGCTTTGTTCCCGAAGCCTATGTCATCGAATACGAACACGTCTGCCCAGTCCTTCAGCGAGTCCCACTCGTCGACTTTTTCGAAGAAGCCCAGACCTACGTCCTTCTCTCCCTGCCCGTGGCAGTACATCTTCACTTCGTGTCCTTCCTTCTTCAGCTGCCATGCAAGATCCGCGGACAGACTTTCCTCAGTCACGAAAAGAAATTTCATCTAGTGGGCCGTCATCCTCTCAGCCGTTAATATCTGTTCGCGAAAGTCCGAGGCGTCGGGCGAAGGCCCGACGTCAGCAGTAAGTGGATCTCCTGGAAATCTCGACGCCCCTGCGGCCCGCCTTCTTTCCGCGGCCGCTTCGCATGCGCCCGCACGTCGGTCGCAGCCGTGTGACGCTGCATCCGAGCCGCCGTCATGCCACTCGTTTTCAAAAGTGAGAAAGGTCAGACTGCTTATATCAGTTCCGCAACCGAACCAGTTAGTTGAGCGCTAAGACGTCACTGGCCGGCGGATTCACCGTCGCAGTTCTCGCTGCCGCACTGATACTCTCCGGATACGGCGCGGCGGTCGCGCTGGGCCCGAAGACAGGCTCGGTGACCACGGTCACGAGCACGACCACGGCGATCAACTCGTCGACGTCTTCTCCTTACGTCGTCACCCTTGTGATAACCACCAACAACATGTTCAACGCGAGCGCGGGAGACCAGCCGGCTTACTACGTCCTCGGGCCGGCGGGGCTGCAGTCGGCGGCCGACATCAGCCTCCCGGCGAACCGCCTGATCAAACTGGTGATAGTGAACTATGACGACGGCAACGCCTCGCTCGCCATCCCGAGCGACAACGTGGTCTCCGGTACGACTAACGGGACCATCTTCGTGGCTTCCAACGACAACGTGAACTCCTCTCAGGGCCCGTCAGGGATTGTCCCGACAGGCGGAGTGACGCTGTCTACGGTCCCGGCTTCTGAAGTAGCCCACACTTTCACGGTCCCTTCGATCAACCTCAACATCCCCGTCCCCTTGAGCTCTACGGTGGTGGCGTACTTCACTCTCGCCAGCCCGGGGACCTTCATCTGGTTCTGCGAGACCTTATGCGGCTGTGGGCTGACGGGGGCCCAGTGCGCCATGTCGTCCCCCGGCTGGATGACCGGAAACCTGGTGGCGAGCTGACAAACTGAGTCGGCCATCCTCTCCGGCGGTGGTCGGTCGCTGATGTCGGACCAAGAGTCCGGGGAGAAGGACGGGTCCAGGCGCGAGTTCCTGAAGGCGGCCGCGGCCGTATCAGGGGTCCTCGCCGTGACCGGGATCGCCTCGGTGATGAAGGCGGTCATCATACCGGCCGTCCCCGCGCAGACCCAGACCACTGGCGGCGGCTTCCCCAGGGTAAAGGTCTCGAGCGTCAGCGCGCTTTCGACCAACGTGGCCGTCCTCTTCAACTACCCGCTCGACAACGAACCGAACGTACTCGTCAAGGTGGGCGAAAAGGCCGAGAGAGGGGTTGGGCCTGACGGAGACATAGTCGCTTTCAGCCAGGTCTGCCAGCACCTCGGGTGCATCTGGGGGTATGTCGCCTCGGGGACCTCCCCCAAGGTCGACCCGTCCTATGTAGCGACAGCCCCGGTAGCCTACTGCCCCTGCCACGGCAGCGTCTATGATCTGACCGAAGAGGCAAAGGTGGTAAGCGGGCCGACGCCGAGGCCCGTCCCTCAGGTCCAGCTGGAGGTGGACGGCTCTGGGGACATCTACGCGGTGGGGATGTGGCCGCCGACCATATTCAACCACAACACAGGGTCGAACGACGTGAACTACGACCTGCAGGGGGGGACCCCTGTGGCTTCCTCGTAGGAGGCATTGTGATGTCTGAGAAAGAGGGGATGCTCCAGCGCGTCGCGGGATGGTTCGATTCACGCCTGGGGCTGAGCTATCCTCTCCTCCGCCCGGTCCCGAAGTACGCCCTCAATCCATTCTACTGGCTGGGAGCCCTGACGGTGGTGGCCTTCGTCATACAAGGGGTCACCGGGATAATAATGATGCTCTACTACGTCCCGAGCCCCACCCAGGCCTATTCGTCGACCCAGTACATCTTCCAGAGCGTCTACAACGGGAGGTTCCTGGAGACGATACACCTCTACACCGCCTACGCCATGATCATGCTGGCGTTCATGCACATGATGCGCGGGTATTTCGTCTCCATCCAGAAGAGGCCAAGGGAGGTAATGTGGATAGTGGGGATGCTCATGGGGTTCGTCACCCTAGGGTTCGGGTTCACCGGGTACCTTCTCCCCTGGACCGTGGTCTCGAAGTCGGCGACGGACGTCGGCGTCGGCATGGTGAGCGCCCTCCCTCAGCCTCTCTCTTCGCTCATCACCTTCCTGATAGTGGGGAACGGCGGCGACGGAGCGGAGCTGCTGAGGTTCTTCGACATGCACGTGGTCCTCCTCCCCGCGGTCCTCCTCATCCTGCTGGTCGTGAAGATGTACATGCTCGAGACTCACGGGGTCGGCGAACCGACCTCGGGGGCGACCGAGGAGCAGAAGTCGAAGACGGTCCCCATCTTCCCCGACGTCACGATGTACCTCTTCGAGCTTTCTCTCCTCTTCGGGGCCGGGATGCTCCTGGTTTCGGCCCTCTTCCCGCTCACGCTCCCTCCCGAGTACTCGCCCGCCGCAGCATCGCAGTACATCCCGCAGCCAGACTGGTATTTCCTCTGGGTCTATCAGGTGCTCAAGATCAAGGTCTTCGAAGGAACCACCGGGCTGGCGGCGGCGCTCACGGTCGTCACCATCATCTTCGCCGTGCTCGTGCTCCTGCCTTTCATAGACAGAGGAAAGAGCCGCCAGACGTCCAGGCGGCCTGTTTATACCACCCTGGGCGCCGTGTTTGTGGCCGAGGTGTTGGTCCTGTCCTACTGGGGGCTCGTGACCCCCGGCGAGATAATCCCCATCGAACAGGCGGCGCTCGTGATAGGCGGGACTGCTCTATTAGTCACGCTCGGTTCCTTCGTGATCTATAGGCTCATGTACTCGCGTGCGAGGAACCGCCTCCCCTTGGGGCCGGCGAATGAGGTGCCCCGCTCCGAGCTGAAGACAGGCCTTGCGTTCGCAGGGCTTGTGGCGGCGGGCGCCTTTGCGATGGCATGGCTCCTCAATGGGGCCGTCGGGGCGTTCCTGTCCGGTTGGACGGCGGGGGATGCAGTGTCCCTGCTGGCCTCGTCCGTATTGCTGACGCTCGACGTCCTCGGGAGCGTCTTCCTGATCTATAGGCTCGACCTTAGGACCGGGAGCGTGAAGAGGAGGGTCAGGTTCCTCGAGGTAGGGTGGAAGGAAAGATGAGGGTGGCCGCCTCCTTCGCCGCCCTCCAGGTGGTGTTCCTGGTAGCTCTCCAGGCAGTCACCACTTCCGTACTATGGCTCCTGAACCCGCTGACCCAGGCGGGCACTGACACCTTCGCCCTCTACCTGAGCGTCGACCTCCTCGCCTTCGCCATGATCTCCTACATCTACAGGTCGAAGAAGGGTCCCGGCTTCCCGTCCCAGACCTGGCTCGCCCTGGGGTATCTCGCACTGATGGTGCTCCTCGTATCTAACCTGGCCCTGGGCTGAGCTGCCGGACCCGGGTCAGCCCTGCTGCGTCTGCAGTGCATACATCTTCGCGAACGTCCCGTCCGGCCTGGACATCAGCTGCTCGAACGTCCCCTCTTCGACCACCCGCCCGGAGTCCAGGACGACTATCCTGTCGGCCAGCCTTATGGTGGAGAGCCTGTGGGCGATTATCATCGTGGTCCTCCCCCTCACCATGGACGCGAGGGCGCGCTGGACCCTCAGCTCGGTAAACGGGTCGATCCCGGAGGTCGCCTCATCCAGGATGAGTATCTTGGGGTCCGGCAGGAGCGCCCTGGCGAAGCAGATGAGCTGCTTCTGGCCCATCGACAGGTTGGTGGCTCCTTCTGCCACCATGGTGTCGTAACCGTCCGGTAGAGACGCGACGAACTCGTCCACCCCCAGCGACTTCGACACAAATCTGACCTGCTCGAGGGATGCTCCGGGCTTCCCGTACCTGATGTTGTCGGCGACGGTCGACTCGAAGAGGAACGGGTCCTGAGGGACCGCGCTTATCCTGGACCTGAAATCAGCGAACCGGAGGCGCCTCACGTCTTTCCCCCCCACCAGTACCTCTCCCCGCTGCGGGTCGTAGAACCTCTCGACCAGGTTGACGATGCTGGACTTCCCCGCGCCGGTGGCCCCCACCACCGCCACCACTTCCCCGGGCTCAACTTTCAGGCTGACCCCTCTCAGGACGGGGAGGTCGTCTGAGTACCCGAAGGTGACCTCCTTCAGTTCCACTCCCCACCCGACCCCTCCGTCGAGGGTGAGGGGCGTTTCGGGTTCCTTTACCTGTATCTCGGCGTTTACGAGCTGTGTGACCCTGTCCAGCCCCGTGACCGCAGACTGGAATGAGTTGTAGAACGTCGTGAGCTGGATTATCGGGTTGAAGAACGCGTTGACGTAGAGCATGAACGTCACCAGCGTCCCCACCAGCATGTGCCCCGCGAGCACCTCGGTCCCCCCGAACCAGATGACGAGGGCAAGCCCCAGGGCCTCGATCACCTGGACCACAGAGTTGAACGCCGACGTGTACTTGTTCGCCCTCAGGTTGGCTAACATGTTCTCGTTGTTCACGGCGTCGAAGTTCTCCGAGACCCTCCCCTCGCTGACGAAAGCCTGGGTCACCCTGACCCCGCTTATCCCCTCCTGGAGCTTGGCCGTCACCATGGCTATCTTCTTCCTGGTCTCTACGAAGTTACGGGTGATCTTCCCTTGGAAGACAAAGGTGACTGCTACCAGTATCGGGATGACGACGAACGACACTAGGCTCAGCTCCAGGTTGAAGAAAAGCATGATGAGCACGATGGAGATTATGGTTAGGAAACCGGACAGGACCTGAGGGAGCTGGAAGGTCACGAAGTCTTCCACGGCGTCGACGTCGTTCATTATGTACGACATGATCCGCCCGGTCTCCCTGGTCGAGAAGTACGACTGGGAGAGGCGCTGAAGGTGGTCGAAAGCGTCTCTTCTGATGTCCCTCAACGAGTTCTGCCCCACCAGCTGCATGGTGTATGTCCGCCTGTTGTCTGCGACGTAGTTGGCGAGGTAAAGGATGGCGTAGGAGCCAGCGAAGGTGGCCACCCCTCCGAGGTTCCCAGCCACCATGGCGTCTATGGCGAACCCCAGCAGGACGGGTCCTACTATTCCCGCGGCCGCGGTGAAAAGAAGGCCACCAAGGCTCACCGCCAAGTCCCGCTTGTACCCTAAGACGTACCCCACCAGTCGGCGCAGGAGGAACCCATCGCTGTACTTCCGGTCTTTCCGCGAGTCGGGGTCGTCGTCCCCGATGTACATCCCCCGCAGCGTCACCGAGGGTCCAACTCCTTTTCCGTGACGGCCTGCGGCGCGTACTGCGACAGGTAGAGCCTCGCATACGCTCCGTTCAGCCTCAGAAGCTCTTCGTGGGTCCCCTGTTCGACCACCCTCCCGGCTTCGAAGACGACTATCCTCTTCGCGAGCCTCAGCGTCGCCAGCCTCTGGGTGATGATTATGGTGGTCCTCCCCCTTATCACCTCCTTGAGCGCCTCCCCGATGGCGTACTCGGTCCCCGCGTCGACGCTCGAGAGGGAGTCGTCGAGGATGAGGATCCGCGGGTCCATGAGGAGCGTCCTCGCGATGGCTATCCTCTGCTTCTGCCCACCGGAAAGCGTGACCCCTCGCTCCCCGACCCTGGTCCCGTACTTTTCGGGATACCTCTCTATGAACTCGTCGGCGTTGGCCAGCCTGCAGACCCTCTCAACCTCGTCCTGGCTGGCGTCCGCCTTCCCATAGCAGACGTTCTCCCTTATGGTGGCAGAAAAGAGGAATATGTCCTGGCTGACCAGGCCGACGGAAGCCCTGAGAGACTTCAGGGTGATGTCCCTGACGTCCTTCCCGTCGATCTTCACCGAGCCCGAGGCGACGTCGTAGAAGCGGGGGACCAGGTTGGCCATGGTGGTCTTGCCGGACCCGGAGACCCCGACGAAGGCGACCACCTCGCCGGCGGGGATCTCCAGATCTATCCCCTGGAGGACCTCCCTGCCTTTCCCGTACCCGAACCTCACGCCTTCGAACCTTATGTCCCCTCTCACCCCTGTAAGAGGGAGGGCCCCCAGCCTGTCCTTCACTTCTGCCTCCGCGTCGACGACCTCCAGGATCCTGTCGAACCCCGCCATGCCGTTCTGGCCTATGAGGATGAGCTGGCCCAGGAACCTGCTCGGTCCCCCCAGCAGGGCAAGGAGGTTCGCAGCAGCGACCAGGTCCCCGATCGATATCGTCTTGGCGATCACCGGTCCCCCGCCGAAGTAGTAGAGCGCCGCGAGGTCGACGCTGATCACGAGGCTCAGCAGCGGGGTGTAGATCGCGCGGACGGCTGAAGACCCCACGATGCCGTCCCTGTACGCCTGGTTGGTCGTGGCGAAGCGCGAGACCTCGCTTTCCTCAGCGGAGAACGACCTCACTATCCTGGCCCCCGCGACGTTCTGCTGGAGCACCGTATTCATGGCGCCGTAGTTCTTCCTGGTGAGCCGCCAGAAGGGGCCCTGGGTCCGGCTGAACCTCCAGCTGAGGAGGAGGATCAGCGGGAAGACCACGGCAACTACGCTTGCGAGGTAGAGGTTGAGGTAGACCAAGGAGACCACGACCCCTCCGACGAGGAACACGTTAGACAGGAGCTGGCCCCAGCCGAAGGCGACGAACCTGCGGACGGCTTCGACGTCCCCGGTGGCCCTCGACATGAGCTGTCCGGTCTCGTTCCTGTCGTGGAAGCTGAAGGACTGTGACTGGATGGACGTGAAGATCATGTTGCGCAGGTCGTAGATCATCTTCTGGCCCAGCGCCTGGCCTCCGTAGCTGAGCCCGAAGCTGAACGCCGCAGACGCAGCGCTGACAGCCACGACCTCCACCGCGATCTTGGATATGGACGATATCGGCGACCCGCTCACGATGTCGTTGACCGCCCCACCTGTGAGGAAGGGGACGAGCACCCGGAACCCGGTAAGGGCGGTGACGCTGACGAACGTCACTGCCGCTATCGGCCAGTGCTTCCTCATCAGGCCGAACAACCTCAGATACCTGTCTAGCAACCTCAGCTCCGCCGTGCAAAGCAACCCGGCCCCGGCGTCTTCTTAAATCGGCGCAGGGACCCGATTTATAGCGGCAACCGGAGGGCCCCTCAACACCCGTTTTGGAAGAATCTAGGCCCGCAGATACGACAGACAGCCGTTCCCTGACCTTCCTCGCCGCCCTGAGGGTGCTCAGGAGCGTCTCGGCGGGGATGATCAACGTCGCCTTCCCGTTCCTCGTGCTCGAAGAGCTGCACTTGGGGTACGTCCTACTCGGCGTGATGTACGCCTCCGCCACCGTCGCCACCGCCGTCTTGGGGCTCGGCATAGGAATCGCCGCCGACCTGGTAGGGAGGAGGCTCACCTTCGTCGTGGCGCTGGCGCTCCTGCCGCTTTCCGCAGTCCTGGTGGTGGTCAGCACCAGCGTCCCGTCTCTTTTCCTCGCCGCCGTCATCGGGGGGATATCGGCGACGGGGTCCCTCCCGGGGGGCGGGGTGGGTGGCGCAGCCCAGCCGATACAGTCAATCCTCACCACGGAGCTGACCTCGAGGAAGGACAGGACGAGGTTCTACTCCCTCCTTGCCTTCGTCTCCGGGATAGCCTCGGCCGCGGGGGCCTATCTCGGAGGGTTCGGGACGATACAGGACGTGTTCGCGGTGGCGACCGTGCTGGGCGTGGCGTCGGTGCTCCTGACCCCAATGGTGAGGACGGGGAAGTCGGTGAGGCGGTCCCTTACCCTGAAGTCAGGGGCTGCGATAGGCAAGTTCAGCCTCACTGGCATGCTGAACGGGCTCAGCCAGGGGTTGGTCACCCCCTACCTCATCCCGTTCTTCATCGCGCTCTACTCGGTGACCAGGCAGGAGATGAACATCTACGCCGGGGTGTCGGGGCTCATCGCTTCCTTCGCGCTGCTCCTGGCGCCGAAGATCGAGAGGAGGCTCGGGTTCCTGAAGGGGATCACGGCGACCCGAAGCGCCTCCGTGGTGCTCTCCGTCGTGATGCCTCTGGTCCGCCTGTTCCCCGTGTCGCTCTTCATCTATCTCCTCCTGCCTGCGACCAGGGTGATGGCTCTCCCCATCCAGCAGGCGGCTATGATGGACATGGTGGCGGAGGACGAAAGGGGTGCCGCCTTCGGCATAAACCAGACGGCGAGGCTCGCCCTCTCCGCAGGGGGGACCTACTTCTCAGGGTTCGAGTTCGGGTCCCTGGAAGCGGACCCCATGGTGATAGACTACCCCTTCGCGCTCTACGGAGCGGTGCTCGCCGCCAACCTCTGCCTCTACTGGTGGTTCTTCAGGAGATACAAGCCTCCCCCGGGTGTTACGAAGGCGCCCGGCTAGCGGCAGGTCCGGGGCGCGGGAGAATTGCAGAACGGGGGGCCAGTGTTTATCCGGGGCCCCCTACGGCCGGGCGATTGGGCCCGTAGCCCAGCACGGATAGGGCGTCAGCCTCCGAAGCTGAAGTGCGAAAGCTCAGAGACCGTGGGTTCGAATCCCACCGGGCCCGTTTCAGAACTGTTACGAATACCCCTGTTCAGGACCACTTTGCCGTTCGGGAGGACCTCCGCGAAGGTCCACCCCTGGTTGATCAGTTGCTCCGCTGCCTCAGCCAGGGCCACGGTCTGCGCTGGGCTAGCCTGTTCGCGCCGCTACTTCTAGCAGCTTTGCGAGCCCGCCCAGCGTCACTGCGTCGGCCTGGGTGTCCTTGGCCATGATGCTGCTCCTCTTCTTCTCCGCCTCCACGTCAAGCTCCGATTCAAGGTATGGCTCCGCTCTGAGGAACGAATCCTTCATCTCTGGGAGGAGCGATTCGGGGAGCCTGCGGTGATTGGTTGTGTATACGGCTTCGATTGAGCCCTTGTGGCCCATCCAGAAGACGCGGAAGTCGTGGGAAACGAACCCCTTGGCCCCGGCTGCTTCGTCGCAATGTCGCCATCTGCCAATCCCTACTCGCTCGAGACCAGAGTCTAGAAGAAGATAAGGCGGCGGGGCAGAACTGAAACTACTGACGGTTAGCTAGCAGTCGGACTCCCAGCCCAGGCGGTTCTTACTACGATAGAAGCCAAGTCAACCAACCTCTGCAAGATCAGCAGTAGGATAGGGTGAGCTCCTCCCCCTCCGGATTCTGTCCTCAAGGTTCCAAGTCGGGGAGAAGGTGCCGACTTGAGGCGACCGGAGGCGACCTAGCTTCCTGATTCAAGGGGGCAGTCCAACTTTCGCGCAGAATTCTGCGAAACGTGGGTCCTTCCGGAGCCCTTCGAACAGAGGCTCCGTCTTCATAAGAGTATACCATGAATGCGTTTCCGCTTGCTTCATCAGTGCCTCAAAGGCCTTGCCAAAGTCACCCAAGGCGGCGCAAATCCAGACCTGCCCGAAAAGTCGCACAGATTCCTTGTCATTCCTCTCGACTATTCGCAGCTGCTCCTCTGCGGCTTGCCTCTTCTGGGCCAAGGCGTATACTATTCCTTGATCGATTATCAGTACGGGCGCCTGGGGATCGACCTTCATCCCAGCATCAACAGCCCGTTGGGCGTTCTCTAGGTCCCTGCTCCCGATGTGATATTGAGCCAAGCAATGGAAGGACAGGGGATTGCTTGGATGCAGCTGGTTCAACCGCTCCACTTCCCTGAGGGCATCGCGCCTTCTGCCCGCAGCCAGGTACACATGACAAAGGAGGTGGCCGATTTGGAAGGAGAGAGGGTTCAGCGCACTTGCTTTCTCCAAGCTCTCGATTCCGAGCTCCAGGTCTCCCAACGAGGAATAGGCGCTTCCCAACATCTCGTAGGCCCGGGCGAAATTCGTGTTGAGGCTGACGGCCTTCTTTGCTTCCGAGATTGCCTCTTGAATCCTGTCGGAAGCAAGAAAGACCCAGGCCATTGCCGCATGGGCTTCGGGCCGGTTCGGTCCGATTTCCAAAGCCTTGCAAGCAGCGGCTTCGGCCCTCCCAACTGCAGTCGCGAAATCCTCAAAGTTCTGACTTGTCAAGGCGTCTAGAGCCTCCGCGAGACCAGCATAGGCTCGCGCGAACTGGTTATCAACCGACATGATTTGCTCGAACAACTCGACCGCCTCTCTGAGGCTTTCTTCCGTCCCCTGATGGAGAAGCTGCGTCGCTCTGATGTACCATGTGTATGCTTCAATATTGTCTGTGTCTCTCAGCTCTGTGGCTTCCTTCTCGGAGGGCAGGAGCTGGACCTTCAGCTCCCCTGCCACCTTCTCGGCAATCTCGCTCTGAATCGCGAACAGGCTTCGCAGGCTCCTGTCGTAGCTCTCGGCCCAAAGGTGCAGGTCCCTGTTTGCGTCAATCATCTGGACGTTCACCCTGATTCTGCCACCTGCCTTCCTGACGCTCCCTTCGAGAAGGGTTCCCGCGTTCAGCTCCCTCCCTATCTGGCCGGCTGACTTCGTAGACTGCTTATACTGCATCACTGAGGTGCGGGAGACCACCCTCAGCCCGGAGACCTTTGAAGTCGTGGAGATCAGCTCTTCTGTAAGGCCATCGGCCAGGTATTCGTCCGCCTGCTCGGGGCTCATGTTTACGAAGGGCAGAATTGCCACGTGGTTCGTCGGGAGCAGCACTTTGACCGCCTCGGCACGAGGCGCTCCCTTTACCCTCTCGTTGACGTAATCCCTTATCGGCTCCCTCTCGTACGCAATGCGATAGCGCGTGACGGCGCCCCCTCTTCCCCGCTGGCCTGTGACGACGCTGGTCTCGACCATTCCGCTTCTTGCCAGTTCGCCGAACTCGGGACCTACCCCTCCATGCCTGCCATAGACGGACGACGGTGGGACATTCATCATCCTGGCGAGCTGGGCCAGGTCCCTCCAACCTGAACTGTCCGAAGACAGCTTCTTCCTCATGTGATCGTTCACGAAGGCGTCGACCATGCACTCGAAGAGGCGTTCGGCCCTCTTCGACTCGAACCCGAAACCGGTCCTCCTCTTGTCCCCGAATGGGCCCGCTCCCCCGCCGGCCTCCGGAGCGGACCTGGTCGCCATGGTCCTTCCTCTCCGCGGCTTCAAGTCCCGAGACTCCTCTGGAACATTGTTCCGGTAATTAATGCTTCAAAGAGAGGCCCAGTAGCCCGGCGAATATTCCCGGGAGCCCCCACCCTTCGGAAAACGCCCCGATCTTGAAAAGCGCAAGATTTTGGCATGTCTGGGCCGGAAACGGGTCTGAAAGGGATGGTCCTCTCTTCCGGTCCCCGAGCCGCGCCTCCCGGCGAATCCCGAGGTAGCAAACCAGCGGAAAAATGGGTAACTATTTTTCGTCCGCCGCTCCTGGTGCATGAAGAAAATCACTGTCCAAAAAACAGTTGCCCTGACTCTCCTTGCAGCCTTCGCGCTCCTGACGACCTTCTCCATCAGTCCAGCAACCTTCGCGACTTCGCCATCCAACAACGGGGTTTGCGGCGCAATGAACATGTCGAATTCTGCCGCAATGATGAACTTCAATTCGGGTCCGATGTCTCACGACGGGACCCCCGGTCTGGACTTCTTCCATCTACAAGGAAATCTGGGCATGTTCACCGCGGTAGGCAACTCCGCCTGTCCGTAGCGAACAAACCATCTTCTCCTCTTTTTTTCTACTCAGCGCAGTGATGCGAGTCTGCTTTGGCGTCGGACCCACTCAATTTCTTGATCGCATCCCTCCGGAATCGAACCCGATTCACTCATATGACAAGCAATGTGAAAGAAAAAAGGAAGGTATTTGTTACACTTCTGTCGCGAACCCCACCGGGCCCGTGATGACACAGCTCAGAACGAACTCTGTTTGACAGACATAGCCTGATCCAACCTCTTCTGCAGCAGGTCAAACGGGTGCCAACCCAATGCCGGCGCTGGGGGCGGTGACACCCAGGCCCTCAAGGTACAACGACCTGCGAGGTTAGCGGTGTCAATCGGGAATGGTTGGCTGCAGCTTGCGCTTTCACCGTTGTCGTCATGATAGATGTCAGAGTCGAGAAGCAGAACCCAATGGTCCGGAATCATCTCCTGGCTCCAACACTGTGAACTACGTAATCTCCTCTCCGGTGCTTCTGCGATGGTGGTGGCCCGAGGTTGGAGAATCCTTGTGGCCAGAGGTCCTTGGGCTCGGGCGTGGTAGTCTGTCACATCGACGGTGCCGTGTCCCGAGGAACAGGGGGCTCGGCCCACTTCCATTCCTTGTACTGGTCGCGCAGGAGTATCTTCGCCACCTTGCCTGTCCCGGTCTTGGGGAGCTCGTCGGCGAAGACTATCGCGTCGGGGAGCCACCAGCTCGCGAACTTCGGGGCGATGAACGACCTCAGCTCGTCCGGCTGCACCTTCCCCTTGAAGTCTGCCCTCAGGACTACCACGGCCAGCGGCCTTTCCTGCCACTTCGGATGCGGGACAGCGACGACCGCGGCTTCGGCGACGGCCGGGTGGCCCATGATCGCGTTCTCCACGTCCACCGAGCTTATCCATTCTCCTCCTGATTTTATGAGGTCCTTGATCCTGTCCGTGATTCTGACGTAGCCTTCTGCGTCAATAGCCGCGACGTCACCTGTCCTGAACCACCCATCTTCGCTCCAGTTCTCGCCCGCCTCCGGGAGGTTGTGGTATCTGGCCGCGACCCAGGGCCCACGGACCTGCAGTTCTCCTGTCGTCTTGCCGTCCCAGGGGGCCATCCCCCTGTCGTTGACCACGCGGACCTCCACCAGGGGGGCGGGTATCCCCTGCTTGGCTCTGTAACCATACTTCTCGTCATCGGTCAGGGAGTCCATCCCTCCCTTCAGGAAGCTCAGCGTGCCCAGAGGCGCCGTCTCGGTCATCCCCCAGGCTTGTATCACCCGTAGGCCGAACTTATCGTAGGCTCGGATCATGCTCTCCGGCACGGCGGACCCCCCGACTATCATCTTCATCCCCTTCGCCAAAGACCACCTGGCCGGCTCCTTCTGAAGAGTGCCGATCATCCCAAGCCATATGCTCGGCACACCGGCCGTCACAGTGACTCGTTCCTGCTCGAAGAGGTCCAGGAGGCTCGGAGGGTCAAGATACGGACCAGGGTAGACGAGCTTCGTCCCCACCATGGGAGCCGCGAAGGGGAGGCCCCAGGCGTTGGCGTGGAACATGGGTACTACAGGGCAGAGCGTGTCCCGGCTGGACAGGCCGGTGAAGTCGCTCAGGAGCAGGCCGAGGGAGTGCAGGTAGATGGCTCTGTGGGAGTAGACCACCCCCCTGGGACGGCCCGTGGTCCCGGACGTGTAGCACATGGCCGCAGCCTCTTTCTCGTCAAGGTCAGGATATTCCAGTTCCCCTTTGGCACCCTTGAGGAACTCCTCGTAGTTGAGGTAGGGCGGCGGGACCGGCTTCCCTGTCAGAGGCACCACAAGCACCCTTTCGAAGTTCACGGCCCTGCTGAACTTGTCGAAGAGCGGGAGAAGGACGTCGTCCAAGACGAGGAACCTGTCGGAAGCGTGATTAGCTATGTAGGCGATGTCGTTCGGATGCAGCCTGAGGTTAAGAGTGTGGAGGACGCCCCCGGCTGCCGGCGCCCCGAAGTAAGTTTCCATGTGCGCGTAGTGGTTCCACATGAGGGTCGCGACACGGTCCCCCCTCTTGAGCCCGGCGTCCTGTAGAGCCCGGCCCAGCGCCCTGGCCCGCCGGTGCAGGTCGACATACGTCTCCCGGTGAATCGACCTGTCAGGCATCCTCGAAGCAATTTCGGTCTTGCCGAATATCTTGGCGGCGTGTTCCAAAACGCGCGGAAGCGTCAACGGATAATCCATCATTGTGCCTTCCAATGACGGCTCAGGCCATCGTACGGGCGTCGTCATATATACGGCATATGCCCCGGCATAACG
This sequence comes from Nitrososphaerota archaeon, assembly GCA_029785825.1. Taxonomy (NCBI): domain Archaea; kingdom Thermoproteati; phylum Nitrososphaerota; species Nitrososphaerota archaeon. The sequence continues at coordinate 1,146,676 of JAFLYY010000001.1, read as the reverse complement.
AACCTGCTCGCCGCAAACGAGAGAGCGCGAATTTGCGTGGTGGCAAGGATTCGAACCCATAATGGGTCGGGGCCCCGCCGGGCCCGTCATGGAATCGCTCAGAATGGGTTCTGTCTGGCCATCAGAGCCTGATTACGGCTAGTTGCTCCAAAGAATCTTCCGGGGTCGTCTGACACCTCAAGTCATCGAATTGCAAAGTCCCATTCGCGCGCGGGGGTATCGTGGCATCTTAGTGTCGGGACACGCTCTGTCCAACGCTCGATTCACTTATAATGCTCCCACTGAACGGAACTCCAGCTTGAGCGGCCAGTCTTCAGAAGTCATACTGGCGCAAGAACAGGGGGCCACCCTGAGCATGACCGGTGCCAGGAAGGAGTTGGAGGCTGACTTCGGATTCGGCGAGGTCGAAGGTACGTTGGTCCTGACTGACAGAAGGTTGATCTTCGTTTGCACAGATGAGAAGTCGGTGGAGCTCCCGGTAGGCATCTTCGAGGCCAACTTCGTCTTTTCGGAAGTCAAAGGCATCGACCAGATACCGCAAAGGCCGCCAAACATATTCATCCCTATTCCATCAATCGAATCCGTCAGGCCACATGGAGGACGGCTAGAGAGGCCTGGCTTCGAACTGGACTGGGAGGACAACGGTACTAAGCGATCGTTCTTGATAGTTCAGGCGGAAGAGCGAAGGGGAAAGGGGTTGAAGGACTGGGCCCCCATAATCGATAATCTCAAGGCGGGGCGACAGAAGCTTGTCGCCATCCCCGAACCACCTTCGACGGCAACTCTCGCGGGCAAAATAGTCAGGGTCCTTTCGGACATGCAGGAGAAGGGTGTGCTTGAAGTCGAGGAGGAGGTCGAAGATCAGTTCAAGGTCGAACTAGACCCAGACGAAGTGCAGACTACGTGCGACATGCTGGCCTCACAAGGGATCGTCCGGCGTCACCCGGATCCCAGCGGAGACATCTTCTACAGAAGGGCCTCGCCTCTGGGCGAAGATGACCTCTCGAGCTGAATTCTGGGCTAAGGACAGCCTATCTGTGCGCTTGTAAAAGAGCACGAGCCCGTCGGCATCTTACCATTGCCGAAGTAAGGCGACAGCGTCAAAGCGTGACTGTTAGTTGGGGAAATCTGGGAGCAGGTGGGACGGGGGATAATCTCGGAACTGCATGCCATGGTCCGATTAGCGTTGGCGCCATAACCACATACGCCTGCGTCCTCGCCGTCGATCGTTGCGTCTACCCGGATATGGATTCGCCTGACGTGTTTGTGACATTGGCGAAGACCTGTATCGGCCCAGGACTGACATTGAAGTGGAAGCTCCCGTGTTGAGATTTGAGCCAGCGCACGCTAGCTCAAATCCGACCCGAGACGTCAGTCCCATTTGCGACTGACACAATGGAGCGGTTTAGTCCAGTTCTTCCGCTTCAGTCGCGCTCCCAAAAGAGATCCGAACCCATAATGGGTCCGGACCCCACCTGGTCCGGGATGAAATGGCTCAGAATGAACTCCATGTGGCGGATGCGGATTGATTCACGCTATTCTGTGTTGAGGCCAAGTCAAACACTCCGGCTGTACGAGAACGGTGAGGCTTTTATTGTCGCGCCGCGTATTCTGTGGCTCGGAACCTTGCCGAAGCCATCGGAGGGCCCTGTCATAGTCACAGGAGCGAGCAGTGGTTTGGGGAGGGCCATCTGCGAGCTTCTTGCCTCCAAAAGACGCGACGTTTACGCAGGTGTTCGCAAGCAGAAGGACTCGGCCGAGCTTGCAAAGTTGCCCAATGTCACCCCTCTGGTACTCGACGTAACCAACTCCGAAGATGTACGACGGGGAGCAAAGACAGTCCGTGAATCGGGGCGGGGGCTCCATGGGCTCGTGAACAGCGCAGGCGTCACAGGACTAGGTCCCTTGATCGATACCTCGGTCGAGGAATTCAATCGAGTGCTAGAGGTCAACCTCGTCGGCATCCATAGAATGATACACGATTTCGGCCCCTTGCTCGTGGAGTCCAAGGGGCGGATTGTGAACATTAGCTCGATAGGCGGTTTCATGACTGACACTTGGTTGGGACCGTATGGGACGAGCAAGCACGCGTTAGAAGGCTATACCGAAATCTTGCGAGAAGAATTGGCCATGCTCGGGCTCAGCGTGAGCACAATAGAGCCGATGGCATATAGAAGCAGAATGGCCATCAATGCGTGGGAACTCCTGCGGGGCGAAGCCGACACCAAATGGGAACGATCGGCCTTTCGGGACCAAATCAAGCAGGTCTGGAACTGGTACGTGAACACCCCAGGCGTCCTTGAGCGCACCATATACCCAGAACCTACACCAGTGGCCGAGGCGGTCTACGACGCGCTATACTCAGACAGCCCGAAGCCAAGGTACCTCGTCAGCGACCGCGATACCGCGACCGAAGTGATTGATAACATACTCGCACGACTTATCCAAGTAAACGGCGGCCAAACGGATCCTCTGACAGATTCGGAACTCGCGGCGAGACTGCGAAAAGCCTTGGACGAGAGAGCGACGAAAGGAAGATAGACTGATCTGATTTACGCGGCAGTCGTGGCCCCGCAGCTCTTTCCCAAGTCTGAAGCGCCGCAATCTCCAACCCCGGATTTGGATTGGTAAACCAATCGAATGCTAGCGGCTTCGAATACACATAGAGATTCGAACCCATGATAGGTTCAGGCCCCTCCGGGCCCGTGCCTACAACAGGTCTCTTGGTTAGCGCCCTGGAAATGTGCGTGGTGTGCAGGCGGCCGTCACCGTCGACCGTGGTGAAGGGAAGGTTCCGGGGAACTCGATGGGATTGCCCCGGGCCCTTGCGCCTTGACGAGTACCTCGCTGTCCTCCACGGCCTGAACGGGAGCCCCCTCGTAGACAATGTCTTCCGGACCAGCACGGGCGTGGATCCTGATTGCCTTCACTCGCTGGGCCTTTCCACAGCTGGCAGGCCGAACGCTCGCGGGTCGAAGACGGTCTGGATGGATGCTATCTTCCCGTCCCTGACCTGGTACCAGGAGGACATGAACACCGTCGGGCCTGTGGTCTTCAAGTCGTAAAATACGCACACGTCGTCTCCTTCCGAGAAGACCTTCTTGACGTCGTACCTCCCGCGGTACCTCCGGAGCATCTCGACGAAGTCGAGGGGTTTCCCGAAAGTCTCGCCAGCAGGTCCTTTGATTCTGACCTGCTGGTGCAGGAAGGTCATGGCAGTTTCGTAGTCCATGCGATCCAAGGCACTGATGTACGACGTGACCACGCCGACCGCATCTTTTGCTGGCTGCACGCCTCGCAGGGCTTCCGCCCTGCTAATATCTCTCGCCCTACGGCGATGAGGAAATCCGACAAGCTCAATCCGGTAGCGCCAGTTTTCTCGATGTCCCATGTACCGCATGGACGACCTTGACGTGAAGATATTCAAGGAACTCGGGAGCCCCAGTGGAACGTGAGGGTCACCCACTCGAGCGCGGTCAGAACCCTCAGGGTCGACGAAGAAACGGTCAGACGGAGGCTCAAGCGCACCCGGCGGCAAGGACGTCTCATCCAAGATCGGGGAGACCATCGATCGACTCGCGGATTTTGTCGGAGCCAACGAGGTCGTGTACAAGGGCCCTGTACCGGCAACGTGGAAGGGCGTCCTCCGTTAGCACGCCAGCGCCGATCTGAAGTCAGGAAAAGAGGCCGGGCATAGCCACGAAGGCCGAGAGCCGCATGCTCAGCGGAAGAAACCAGCGCTCCTGCACGCCGGGCGCGCTCGATCGGGGCCTCTCCTCGCCTCCCGGCTTAGGTTAATGAGGGGCTACTGGTCGGAGCGCCCGGATGTTCGTATGTAAGAACGACCTGGAGTGCCCACAGAGCAAGGGCTTTGACGAGCACTACCACTCATTCGAGAAGTGCAGCGTATGCGGGAAGATGACCACCTGTGCAGAATGCCTATGCGGGACCGGCCGGGTCTGAGCAGCCTGTCCAGCAGGGGGTCTGTCGGCGGGAGAAGTCTCGAAGGCCCCTTTGCGTCTGTGCGGTTGGGACGCCACGAACTCCAGATAGCGACGAGCCCCTAAGCTGGACTCCGTCAACTCTGCACGCCACTTTCCCTTTTCTTGGAGGCTTGCCGTCTCAGGCCTAACTTGACTGCCCAGCTGAACATGAGCAAAAGGTATCCCAGGCCTATTGGGAGGAACACGAGATTCGGTATCCCCGTGTTGAAACCAGTTTCGACAACCAGAACTGCTCCGATCCCACCGCCGGTCAGAAGCACAAGCAGAGCAAACCTGACCGCAAAGCCTGCCTTGCTCGTTTCCTTTATGTCTTCAACTTCTTCTTGATTCTCCGCTCCCATTCCTCTTGGGTGACGACTCCCGTCTCTTCGAGCAAGTCCACCGGAGAAGCGAGCATGGTGTCCAGAGTTTCAGATTGCAGTCTTGCCTCCGGTCCGGTAATCCCGACCTTAGGGCCATAGGCATCTCTCGAGTCGGAAGACCTCGTTACTCATCCATGACCCAATGGATAATCCATGAAACGGCTGTGCGACGGAGCTAACAATGTCCCTAAGATGTTAGGTTTAAATAGAACATCGTCCCAAAAAATCTCTCGTTGAAGTCGAGGAACTTCGCGACAATCGCGACTTCGTGCTTGGTGCTCTTCTCCTTGCTGAGCGTGACTCCTCTGGCAGCCGCGTCCGTGGTCCTCACTCCGAACCTCCGCGCGAGCGGTTCCGAGTCCAGCCTCAACTGGGCTGGCTACGCCGTGACCGGCTCTTCGGGGACTGTGACCACTGTGTCTGGCTCGTTCGTCCAACCCTCGGTCAGCTGCTCGAAAAAGACGACCTACGCAGCCTTCTGGGCCGGAATCGACGGGTATAGTGACAGCACGGTCGAACAGGCGGGAACCCTGGTGCAGTGTACGAAGGGCTCTCCTGTCTACTCCGCCTGGACGGAGTTCTACCCAGCAGCGCCCACCTATGCCACTTGGAATCCCTCTCCGGGAGACGTGATTTCGGTCACGGTGACTTGCAGCGCAGTGTCAGGCGGCGCCTCGTGCACGGCGACGGTCACCGACGGCGCTAACAGCTATTCTACCGCCGCGACGGTCAGCGGTGCGCAGCTCGCTAACGCGGAGTGCATAACGGAGAGGCCCGCGATAGGCGGCAGCCTGACGACCCTCGCCAATTTCGGGACGGCATCTTACGGACAGGACAACACGGGCGTGAGCGGCACATGCTACGCCACGATCGGCGGCACCATGCAGTCGTTCGGTACCTTCTCGTCCGTGGCCAGCATCAACATGGTCACGAACAACGGGAAGACACTGGCTACTACCTCGTCCCTCAGTTCGGACGGCTCCAGCTTCACCGTGACCTTTGGCGGCGCCTCTTCAGGCGGTCATGGTAGGCCCTAGGCTCGGGCTGCGAAGCTAGATATCAAAACAGGGTGAGCGCTTCAGGGGGTACTGAGGCACAGCCCCGGTCATAAAGCCCGACCATTTCGTGATCTAACTTTGGGAACGTAGCCTCAGGAGATACCTCCAGCGAAGAACCGGACGAGGCTCTGGTGCCTGGCCCGCTTCGTTCCCGCTTTTCTCCGCTTTAGGAGCGAAATCCACAGGCCTACGAAGGAACGCTTGTAGGCGCGCGGAGACGACTTTTGCGAGTTCGAGTTCAGGCAAGGGTGAATTGTCGCTGGACTGCCGTCCCGGCCTCAAACTCGTCGGGCGGGAGTCCCACCCCGCTCGTCTTGGGGCAGCTCGGAACGAACCTCGTTTGGCCCGCGCTCGCCACGGTCGAGGACAGAGAGGTCGCCTGACTCACTTGCCACGAGGAGCAGAGGGCCCGCTCCCCCTAAGGGGCCCTGCATCGCACCGTTCCATCCGAGCGCGACCCAAGAGACGTCCCCGACGAGAGCTTTTATCGCACAGGGCGGCGGTCCGCCGACAGTTGAAGTTCCTAGAGTTCCAGGCTGAGGTCGAGGAGGTGCTTGCCGACGCCCTGTACGACCTGGGCTACAAGAAAGCGGTGGCTGACGTCGACCTCCCCCCCAACGACTCATACGGGGACCTGGCAAGCGCGGTCCCGATACGGCTGGCTAAGGAGACGGGGAAGAAGCCTGGGGACATCGCCGTAGAGATCGGCTCGAGGGCCATGGAACTCGCGAAGAAGTCACAGTACATCGGGGCCGTCGTCCCTCACAAGGGGGGGTACGTCAACTTCAGCCTGAGCTATCCGCGGTTTATGGCCGACAGCATTGCGAGCATCACCTCGTCGAAGGACTTGGGCGCCGTGAGGGAGCGGGGAGAGGTGGTCGCGATCGAGCACACGAACGTCAACCCGAACAAGGCCCTTCACATCGGCCACGTCCGCAACCTGGTCCTCGGGGACTCCCTGGTCAGGGTGATGCGGTACCTGGGGCAGCAGGTCCAGGCTCTGAACTACGTGGACGACTCCGGGGCCCAGGTGGCGGACATAGTAGTGGGGTTCAAGTTCATGGGCTTCCCCGACGAGGCGCCGCCAGGCGTAAAGTACGACGTCTACTGCGGCGACCAGGTCTACACCAAGGTCACGAAAGCCTACGAGCAAGACCCGTCCCTCAAGGCAAAGCAATCCCTCGTCCTCAGGGAGATCGAGAAGGGAGACGGGGAGATAGCCGAGTACACCCGGAAGATAGTGAAGAAGATCCTGGCCGCGCAGCTCTCCACCTGCTGGAGGCTGGGCGCCTCCTACGACCTCCTGAACTGGGAGTCTCAAATCGTGCACTCGGGGATGTGGGAGAAGATCTTCGAGTCGCTGAAGAAGATGAAGTACGTGAAGTTCCAGACCGAGGGGGAGAACAAGGGGTGTTGGGTGATCCCCGACCCCGACACGGGAGAAGAGAAGGTCGTGGTGAGGTCGGACGGGACAGCGGTGTACGTCGCCAAAGACATCCCCTACGCGGCCTGGAAGGTGGGGGTCATAGGCGACCCCTTCGGCTATGAGGAGTACTCCAAGGACCAGCCGGGAGGGGTCCTCTATTCGACTACCCTGGACGGCAAGAAGGGAAAAGTCCGGTTCGGTGGGGCGGACCTGGCGGTGTCGGTCATCGACACCCGGCAGAGCTACCTCCAAAGGATAGTCGCGAAGGTGCTCGACGAGTTCAGAGAGGGCGCTTCCAGGAGGTACCTCCACAGGAGCTACGAGGTGGTTTCGCTGTCGAAGAAGACGGCCTCCCAGCTCGGGTTCGAGATTGAGGGAGAGTTCGCACATATGTCTGGGAGGAAGGGGTTGTACGTGAACGCTGACACGGTGCTCGACAAGCTGAAGGAGAGGGCGAAGGTCGAGACAAAGAAGAGGAACCTCTCCGAGGCCGAGGGATGGGTCTCAGACGTGGCCGAGGCCGTAGCCGTAGCCGCGCTCAGGTACGAGCTGCTTAAGCAGGACCCCGACAAGATGATAGTCTTCGACCTGGAGGACGCCCTTCAGTTCCAGGGGGACACGGGTCCCTATCTGATGTACACCTATGCCAGGGCAAGGCGGATCCTCGGCAAGACGGAGGGGAAGCCCCGGATAGACGCCGAATCGGCGGCCAAGCTCACGAAGCCGCAGGAGAAGGCGCTGGGGAAGAAGATGTCCATGCTCGACATAAGCGCCAACGACACCGGGGAGTTCCTTTCCCCGAAGGAGGTGGTCCGGTACGCACACGAGCTCGCGGTCGCCTTCAACAATTTCTACGAGAGCGTCCCGGTCAACCAGGAGCCCGACCCCGAGCTGCGGGACGCCCGCCTGGCGCTGGTGGACGCCTCGAGCCAGGTCCTGGCAGAGGCGATGAGGCTCATAGGGGTCCCGGTCAGAGACAGGATTTGAACCAAGGCATAAGGCTCGCAGCCTTCGACCTCGACGGGACCGTGCTGGAGCACAACAGCAGCTGGGTCGCCATCCACAAGGCGTTCGGCACGGAACACCTGGGCGCCGAGTCGCTGAAGCTTTACTCCGAAGGGAAGATTGGCTACAACGAGTTCATGCGGAGGGACATCTCCTGCTGGCCGAAGGGGACCACCAGGAAGCAGATCGAGACGATACTCTCCGGATACAAGATACGGGACGAGGCTCCCGGGCTCTTCGAGGACCTCAGGGCCCGCGGGTTGAAGACCGCGCTGGTGACCTCGGGGATCGACATACTGGCCAAGGATGTCGCCGAGACGCTAAAGATCGACCACTGGGTGGCCAACAGCCTGAGGTTCGACAGGCGCGGCGTGCTGCAGCCTATGGGGGTTGGGAGGGTCGACCCCACCCGGAAGGACCTCGCCTACGCGAAGCTCCTAAGGAGGCTGAAAATCGGTCCGAAGAGCACCATCGCAGTAGGGGACACGATATACGACCTCGCCTTCTTGAAGTCCGCCAGGCTCGGCTTCATGCTCGCGCATACCACCAGAGTCCCCGACCCGGAGATAATCCACATCGACACGCTCACCCAGGTCCTCGACCATATCCCCTAGGGAGAGGGTTTTTACCCGTCCGAGTGGTCGGGGAAGGCGGGTCTGACGTGGGAGACAGTCTTCTTCTGATTCCGGGGCCAACCAACCTCTCCAAGCGGGTACGGGACGCCATGGCTGCGCCGCAGCTCCCGCACGTAGGGGCCGAGTTCTATTCGATGTTCAAGGATACCGTATCCCTTGCGAGGTACGTCTTCAAGAACCAGAAGGGGGTGCAGTTCGTCTTCACAGGCTCGGGGACGATAGGGATGGAGTCCTCGGTCGTAAGCCTTGTGGCCCATGGGGACAGGACCCTGACCCTGACGAACGGCTACTTCGGTCGCAGGATGCTCTTGCTGAACCAGATTCACGGGGCCAAGGCGGACAAGCTGGAGTTCCCAGAAGGGAAGGGGGCAGACCCTGACTCGCTCAGGAAGAAGCTCCGGAAGTCGAAGTACTCCGTCGTATTCATCACGCACGTGGACACCTCGAGCTCTGTGTCGAACACCGTCACGGAGCTGGTGGAGGAGTGCCAGAAGGCTGGGGTCCTTTCGGTCGTCGACTCCGTCTGCGCCATCGGGGGTGTCCCCCTGGACTTCGACAGGCTGGGAGCGGACATCGTCTTCACGGCTTCGCAGAAGGCGCTGGCAGGGGCGCCGGGAGCGGTCCTCCTGGCGGTCTCGAAGGGCGCCATCGAGCACATGGAGAAGAGGAAGGCGCCGATCGAGTCCTACTACATGGACCTGACGCGCTGGAAACCCGTGATGGAAGACCCCAAGATGTACCTTGCCACCCCTGCGACCCAGGTCCTCCAGGCGCTGAGGGAGGCGCTGGCGGAGGTCAAGGAGGAGGGGATAGAGAACAGGTGGGCTCGCCACAAGAAGCTCGGCGAGATTGCCAGGGACAAGGTCGCCGAGTGGGGCCAGAGGCTAGTGGCCGAGGAGGGCCACAGGGCGGACACGGTCACCTCGTTCTGGGTGGAAGAGGGGAAGGCGGGGCCAATCCAGAGGACGCTGGAGGAGGAGCACCATGTAATGGTCTCGAGGGGGATATATGACGACAAGGACAGGATGATCCGGATCGGTCACTTCGGTATCCTGCGCCCCGATGTCCTGAGGCGGTCCCTTGACCAGATGGGGTCGGTAATGGAAGAGCTTGGCGTCGCTCCGGGTCGCGTCCCTGCAACGTCGAGAAGGGCATAGAACCCTTTTATCGCCACTGAAATCAAACCTTCATTCGCAGCCCGGTCGTCTAGTGGTCAAGGATGGGGGCCTCTGGAGCCTTCGACCTAGGTTCGAATCCTAGCCGGGCTATTTTTGAGCTTCTTTTCTTAATTAGAGTATATTTCAAGCTCCGTAGGCTACCGATATCAGATTCCGACTACCAAATTGGTATCACAAACAAAATATGCCAGGCAGGCGAATCATGGGCGGCCTTCAGGCGTGAGCTTTGGTACCCTGATTCTGATTGGAATCAAGGGTTCTGTTCAGTCAAGTAGCAAGGGTTCAAAAGCAAATTGGACTCCCCCATGGATGTTTGAAGGCGACCGAGGTTCAGATTTTGGCGAAGGCGAAAGCCTCCTTCCCTCCGTGGCCAAAGATGCTAGACGCTGCCTTCAACGAACTGGATGACAAGCTGACAAACAGTTTCGTGAGTAGAAACTTTTGCAGAGCCATCCTAGATGTCGAGGAGGCAAATTACGCTAGCTTCATGGAGTCAGAAGCGAAAGCTTTTCCTGAACTTGTTGTCGCCTGGATGGACGCTTACGGGTCGCAAATCCAGAAGATGCACAGAGCTGCCCTCGTCGGGGCTATCGATGGAGAAGGGTCGCTTTCAAACACCCTCAAGGATGTCGTAAGAGAAGTGGTCAGGGACTCCTTCCCTCTAATCAGGCAGTTCCAAACTACTGTTGTACAGATGCGAAAGAAACGAGCGGGAGAGTCCTTCCAGGAAATCGTTCTTAGGCTCCTTAACCGAATCGATATCCCGTGCCAAAGGGCCAAAGGGGAGGTGGAGGCAGAACTTGGTCACACTGATCTGGTGGTCCCCGATGTCAAGACAGCTAGAGCCACTCCGGACAAAGCGATTTTCATGGCCTGCCAACATACTCTCGCCGAGAGGTGGTGGGCGAACGTCGGAATCGCCTCCGGAGGTAGAAGAGGATACATTCTGACAATCGACAAGAGACTCGGCGAGAAGAAGGCTAATAGGCTCAAGAAGCACAATCTCATTGTTTACGTCAGAGACGATGTCAAGGAGACAGACGCACTAAATCCTATGCCATGGGTAAGGAAGCTCTCAGATCTTCCGAGTGATCTCGGGGACTTCAAGCAAGAAGGCGTTAGATTGACCTTAGGACGATAATCGCTTCATTCATTATCAGGTCGCAAGGCTCCCATAACTTTGCATCTTTCCTACCTTGGGGTGTTCCAACATAAGGCATCCGTTTCTGATAGATGGTTCTTTCTCTGATTTCCAGGCACTCGAACTTCTTAGGCTTCCCGTTGATTGTCCAGCCAGCTTCGGCCAATTCCCTAGTTATTTGAATCGTGGGTATCTTCACCCCACGCATGGTTCTGTTGCCTATGATGATCACACACTTCCTCTCATCTTTCAGCACTCTCCGCATCTCCTTCAGGCCATCGTCGTAGTCCCTGAAGAATCGCGTTAGAACCACGCTTCTTTCAAGGTCACGGGCCCCCACCCTCTCTTTCACCTCTGTAAGCGAGGGTGATTTGCTCAGGACATTTGCCACGTCTCCGTCACCGCTGGTTTTGCCTCCAAGAGAGACCTTGTCAATGTCCTTCACTTTGTCGACGTCATATCCTAACCACAGAAGGGGATACTTCGAGAACTGCCCGTAGGCAACAGTGGTCGAGCTATCACCATATGGGGGGCTCGTGACAATTGTCCCCAGTGAGCCCGGCATTAGTCCCGTGTGCCTCGCGTCTTCTTTCAGAATGGTCGCTTTTCCTCTGATGCCCTTGATTGAGGGCATTCCGCGAATGGCCCTCGAGGCGGACGCAATGAAAATCTTCTGGACATTGGGGGCATAGGTCCTAAGATTCTTGTCTGATCGCCTGTAGAGCTTGAACTCTCTTGTTCTGATATTACTCGCTTTCCTGACAGTCAATGAAAAACAGACCTTGAAGAAGTCGCGGATCTCTTCGTCACGGGTCGCAAAAACTTCTCGCCTTAAAGCGTACAGGTCTTTGATTACATTTGGCTTGAACCAATAGTCGACATTGGGAATCTCCTCCTTGACCCGTGCGACTTCTTCCTCCGTCACTTTCGCGATTTCAAAGTTCTTCCTAATCCTCTCGAGGACGCTTTCAAGCCTGGGTGGTTCGATATAGTGACACTTTACACGCGTGAGAAGTTGTGCGAGTGGGTTGATATCTGACAGTACCACGTCATAGCCGAGCTTGAGAGCTTCGACCCCCACTGTCCCCGACCCGACGTAGAAATCGCCAAGCGGTTCGCCCGTTTGACCGTAGAGTTTGATTAGATCTCTAATCACCTGGGGGACCATTCGGGCGGGATAGATGTGAATACTGTGGATGCCCTCCTGGTCGTTCTCCTTCGCCATCGTCCAATCCTTCTCGTAGGACTCCGTGAGGGTAGTCTGTCCCTGTGACGTGCCGGTCATTAAGCCGACTCCTCTTCCTTCCCAAGCTCCTTCCGAATTGTGTCGTCAAGGAGCTCCGCCACGGAGGTCTTCCTCCGTATTGCTTCAATTTTGAACTCCCCCCAGAGATCCTCGTCAACCTTGATTGATGTGACCTTCTTCTGCCCCAAGTCCCCGCTCAACTTGGAATCCTGCAGTATATAATAAATCGTATATGACCAGGAACGTAGTAAAGTATCCGATAGTACCGCCCAGGTCTCCCCGAGTGACAGAAAGTCTTCGAAGGAAACCTTATACTGTGCCGTTCGTCATTCGTTGTTCGTAGGTCAATGCATTGTACGGGCTCAAAAAGAACTCCTTTCTTCTAGACCCAAAGAAGGACGGATCTGTTTTTCTCGTAAGAAGTTCGAATGCGAAGGACTACGTCAGGATGATCAAGGGAAAGCTGGCCATTGAGCGATCCCCTCACTACGTCTTCTATGGACTTCTTGGAATCGGTAAGACACAATTGCTTCGATTCATTGAATACAACCTACACGACGCATCATGCTTGTACGTCGAGACCCCTCCTCTCCACCGGCGTAGCACCTTCTTGGAACTGTACCGCTCTATTCTTGCGGCGTACGGCCGCGAAAAGGTGAAACAACTTCTCGACGAAGCTCTCGAGAGTGCCGGTGTAGGACTGGAATCTTGGACAGCAGACCACAAGGGAATAAACCTGAGCCTTGAATCGACGCTTGGGAAGGACTTGGCGAACGTGGTCCAGAAAGGGCTTGGTTCTTGGAACATGCTTTGGAGGTTCCTCAACGGAGAGAAGCTTACTAGAACAGAGGAAGACGACCTGGAAGTTTGGAATAACCCACTCGGTCCACAAGATCAGGTGTCTGTGCTTCAGGGCCTATTCTCTCTGCACCGTGAACTTCGCAGGAAACCCGTCATCCTGCTAATTGACGAGTTCGAACTTACAAGACCCTTGGTCGGAGACAGCTTGAATTCCTTCACTGAAGCAATCAGGGACCTTGTGGGAGAGGGCGGACCAATGGGCACGGTCTTTGCACTCACTGGCAGGACAATCGAGGAAGCTCCGTATGTCTTGACTAATGAGACAGTTCGAAGAAGGATTGGAGCTACTAACTTCATCACATTCGATGAGTACACGGAGGAGGAGCTCGGTTCATTCATCTACGAAGTGATTCGATACCGGCGAGAGTCGAACTTCGACGCAAAGGAAGCCGCCCTAAAGGCAAAAACCAAGACCAAGGATTCGATTACGGCTGCAAGTTATCCGTTCTCGGAGGAGGCAATTTCACTCATAATCAATAAGGTCAAGCTGCTCAAAGACCAGGGTCTAACTGTTGCACTTAGACCCAAGGAAGCGATGGAGCTGATGGATAATGTAATGTCTGTCGCCATTCTTGACCAAGCACCGGTACTCGATTCTGTTCTTGTAAAGAAGTCTATCTGACCGTGGAAGGCATGACTGTCGCCTTTATGCGTTATATCATCGAAACGGCGGGAAATCTCTCAAAGCTTCACACTGCGATAGAGGCCGTCTCAAAAAGTCCAGGAAACAAGGACTATGCTTGGGAACTATTCAGAGCATCAAGTTCACCCCCTGGAGGAAGGAGAGCACCTGAACCTCACTTCAGTCTAGCAAGGGAACTTGGTCTGATAGAAGAGAATTGGACGATATCAGTTGGAGCAGGACGGGCGTTTCTAAGACTGTGGCAAGATGAAAAGGGACCTCCGTTATACACAACTTTGGCCCTGCTGCTCCAAAGAGACAGGTCTTTCCTAGTACCATTCTTGAGAGGAATCTCAAGGTACAGCATTGTGCAGACAAAGGAAATCGGCGATAGCTCTGCACGAGCTTGGGAAGAGATGTGGCAACACGCGGGAGACGACCTTAGACTCATTGAGCCACCCGTTCCAAGGGAGCTCAGTCCTAGGACGCTTCTGCACAACGGACGTGCGAGATGGCGGTTGCTCAACGGACTGGGGCTCAAACCTCAGGAGAAACGAGGCTTTGCAGAGGCTTTCCATTCTTACTCGTTCAAGAGATTGCCAGTCGATTACTTCTCTACCATGGCGTTTTCTTTTACTGGCCGCCGCCCACTGCCTCTCCCCGAATCGACTCTTGCCAATTGGTTGAACGTCGCATTCGTCTCTCTCAAAGGAATCGAGTTCGCTTCCACCATCGGGGCACTCTATCTCATCAACGAGAAAATACTGCCCACATCGTATGTTACCCACGAGCAAATTGTCTCACTCGCCCGGAGGTCTGATGGGTTCGAAGTGCAACCTGCATATTCGAGCGAGGAATTCTTGTTCAAGGTGAGATGAAATGGTTCATTGGCAGATATTCATCGATGAATCAGGAGACCTAAGGCCACCGAAGGTCGTGGTCGGATTCCTTGCAATTCAATCAGGATTGGTCGCGGCCCTTAGTACGAAGTTGGACACCGTGGCTCGTGATCTAGGCAGGTCCTCGGCCGAATTGAAGTTCGCCAACTCAACAAAGGAGACCAAGACCCGGGTCCTGAACATAATCGTTGAAAAGGCACTCTTCACTGGATCGGTTTTCTATCATAGTGACAGGAATGTTGTCGACCCTTTAGAGAGGATTCTTCAAACTTCAGCCAGAGAGATTATCGCATCAACAATCCCCAACGTGAGCGATTCCAACACGCTCCAATTCGTTTGGGATGCAGGGGCAAGAAGACAATTGTTCGAGGATTTCAAGGCACGAATGCAGGCGTTCGAATCTGAAGCAGTGAAAATCAGGTCCGTGAGGCAGCAGGATTCTTCGTCCGATAGGTGTGTCCAAGCAGCGGACTTCGTTGCTGGGGCTGTACGTTCTAGGCTGGTCAATGATGAATACCTGTACTACAGGATTCTCGAGGCTAGGGGGCACAACAGCAGGACCAGGAAGGTCGACTAACCAGGGAACAGCTTTGGTAGCGCAATAGCCATATGCGGAGAGGACGCCTTAAACCGAGCAAGAGTAACACGGTATGCGTTGGAAGGGGTGCCGAAACGTATTGCGGAGGCACTGCGTCAGAAAGTGACGCTGAAGAGAGCTTGGTGTTTGTACGCCCTCGCTCTTCTCGTGTTCGGAATTACAAGCCCTCTCTGGCCCAGCTTCCTCCTGCTCACCTTGGGCACAACCACGATGACGATCCTTGCCCTATATCTCATCATGGTGACGAGCAACAGGGAGTTGCAAAGGAGCACCGAACGGCAAATCGAAGCGTTCGTCCGAACGCTGGAATCAGTGACCAGGGAACTAAAGGCTGTCTCTGAAGCCACCGTCAAATCTGTAGAGAGCCTCTCCAAGATAGAGCGGCATATGGCGAGCATGGCTGGAAAGACCGAGGAACTCCTGCTCCTACAGGAGAGAGACAAGGCCGAACACGTGGCTCTCCTCCGCCCGAAGTTCTTGGTAAATGTCAGGTCACGCCAGACGAAGGTATTCTGGAGGGATTACTATTTGGTGGCATGGAATGTAGGGGGTAATGCCAGCATTGAGGTCTCGTATAGGTTCCGAGAGGAATGGATGGTGATGAAACCCTTGGAGTTAGCCAGGAATCAGCATATCGAGTACAACTGCGGAAACACTGGTGGCTTCCGCGGCCTCCAAAATCTGGCAGTGCATATCAAAGCGAACGACGCTGAAGGGAGACTCTATGAGGGGTCTATCCAGGCAGGGTTCGAATCAAATCAGTATGCTGAGGTTCCTATGGTATTCCGGACGGAAGGCTGAATCCTTGAGGTGTTAACCGACAGACGGAATGTAGTGCGGAAATTCTATCAGAACTACTACGAAAGCAACAACCGCGACGACGAAGGGCGTCAGTTTCGCCACTTGATCCGCATAGTCTTGCCAAGTCATTCGTTCCAAGACTTGATTTGGATTCAAGGCAGTCGCAGAAGCGATAGTGCTTACGAATGACTCCGAGTCCTCTTTCTTCGCCGCGTACTGTAGCTTCAGTGCCAAGCCACGAATGTCGTTTCGGGGAATGAGTTCAAGTCGGACGATTGCCGCGTTAGAGATTCTGCTCCCCCTCAAAGCCCAAAGGGAGCTACTGAATGCTTCTACGGCGTCTTTTAGTGCTGTCCTCACATTCACGGTCTCATCGACCACTCCGGACAAGTTCACCCTAAGCAAGAACCAGTGCTTTGGGCTCCAAATCATGAAAGGCATGACAATCAATAGGAGGCCTCCTACATAGAAGATTGAGACGGCGTATGCATTCGCCGAGGCCGTCGAACTCGAGACTATTGCCGCATCCTCAGGGATGACAACGAGCAGGATCATCGCTATCGCCATTAGGATAACCCCCAATTTCATACCACTCAACCTTCCCAGCCTATGAAGGAGATCCGAGGCAATTTTCTCGCCAATCTCGACCTGTACACTGCTAGCAGAACGCAAGAGCAGGATCCCCTCCGCCAAAGGCTCGCCGAGCAAGACTACGACTGCCGCATAAAATGACACTAGACCGCCTCCTTTCCCGATTCCTAACAACAAAAGAGAACCGGCTGCGGTAGTTAGTAGAGGAGAAATCAGCATAATCAGTAGCAATCTGGGGGTCCGCCAGAAGAACGGGACTCTGGAACCACCTTCGGGGTCTTTCATCACCGAATCGCTACGTGGCTGATTTTTAAAGTGGGTATGAGACCATGACTCGGCTACTGAAGCATAGCCTATTTCACGCCAAAGGCAATACAGTTTGGTAGCACAATCCCTAAAGCAAGTCGACCGATGGCCCTACAGTTGGGCAAGCGGGCATCCCCGTCCCGCCGCAGGAGAATGTGGTATTGCGATCTTGGTGCGGCCGAGGCTTGCGTCAAGCGTCGGTTAATTGCCCGGCCCGATGACGTCTGGATCTATGACGTAGAAACCCCTGGCGGTCCAGAGGTCCGGATTGTCTGCGGAGATTGCCGTAGGCTCCAGAAAGAACAGCAAAGGGGTGACCAAGCGAAGCAGGTGGCCCACAAACGCGAAGTCGAGGCGGAACGTGCGACGGCTTCGTTGCCTGTGGAACCGACTATCTGCTACCTGAAGATGACGAGACCGTGCATGGAGAGGAAGTTCGAGGTCCCCGAGGGCGAGAGGTGGATCTACGCGGCAAGTCCCACTCTCCTGACTACCGTCTGCGGTGACTGCAGGCTCTGGTTCAAGGCACAACTTAGGGAGGTTCAGCCAAGGGCCTGGGCGTTCGAGAGAGAGAGTCACGACTTCGTAGGCTGAGGGTCTACTTGATGTATATTCGTTTGAGACGGAAGTACTCAGCCATGATTCTCAGGCGTTCCTTGATTGAGCTCGCATCGTTGGTCCCTTGGATTGACATTCGGTCGAATTCCAGCAAGTCGAAATCTGCCTTGGTAATGTCTGATTCTGCAAGCTCTCGGTTCTCCGCTACGAGTGTCTCGAAGCGGAGCAAGCCCTTCCTGCTGAGCTTCCCGAGCCTTTTCTGTTTTAGTGCGTACCTGAATAGGAGGTAGTAGATTGGAACGTCAGCCTGGGATCTTAAGAGCCTATCTCTGGTTGTAAAGTAGTCAAGCATCACATCCAAGATTTTCGTCACGTCTCTCACCAAATCAGTTGAACGCGGCCTCCTGACTTTTCCCTTATACGACTTGACAAACTGGTCGAGGTATAACTTCTTGGTGTCTATGACCTTGTTACGTCTCTGAATGGTATACTCGAGAAAGAGAAGCCTAATGGCAACCTCCAAGTGTTGATATCTTCTGTTGGTAATCCTGACTTTCCGTTCAAAGAACCTGTGAGTGGAGACTTTCTTTATTGCTTTGACCATGACGCCCCCCAGGGCGTTACGCTTCTCAGCAGAGCTTAGAGGCACTGCTTCGTTAAGCCTTGAAAACATCTCTTCTATGAGCTCGACGTCGTCGGTGTCGACTATCCAAACAGGAAGATTGAAACCGTCAAAGGCGACTTTCAGTTCTGGGTACTTCAAGGACATCTTGGCGTAAGACATCCCCTTGACCTTGAGCGAGGGGTTCGACCTGAACTTGAAGTCACTGGCTAGAGGAAATTCTCCATCAAGGAATTTCCAAATCGACTCCAGTCGCTGTTTACCATCAATTATGGCGTATGAAGCCGCCTTGCCAGAGGCAAGGATGCGGGGCTTGCTGAGCAAGTGGAAGTATATCTTTGGGACGTCGAAATTGTTCAAAATCGAGTCAATCAGCAACTGTCTCTTCTCGCGGGTCCAGATGTCACTATTTCGTTGGTATGGTGGGCTGACATCGATTGAATTACGTAGGTAGTTGATAGTCAGGATGGCGGAGTTTCCCATTGGGTATATCTTCAGATGAGCCAATTCTAGACCTCTTCTGCTATCGCCCTTCCGATACTCTCTAACTCGGGGAACATCTGGAATTGCGTTATCCCAAGAGTCCGAAGCTCTTTCATTATTTTCTTCTTGTACGATCCTGGAATTATAAAACGCCATACGTGCGTAGCGTCCCCCACTCTTTCAATAGGTGTCTTCCGAAGATGGTGAATAGTGTAGGTGCCCAGTTGAGCTTGCATGCGCTGATTGTTTCGAGGGGCGCTAATTGCGAGGGGAGGGAGTGCTCCCGGTTGAGTCTCAAACTCACTCGAAGGTGCGTATTGGTTCACGATTCCTGGGTCTTCTCCGAACGAAGGGAGGCTTGTGTCGATGTTGGTAAACGAACGACCTTCCTGCTTATTCAGGCTTATTGGAGACAAGACCCATATTGCCCCTGCCTTTCTTCGTCTTCTCGCCGCGAAGTAGGCTGCAACTAGAGGACTTTCCGTCCAATCCAGGAGGCGTGTTGGGACGGAATAATGTCTCATAACGAAAAGCCATTCGTATGGTCTGTCTGGGAGGCCATCAAGGAGCATAGTGGCGTTGAGTTTGAAGCGTTTCAGAAGGTCCATCTCGTTTATGCTCTTCTTCAGCCTATAGATTGATGGTTTCAAATTCCACTGGAGATCAGACTGGCCTCGATACCAGACCGGCCCTGAGAACGTCCTGCTATCGCTTTCAAGGTAAGATGTCAGATCATTCACCGACCTAATCGTTCTATCGGGAAATCGCAAGAGACCTGCCGTCTGTCATGTTTATGCTGAATTTATAGGGTTTCACTCTATTAAGCGGGTTGCCACGAAGGTGTAGTCGCGTCCGAAGTGTCTGGGATGAATAGGTTCGAATTCCAACTTGGATGTCCTAGAAACCTGAAATGATTGCATGCATCTGTCTTGGCGACTGAAAATCATTGCCACTGCTATGAATAAATCCTCGATTCCTCTTCTGACGCCTGCAATTTCCTCGCTTAGCCAAAAAAGCTATGGAACTAAGACGGCAGTAGCCTAGCCGGGTTACTTTCTTCACCCCCTAAGATGGCTCACTGGTAAACTGGGCATTAACCGAACTGCTCGGGTGCTGGCAAATTCCAACTAATTCTCTCTTTTCACTGTCGCTACCTCGACTTCAAGCTTCGCTATCCTGTCTGACGAATCAAGCCGCGTTTCGACTGCTGGCCGTCGGAGGCGCTGAATACCAAACGCCGAGGCACACGGGAGTCGAACGGGAACTCGCGTTATCCAAGCTGGAGTCATCTAGCCAAGTCGGAACGATTGTAACATTACGAGTTCTGACAACGGATTTGCTTTGCAGAGTCATCCCTTCCGTCTCGAACCATTGGCCACTCCATGGGGGCCGAACCGAGTCATCCTCTCGCCTTCTGGACCCCCCTAACCAGCAGCAGCCACTGGCTGGGCTATCAAACAGGTCCCGAGCCAGGCTGTTTTCCCTCCCCTGGCCCCACTGCGACCCCAGCCTCCAGCCTGACGCAGTCAATTTTAAATGAACGCAGCGCCCGCCAGAGACATGCAAGAATCGAAAGACCGAGCGGAGCAGGTCAAGGGAGTCCACGTCGTGCATGCGACCTGGTGCCCGCACTGCCACCCAACCACAGTCGAGCCTGCAAGGGATGCCGCGAACAGGCTAGGGCTTGACTTCCACGACTACGACATCGACAATCCTGACCAGGAGAAGATCGCAGACGACCTCGTCCGGAAGTACGGAGACTGGTCGGAGGACTATCTGATACCTCAGGTGTTCCTTGAGATGCAGGATGGGACTATCCGTCACGTCCTTACCGGCTACTCGGAAGGGGTGGAACTGACGAGGCGTGCCGTAGCCAACCTCCTGAACAGCCCCTACTTCCAGGGTGGAGCCACTGCAAAATAGCTCCGCGGACACGGCCCGGACGCTGCTCGCCACTGAGGCGAAGTGCTCCCACTGTGGCGGCAAGGCAGCCATGGAGTACGTCGAGGGAGGGACGATCGGCGTTCATGTCTGTCCCGGTAGGTATGTTTCGCGGATGATAAGGTACGGGAGGGAACCCGATGCCGGTCAGCTCAAGGGGTTCGTGCAGAAAGCGCTCCAGGGTACCCAGGAGGTAGTGGACGCGGACGTCAGGGTGGCAAAGCGCTATGCGTGGGACCTGGGCATCAAAAGCGAGAGAGACGACCTGGTCCTAACGGAGGCGTACTGGACGCAGAACTACAGGCGAGCCAAGAGCGAGGACCCTGACAGGGCGGCCCTCTTCATCTGTGCAAACGGGGATGCTTTCTACGTCCAGCGGATGACGGGCAGCGAGAGGTTCTGCCAACGCTGCCGGGGGAAGGCTGGTCAGGCGTAGTCCGACTACGGCGCCAGTTTCGAGATGAAGGGCCTCTAACGCCGTTCGTCTTCGCCAGGAACGCCTCGGCCGCCGCCGGGGGTGCAGCGGGAATGCATCCGGATTAGGGATTGCAGAGAAATACCGGTCGCGCGGATTTAGGGTATGAGCCAGAACGTGGAGCTTACCGAGAAGGCGTACAAGATGCTCCTCAACGCCAAGCGGCACGGGGAGTCCATCTCCGACGCCGTAGTGCGCAACCCTGACATCAGAAAGGCCAACCTCCAGAAGCGTGGAGAGATAGAGATAGTGACCATCGAGGGGAAGAAAGTGAAGGCAGGCATCGTCGAAGACCTGTGCCTCGGGACGGGGTTCTGCGCGGTCCTGGCGCCTGAGCACTTCTCCCTGGAACGGAGGCAGATCGGAAGCGAGCCCCTGGGGATCGCGGACGCAGATGAGACCCTCGTCGAGCTCGAGAGACTGAAGCGGGCGGCCGAGTCATGCCCGTGGAGGGCCATCTACCTTAGGGACTCCGAGACTGGGGACTACATCGTCAAGGGCGGCTAGGGGCACCGCGCCTCCCAGACCGTCCAGCGAGCACCGCTGAGCAAGGTTTAACTACTGACTCGGAAAACCGATATAGGATTACCGATATGTGGATGGACTGGACGAAACGCGCCCACAGGGGCCTCAGGACGTGGATCCTCATGATAGTTACCAAGCAGCCGATGAACGGTGCTGAGATCATGGATGCCATGGAGTCAGGGAGCAGGGGGTGGTGGAGGCCCTCGCCTGGTTCGGTGTACCCTATGCTCCAACAGATGGCCGAGGAGGGGCTGGTAAAGAAGCGCAAGACGGACAACAAGTATGAGATTACTCCGCAGGGGAGGGCCGAGGCGGACTGGCCCGCCAAGGCGAGCCGAATCGAGCCGAGATCCGTGGAGGGGACCCTCGGAGAGATCTCGAACAACCTTTCATATCTCGAAGACCTCGCCCAGTCGAAGGACGAGAAGCTCGCCGCCAGCGCCAAACAGATTAGGGAGCTCGCAACGAGGGTATCCAGGCTGGAGAAGAGCCTATGAGCCAGCAGACAATCGTCAAGGTAGAAGGTCTCTCGAAGTCCTTCGGGAGCCTGAAGGCGGTCGACGGCGTCTCTTTCGAGATATACGAGGGGGAGATATTCGGGTTCTTGGGACCCAATGGCGCAGGCAAGACCACCACAATCAGCATGCTCACCACTCTGCTCCGGGCGTCCGGGGGGACTGCGACCGTGGACGGCCTCGACATCCACAAGCATCCCAACGAGGTGAGGAGGAGGGTGGGGGTCGTCCCCCAGGAGTACACCGCGGATGAAGACCTGACGGGGCTGCAGAACATCATCCTCTGCGCGGACCTCTACGGGATACCAAGGAGCAACTCGAAGCCGCACGCCATGGAACTCCTCAGGCTCGTGGAGCTCGAGGACGCGGCTGACAGGAAGGTGAGCACCTACTCCGGCGGGATGAGGCGGAGGCTCGAGCTTGCGAGCGGTCTGATAAACTACCCGAAGCTCCTCTTCCTGGACGAGCCGACCCTGGGACTCGACGTTCAGACTAGGGCGGCAGTCTGGAAGTACATCAGGATGCTCAAGGAAGACTACCGGATGACGCTCTTCCTCACCACCCACTATCTCGAGGAAGCCGACTCCCTCTGCGACAGGATAGCCATCGTCGACCATGGCCACATCATAAAGATAGGGACCCCGGACGAGCTGAAGGCCAGCATCGGCGGAGACGTCATCGTGGTCGGGGTGGCTGAGGCGGGCCCGGACATCTCGGACGACATCAAGAAGATACCGCTGGTGAAGGACGTCAAGAAGACCGACCATGAATACAGGATAAAGTCGGAGGCAGGCGAGGAGTCCTCAATCAAGGTCATCGACCTGATCAGGTCAAAGGGACTGCACGTGACCAAGATATCGCTCACCAAGCCCACCCTGGACGAAGCCTACCTGGAGTTCACCGGGCGCAGCATCAGGGAGGAGGAAGCCGGCAAGATGGACGCGTTCAAGCAGAGGGTGACCATGATGAGGGCCCGCAGGTGACATGAAGGTGGCAGAGGACGTCCCGGCAAGGTCCACGGTCACGACGCAAGAGCAGGTGATAGAGGAGGAGCGGAAGGAACGGGAGATGGAAAGGTCGTTCCGGGCGGCTCCCAAGCTCAACAAGAGCCCCCTCCACGGCCTGTGGGCGCTTACCAACAGGGACCTGGTGAAGTGGTACAAGAACCCCATCCAGCTGATCATATCCCTGGTCCAGCCCGTGGTCTGGCTCGGCCTGTTTGGCCTCGCCTTCAATATCGGTAAGATCTTCACGAGCCTCCCGGGGGTGACACCGGCCGAAGCGAGCGCCCTCAACCTCGGCACCTTTGGCACCAGCAGCTACTTCTCTTACCTCGCCGCCGGGATGCTGGCCTTCATCATCCTGTTCACTGCGGCTTTCTCAGGTATGTCAGTGGTCTGGGACAGGAGATTCGGGTTCATGAACAAGGCGCTGAGCACCCCGGTCGGGCGGGGAGCCATCGTGGTCGCGAAGATCGCCCAGAGCACGGTGCGGTCCCTCATCCAGGCGGCGATAGTCCTCGTCATCGCGGTCGTCCTGGGAAGCGTGGGCGGGGTCCAGATGGACACCTCACACTTCAGCGTGCTCACCATAGGAGGGTCGTTCGTGATACTGTTCCTGATGTCCTTCGGGCTCTCTTCGCTTTTCGTCATGCTCGCTCTCAGGTCCAGCGACTGGCAGACTCAGATGGCCATAATCAACCTCCTCAACCTCCCTCTCCTCTTCGCCAGCAACGCCATGCTCCCGGTCGCCATAATGCCATCCTGGCTCCAGTCCGTGGTGAAATACAATCCCGTGAGCTACGCCGTTGACGGGGTGAGACAGATGCTGCTAGGCTCAGGGTCCGCTTCGGCAGCCGCCGCGGGGTACCATGTCCTGGCGCCTCTCTGGGTCGACTTCAGCGTCCTCGCCGGTTTCGCACTGGTCCTCTCGGCGCTTGGGATAGTCCTGTCCTGGCGGCTTCTGTCGAACTAAAATCAGCCGAAGATGACTTTCCCGAGCTTCTCGGCGATAGCGAGCGGGTCTTGATTCTGCCAGACGTTCCGCCCGACCGCGACCCCCGTCCCCCCCGCCTGCATGACCCCGCGGACCTGCTGCAGGAAGCCCTCGTCGGTCGGCGCCTTCGGACCCCCGCTCATGAACACCTTGACCCCCGCAGCCGCCTTGACGGCCCAGGAGAACGTCGCGGGGTCGCCCGTGTACTTGATTTTCACGGCGTCTGCTCCTATCTCCAGCCCCGCTCTCGCCGCGTAGGCGACGATCTCCTTCGAAGTGTCGTTCTGGACGGACTCTCCTCGCGGGTAGATCCACGCGACCGCAGGGAGCCCCCTCTCGTGGGCCTCCTCCTGAATCCTGCCGAACTCCGATAACATCTTGGCTTCCCGCTCGCTGCCGAGATAGATGGTGTAGCCGACCCCCTTCGCCCCCAGCGAGACCGCCTGTTCGACGCTGCAGACCTGGCTCGAGATCGGTTCCCCCTTTGGGAGGCTGCTCTTCCCGTTCAGCTTTATCATCAGCGGCACCTTCCCGTCGTAGTACCTTTCAGCGACCCCCTTCTGGAAGATCACCCCGCAGAACCCTCCCTTGGACGCGATGTCCATGATGAAGGCGGGGTCTATGTTCCTGTCGTCGAAGTCCTTCGATGGGCCGTGCTCCAACCCCTGGTCGTAGGCCAGGAGCATGCTCTTCCCGTCCTTCAGGAACGGGGCCATCCGCTCGTGTCTCATGAAACCCGAACCTCGTCCGGCGTATTTAACGATGCCACCCTCGCCAGGTCCGAGCCCCTCCCCGCGGCCGACAGGGGACGATACCATACAACCTCTAGGAACTTGACCTCCGGTGCATGCCTCGTCCTGTCGGCGAGTCTAGCGGCCGAAGGACTGCGCAAGCTTCAGGAGGCCCGTGCTCACGTTCTTCGGTCTCAGCGCCTTCTCGACCGGGACCTGGACTACCTCGTCCCCGTGAAGGGCGACCATGACGTCAGACCTCCCTTCCCTTATCAGGTCCACTGCCGCAGCGCCGAGCCTGGTCGCATAGACCCTGTCGAAGGCCGAAGGGGGGCCCCCGCGCACCAGGTGCCCCAGGACTACCTCCCTGGCCTCCAGCCCCGTCCTCTTGGTCACTTCGGAGGCGAGGAGCGCCCCGATCCCTCCCAGGATGGGGTGCCCGAACTGGTCGAGCCTCTGGCCGACCGTCGACTGCGAGGCGTTGGCAAGTCTGGCCCCCTCGGCAGCCACTATCAGCGAGAACCTCTTCCCTGCGTTCTTCCTCCGATCGAGGACCGAACATACCTCGTCCAGGTCCACCGGCTCCTCCGGGGCGAGGACCACATGAGCCCCGCAGGCGATCCCCGCGTGGACCGCCACCCAGCCTGCGTCTCTTCCCATCACCTCGACCACCATGACCCTCTCGTGCGACTCCCCGGTCGTCCTCACCCTGTCGATGGCCTCGACGGCGACGTTCACCGCCGAATCGAATCCGAAGGTCACGTCGGTCTCGGAGAGGTCGTTGTCCATGGTCTTCGGCGCCGCCACGAACTTGAGGCCGGCGGACGCCAGCCTGTGGGCGACCCCCTGGGTGTCTTCTCCGCCGATCACCAAGAGCGCGTCGAGGCCCAGTCTCTTCACGTTCTTCATGACAAGCTCCGGGCCTCCCTCCTTCTTGTAGGGGTTCGTCCTGCTCGTCAGGAGGACCGTCCCTCCCTCCGATACTATGTCTTCGACGGCTTCGTAGGCTAGGTGAAAGGTGTCGGGCTCGACCAGCCCTGCCCATCCCCTCCGGATGCCCACCATCTCATAGCCGTACTCCTCCCCCCGGTGCACGGCGGCCCTGATCAGAGCGTTGATCCCGCCGCAGTCTCCTCCGCCGCTCAGAATCCCGATCTTCATGCTTCCTCGTCGGGGAACCAGAACGCCCGTTAATAACGGGCACTCCGCTCCGGCGTAAGAGCCTGCCGACTCCCTCGCAGGGCAGGGCCGTGCGAAGGCGGCAAGTCCCGAGCCCAGCCTCCGTCGGCAGCCGCAGTATCTCCGGGCCGAACGGTGGGAGCCGCGCGTCCGGCCAAAGACTGGAGGCGCCCTTGCTTTGCCCTATGGGAATATGCCGAGGGTCCTGACGGCGTCGGCTACCCTGCCGACCGCGACTATCATCGCGGCGGTCCTCATGTCTGTATCGTGCTTGAGGCTGGCTGCGTGCACGTCTCCGAAGGCCCCTGTGATCTTCTTCTGGAGCATGTCGTTGACCTCTGTCTCTGTCCATCCGATCCTCTCGAGGTTCTGAACCCACTCCAGGTAGCTTACGATCACTCCGCCTGAGTTGGCCAGGATGTCCGGGACGACGAAGACCTTGTTGGCGTGCAGGATCTTGTCTGCCTCCGGCGTAGTGGGGCCGTTCGCGCACTCCGTGACTATCTTCGCCTTGACCCCCTTCGCTATCTCTGGGAGGATGGTGTTCTCGAGGGCGGCCGGGCTGAGTATGTCGACGTCCATCTGCAGCAGCTCCTTCTCAGACGCCTTCTGGCTCCCAGGGAAGCCGACCACCGAGCCGGTCTTCTCCTTGTAGGCGATGAGCTTGGTCGCGTCGATCGGCGTCTTGCTCGTGATCGCGCCCTGAGAGTCGCTGGCTCCCATGAGCCTGGGACCGTACCCCTGCAGGATCTCAGCAAAGTTGGAGCCGGCGTTCCCGAAGCCTTCGACCGCGAAGGTCGCCTTCTTCAGGTCGATCTTGTTCACCTTGGCCGCTTCTACCGTGCAAAAGACCGCGCCCCTGCCGGTCGCCTTGTCCCTGCCGAGCGACCCGCCCAGCGGGACGGGCTTCCCGGTGACAACGCCGGGGGACATGTGCCCCTCGAGGGCGCTGTAGGTGTCCAATATCCACGCCATGGTCTGGGCGTTCGTGTAGACGTCGGGCGCCGGGATGTCCTTGTACGGGCCGATGAACGGCGCTATGGCTGCCGCGTATCTGCGGGTGAGCCTCTCGAGCTCCTGCTGAGACATGTGTTTGGGGTCGCAGATGATCCCTCCCTTGGCGCCCCCATAGGGGATGTCAGCGACGCTGGTCTTCCAAGTCATCCACGCGGAAAGGGCCTTCACCTCGTCCAGGGTGACCCCGGGGTGATATCTTATGCCGCCCTTGAACGGGCCGCGGGCGTCGTTGTACTGAACCCGGTATCCGGTAAAGACGTGGACGCTCCCGTTGTCCATCCTGACGGGGAGTGAGACCGTGAGCTGCCTCTTCGGCGCGGAGAGGATCTGGAACGTGTTTTCGTCAAGCTTCAGGTACCCCGCGGCGTTCCGCAGCTGCTGGGTCGCGCTCTCGAACGGGTTAGGCTTAGCCTGATTGGTTTCTTCCATCATTGCTTTCTGAGCCACAAATTTGGCCTTTTTAATATTCTATATAACAGGAAGCGTCGGTTCTCACATCAGAGAACCAGCGAGCTCCGTCACCTTGGACCGCCAGTCCTGCGCCTTCACCACGCTGCTCGCCACCAGGACCCCGTCCGCCCCCAGCTCCACGGCCCTCCTCACGTCCTCGCCTGACACTATCCCCGCACCGCACAGGATGCCTCCCTTGAACCCGGACTCCCTTACAGCCGACACCGTCTTCTGCACGAGGCCGGGCTTCGCCCGGGAGACGGCGATGCCGCTGCCTATGAGCCCCGGCGGCTCGACGGCGACATATCTCGGAGAGAGGGAGGCCAGCACCGACGCCTCTCTGGTCGTCCTGGCGCAGAGGCAGACCCCCATCCTCATCCCTTGCACCCTGGGGACCAGCTCGGACAGCTCCGAGAAGGGGAGCCTGGACTCGCTGTGGTTCAGTATGGTCCCCACGGCGCCGGCTGCCTTAGCGGCCTCTGGGAGCACCGCTCCCGTGGTCTTGTCTCCGACCTCGCTTCCCACGGCCTGGCTGTACACCTTCGCCCCCGTTCTTGCCACCAGGGCGAGCATCGGGAGCGGAGGGGCGATGATCGCTTCCACGCTCAGATCTTCCCCGGCGGCCTTCACAGCTTCCGCCAGCCTCAGCGAGCCGTCTCCCATCGTCTCAGGGTAGTTCTTGCAGTTTACGATAATCGTCCTCAACGGAGGTGCGGTGTCGAGCGGCTGCAGGGTGTCTTAAAGGGTGGCGTAGAAGGAATGGCTGTCCGGCTCAGGGGTCGCACTACGCCCCGTCGTCGTCTGAGTCCTCTTCCCAGCCGTCTTCGTCCAAGTCCTCGTCCAGCTCTTCGTCAAGTTCTTGGTCCTCTTCGGACATGCTCGCCCGCCGATTTAGATTGCCCTATTAAACGTCGCGGTCTCAGACTCGTCCGCCGCTTTTTCCGCCGGAAAACAAAGGTTAACAGAAACTCCAGGCGAACGATTGCCGTTGGCCGCGGCCATCCTTCCAATGGACGTCAGGTCGGTCGCGAGGGCCGCGGAGAGCGTCAGGGCCGGGGGGCTTGTGGTCTATCCGACGGACACGGTCTACGGGCTGGGGTGCGACCCCTTCAACGAGGGCGCCGTCGACCGTCTCTTCGCGGCCAAGGGGAGGGAGGCGAAGGCCGTCCCGGTGCTCTGCAGCTCCCTCGACAAGGCCAGAGACCTAGTCGACCTCGACTCGAAGGCCAGGCAGCTCGCGGAAGCGAGATGGCCGGGGGCGCTCACAATCGTGGCGCCTCTCAAGATGCGCGTACCGGACCGTCTGAGCCAGGGGCCATATCTCGGGGTGAGGGTCCCGAACCATCCCGGATGCCTCGAGCTCATCTCGGCCTGCGGCGGGTGGCTGACCGGGACGAGCGCGAACATCTCGGGGAGGCCTTCGGCGAAGAGCGCCGACGAAGCCCGCAGGCAGCTTGGGGCGTCAGTCGACCTCATACTCGACGGGGGCCCGGCGTCGGGAGCCGAGTCCACCGTCGTCAGAGTGGTCGGTGGGGTGGTCACAATCTTAAGAACCGGTCCGGTCGGGGTCGAAACGAAGTGAAGGGCGGACGAACCTCGTAGTCACGTCAGGCAAGGGGCTCGAGGCGAGAGCCTCCGCAGAGTTCAAGGAGATCGCCCTGCTCTCCGGGATAAGGAAACTGGTCATAGACAGGTCCGCCTATGACGGGGTGATAGAGGTGGACGTCGAGGACCCGAAGGCCCTCATTTCGTTCATCACAGAATATGTCCGTTCCGAGCCGTTCAGGGTCCACTACATACTCAGGATAATCCCCGTCCACCGGGTGGTGGACACGAAGGTGGAGGAGATCGTCAAGACGGTAAAGGAGCTCTCCGCAGGGATAGGGCCGGGGGAGACTTTCAGGATAACAATCGAAGCGAGGGAGTCTCCATACACTGACAAGCAGCTCATCGACGCCCTCGCCGACGCCGTCGACAGGAAGGTCGACCTGGAGTCGCCTGACAAGATAGTCCTCCTGGAGATATTCGGGGAATACTCTGGGATATCCGTGATCTCTCCCGACGAGATAGTCAGCATCCAGAAGCTCAAGCGGGCAGTCTAGCCGCGTTCCGCTCCCAAGAGAGCCGCCCGCTCTATCTTGTGCAGCTCGGCCCTGCTCAGCCTGCGGCTAGGAAGCTCCTCCCCAGAGAACCCTGGAGGACGCTTCGGGTCCTCCAGACCGGCGACGATCGCGATGAACGGGGCGCCGCCTCTCGCCCCCCGCGTCTCTATGGCCTTCTTGATCTGGGTCGTCCCAGCGAGCCTCAGGAGGAGGTCTATCTCGGGCTTCCTCGCGAGCATGCTCCCAGACGACATGGCCTCGAATGTCTGGGCGGCCAGCATCTCGACGAAGAACTCGTTGTCTGCCGCTTCGCGGCCCACCGCCTGGACGACCGAGCCGGGGTTCTCCATGCTGAGGGCCCTCTTGGCCAGGTCGGGGGTGAGGGAACCGCTGCAGACGAATGCTTTCGCTCGGGCCAGGTCGTGGTCACCCGCCGTGGGAGTAGGGGACCAAGGCGACTCTCGCGCCGTCAGGGATCAGCACGGCCCTCCCTGCGGGCACGAACGCCTCCCCATCTTCGACGACGACCAGCGTATTGTACCTCGTGAACCCTGGGTCTCGGAGCGCGGCCAGCGCACGGACCTTCTCCACCACTTCGGACGCCTCGATCCCCCCTTCGGCGAGCGACACCTCCTCGGCACCGACGGCGCTGGCAATGTGCCCCATGCACTTCACCCTGATCATTCCGTGTTCAGGAAGAGGAGCCTTTCCTTATACCTTCTCCCGTCGTAGTTCGTACCGGCCGGGGCCAACCGCCCCCCGCCGTCCGGTAGCCTCTTCCTGAGGGTCTCCGTCGTGGCGGACCGCAGCTCTGCCAGAGGGAACCGGACGGCCACCGGCCTGGGGTCTATCAAATGCATGGACGTCTTGCAGGGGAAGAGCCTGCCGGTCCTTGCTGCCGAGACGACGTCGTCCTTGGTCAGCCTCCTCGGGATGACCACTATCCTCCTCTTCGCCTGGAGCTCGACGTCGACGTCGTCTTCCGGGACGAACCGCCTCTGCCACCCTTCCTTCTCCGAGCGCCCATCGAAGATGGCCATTGCCGCTCCGACCTCGTCCTGCGTCCCGCGCCCCCCCATCAGGTAGGCCGAGTCCGAGGTCAAAACGGCGAGGAGCGTTTCTCGCCTCTGCAGGGCTGAGAACGCCTCCGCCAGGGACGTCCTCCTCGCGTCTCCCGCCTCAGCGACGGCGGCTGCCGCCGAGTCGCCTTCTTTCAACGTGTAGCATCTGGCCCATCGGCCGAGAGTGATGGCCTTCGAGCTGTACTCGACCGAACAGCAGACCGCGTTCTCCTCTCCCATCTCCTTGAACGCCGCCATCCTGTGCATCCCGTCGAGGACCGTCCCCGTATCCCTGTCTATGATGATGGGGTCCTTCTGCACGCCGTCGCCGGTCATCTCCGCGACGAGGTCCCTGACGTGTGTTGGGATGGTCTCTTCGTGGGGGCGGAGCGAGCTTACGGCCCTGATCCCCAGGGAGAAGCCCGCCGTCGCCAGGGCCAAGGCCTACTCCTTCGACTCTTCTACGGCCGGCTCTTCGCTGTCTTCAGCGTCACCCTGGCGAGTCTTGGTGATGTAGCCGGCGATCCTGTTGCGGAGCTGCTTGGAAGGGATAATCGCCATCTCCTCGAGAGCCTTCTTGTTGGCTTCGAAGTCGATGCCGAAGGCCTCGGGGTGCCTCTGCATGATCTCCTCTGAAAGCCTCCTGGTCCTGTCCAACTTCCGTCAAGCCCGCCCGAGTGCCAACATTAACCTTTCGAGAGCCGTCCTAGGAAGCCCATCGCGTTCCCTGACGTCAGGGAGAGGGCCTCCTGGAAGGGCTTCCCCCACAGCTCCCCCAGCTTGAAAGCGACAGATGGGACGAGCGGGGTGCCTCCGACTCCTCCCAGGGGGGCATAGGGGACGGGGTTGTCCGACTCGGTGAGCGCCAGCGAAGGGTCGCACCGCTTCGCGACGCGTTGGACCCTCTTCGAATAGATCAGGGCAGGGCTGAATGAGACGAACCACCCACGCTGCATCACCGAGCCGAGGGCGTCCTCGGCTTCCAGCCAGTGCATGAGGACCCCTTTCAACCTGTAGCTCCCAAGGACCTCCACCGACTGCGCTTCGGCCCCCCTCGAGTGCACCTGCACCGGGAGCCCCCTCCTCTCAGCCGCTTCGAGCTGGGCCTCGAACGCCTTCAGCTGGTCGCTCCCCGGACCAGTGGGGGAGTAGGAGGGGTCGAGCCCGATCTCCCCGACTCCCGCTGCCCCGTCGAGCGCTCTTCCGAGCCACCCTAAGTCTCCTGACTTCGTCGCCTCGGATGGGTGGACCCCCACGAACGGTTCCAGCCCCCTATGGGATGCAGCGGCGCGAAGGAGGGCGACCGAAGACCGTTCGTCGACCCCGCAGGGGAGCAGGACCGCCCCGCTGGCCTCGGCGTAGGAGACGACCCTCTCCGCGTCTGGGGAGTCGAGGTGGAGGTGGGAATCGACGAAACGCACACCCTGCCTAGGCTCGGGTGGGTATTTCAGGCCACGCTATGGCGTTCCGTCATAAAGCTGGACGTGTGAACGACCGACTGCATTTTTTCCCCCTATTTTTCGAATAGGGGCGAACCTGGGCTCTCTGGGGCCGAAAACAGACCGGAGAGAGGGCGAAAGGGGCTAAAGGTTTTTAAATACACCGCGTCTAATGCGAGGGCGTATGTCCAGTTCGGAGTTCGGCCTTGCGGCCGTCTACCGGGTGATAAAGAAGGCCGGGGCGGAAAGGGTGGGGGACGACGCGGCCATCGAGCTCCGGTCAGAGCTCGAAGCCCTGGGCGTGCAGATATCGAAGAGGGCCGTGACCCTCGCCGCTCACGCGGGGAGGAAGACGGTCAAGCCCTCAGACATCAAGCTGGCAGCCGAAGAAATCCTGAAGCCGAACCAATAGGGGATCGGCCCGCCTGGGGCCTGAAAACTCGCGGTTTTCACGGGCAAATCACTATATCCACTCTCTCTGAGGGCACGCCGAGCCCCGGTGGTGTAGCCCGGTCAAGCATGTTAGCCTCTCGACGTAGTTGGGAGACAGCTAGCGACGCGAGTTCAAATCTCGCCCGGGGCATCCCGTGAGTGCATCATATGCTTCCGTTGCCCAAACGCGGCCGCGGGGAACGCCTGGGACGAATTCGGGCAGGACCTTTGCTCTGGAAGACAGCTCGAGACCGCAGGGAGAACATCGGCCCGCTCAGCGGCCAGCCCCCCCGGGCATGCTACAGGTTCGCCAAGACGCGCCCGAGGGCGTGCGAAAGACCTCCGTGAGCGGATAATCGGGCAGCTAGATTTAGTGGAATCAGAGCCCAGATCATCGTGGACTTGGGCCATTCTCACTATCGAGAACCGGCCGCCGCTCTTATCTGCGATGCACGCGCCGAGCCGCGCATGGGCATACTTGACGGCAAAGTCGCAATAATCACCGGCGCAGGTTCCGGGGTCGGCAGGGCGATGTCTAACCAGTTCGCTGAGAACGGAGCGTCCGTCCTGGTGGTAGACGTCGTCTCAGATAGGGTCGACCAGGTGGTGAAAGAAACGCGGGCCAAGAGCCCGGCAAAGGTGGAAGGGATGACCCTCGACCTCTCCCTCAAGGAGAGTCCCGACCTCATGGTCGACCACGCCGCGAAGGTGTTCGGCAAGGTGGATATCCTCTGCAACAACGCCGGGATCATGGACGGGGTCCGCCCGGTAGTAGACACCCCGGACGGCGTCTGGGAGAAGGTCATGGACATCAACATCAACGCGCCCTTCCGTGCAAGCAGGCGCGCCATCCCGCTGATGCAAACGTCTGGCAGAGGGTCGATAATCAACACGGCTTCGGTGGCCGGGTTCTTCGGAGGGGTAGCGGGAGCCGCTTATACGACTTCGAAGCATGCCCTCATCGGCCTGACGCGGAGCATCGCGGCCCAGTACGGGAGCGCGGGGATAAGGTGCAATGCCATGGTCCTCGGCGCAGTGAATACCAACATAGGGGTAGGGGGCACGGCGCCCGACCCTAAGGGGATGGAACACCTCATGAAGGCGATGGCGACGCTGCCGAGGACCGGCGAGCCGGGCGAGATCGCCGAGCTGGCCCTCTTCTTGGCGTCCGACAAGTCGTCCCTTGTGAACGGCTCGTGCATCGTAATCGACGGCGGCTGGACGCTCCTCTAGCACACTCTATCCATCCAGCCCCAAGGGGCCTAGGGACCAACGGGCGCCTCGTCCACGGGCTTCCAAAAGCAATCACGGGTATGCAAATGCCCGCCCCTATCTGTCCCGGGGCACGGTTTACCGTGTTCAGATGCCATTCCGCCCAGTTCTCGTCGGGGCGATCTATCGACCAAGTCGTCTCCTCGGAACGATGGTCGTCAGGGAGACAAGCCGACAACACTGGGCTTCCAGAGCCGAGCGACGAGGAAGTATGCTACCACGAAAGCAAGAGCGAGAACAGAAACGGCGCCGACGAGCCAGTCGTTCCCGGAGAACAAGTAAAAGCGAACGGGCACAATCGCCAGTGTGATGATGCTCACTGCGGCGAGCCAATCCAGAACGAACTTCCTTGCGTCTCTCATGGCGGCAAGTCGTGGCTCTCCTCTACGCTGTTTACTAAACCCTGCCGTCAGTCAAACAGCTGCATGAAAGGCCAGTCAAAGGCCCCTGCCTCGGTCCGGCAGGACGGAGAAGCGAATCCGGCATCTGGTCGTCACGACCAAGGGCTCGCTCGGCTGTTTACGCGGGCCCCTTCGAACATGTTCACTGCGCGGCTTCGAACCTATCCCGTTCCCCGAGGCCATAAATTCATACCCATCTGCGGTCTAAATCTCGCCCGGGGCGCTCGGGTCAGAATTCTCAACGGGCGTGACGCCCCGTCCCCTCTTCGGGACGCAAGCTGCGGCCGCCGTGATGCGCGGGTCAGCAGAGCTACGCCCACGGATGGGTTTCCGTCTTCAAGGAAACCCGCCGCTTAACTACGTGCAGACGTCTCAAGGTGCCGAAAATGCAAAGGCGAAACATTCAGTCGTTTCTACTCCTGTGCTCTCTGCTCTTCGCCGGGTTCGTCGGCGCCGCCGGTGCCCTGCCTGCCGGCGCGCAGTCCCCTCCGCAGATCTTCGTCAGTCCAGCGGGGAGCGACGTGACCGGGACGGGATCTCTGACCGCCCCGTATGCGACCATCTCGCACGCGGTCTCCGTGGCGAGCGGCGGTTCCATAATCATCGTCGAGCCCGGTACCTACAACGAGATGGTGAACATAACCAAGCGCGTCACCATCGAGTCGGCCAGCTCAGAGGCGTCCCTAACTGTGGTCAACGCCATCGGACAGACCTACGGCATAGAAGTCATAGGCCCCGCCGCGAGCGGGACCGTAATCGAAGGGCTCACGGTGTCGCACGCAGACAACCACGGGATCTTCGTCCAGGATTCAGTCGACGTCACTATCGAGGGCAACCTAGTGGCTAACAACGGCCTCAGGCCCTCTGTCTGTCCAGCGGCTCCCGCCGTGCCCACCTCTCCCTGCATTGAGGAGAACAAGGCCATCGAACTGGTCGGGACCTCGAACTCCACCGTCGCAGCCAACACTGTCATAAACAACGTCGCCGATGGAGGGATCGGGGTGGCCGACGACGGGCACATTAACCCCGGCGGCCTGAGCAACGGGACTCCGAACCCCGCTTTCGGCAACGTCATCACAGGCAACACCGTGATAGGCAACGCCGGCGGCTGCGGAATAGTGGTGGCGGCGTACAACCCCGGAGAGGGCGTGACCGATAACGTGGTCAGCTCCAACTATGTCGGCAACGGGCTCCCTGGAGGCATAGTGGTCGCCGCCGACATCCCTCACACCTCAGCGATAAACAACAGCGTAATCGACAACACTGTCCTCAACAACCTGATACCCGGAATAATAGTCCACAGCAACACACCGGGCGACCTGGTCTCCGGGACCAGAGTCGTCGGGAACATAGTCAGCGGCAACGCCGGCTTCGGCCCCAAGACCACCGGGATAACCCTGATCGGCGCCATAAGCGGCTCCGCAGTCGTGACGCAGACCATCATCTCTGGGAACTTCATACACAACGAGTTCTTCGGAGTCCTCGCGGCGAACGCGACTGAAACCGCAGTCCTCTCCGACAACAGCTTCGACCACACCGTGACAGTTCCGGTCCAGGGAGCAGTCGTCTCCCAGCTGTCCCTCTCTTCGCTCAGCGGCGGGCTGAGCGCCCTCTCAGGCACGGTCGGTTCCCTGAGCTCGACCGTCAACAGCACAAACAGCCAGGTGTCAACCCTGAGCATCGTATCATACACAGCCCTAGGAGTAGCGATAGTGCTCGGCCTCGCAGCCATGGTCCTCTCGGTGAGGAAACGTGGCTAAGGGCCGACGCCCATCCTTTTTCGATTTCTCGCTGTTTTCGTAGATCCGGACAGATTCTGCACACAGCGCTCAAAGGGGCCGCCTGAAGGAAGGGTCTCTGCCCGCGTAGTCTCGTCCCCGCAGACAGGCGGCTCACGGCACTGATCCAGAGCGGCGGCTCCAAGGACGGGCTCGTGAGCGCCCAGAGGTCGCTCGGCCGTGCTTCGGTGGTCGAGCTCGCGCTGATGCTCCTTACGCTCACCGCTATGGTGGCGGCGGGCTTCGCCTAGAAATCAGAGTTCCCTATTCGTCCATGCGTCGCCCTCCCGCTTCACAGCAGAGGCCGGTGAAGAGCCGAGTTTCCTAAAGTCGGGAAACCTGAGCCTTATCTCCGCTGCCTTCCTCTCCTGAACTTGGCCCTTGGTCGTCACACCGCGGAGCCGCGAGAGTCACGTGCCGTACCGCCCGAAGCCTGGGGGGTGCATCCAGGCACCTTGATATCGGGCCCGAAGAGCGCCGGGCCGAAAAAGGCGGTCTCGCTTGTGATAGCCGCTTTGATGGTCTCCTCTGCTACGGTAATTCCTGTCGTGAACCTCGGAGGGTTCGGTTTCTTGTTCACCCCGTCCCCCCCAACCGTCGGTGCTCCCAAGCAGAACTATGCCAGCGAAAGCGTGCTGGTGGCCAATGTCGTCCCGGTGATGTCCGGGTCGCCGAACCCTTTGAACTGCGCAGGCTGCCCGCTGTCGAAGCGCTTCGGACTCTTGATGTCGAACGCCTTCGACGCGCTTTCCAATCTATGGAGCGGCATCGTCGCCAGCGGGACTTCGGCGCTGTCCACCGCAACGCATCTCAGCTCCTGGCTGTGGGGAAGAATGCTTGCTCTCTATGGCGGCCTGACCGCCCCCATACCTGCTCTGTCAGGCTCGCCTCTCTCGGCCCTTACCAGCTCCCAGACGAGCCCCAGAGGGAATCCCATCCCGCCGAACAGCACCGCCGGCTACGTGGAGAACACCCTCGTCCTGAGCAACGACACTCTCCTTCCGGGGGACGTGCCGAACCCCTTCGATGGCGCGGTGCCACCTGCGACCCCCGAATCTGTCGCCACGAGCCCTTCAAATGGAATGATCTACGTCGCCGGAGTCACAGGCAGCAGCAACACTACAGTCTTCGAGATCAGTCCCACGACAGACAAGGTCGTGCGCTCTACGACGTTGGTCCCTTCTGCCGACACGCAGTGCGGTTCCTACGGGCCGGCATTGACCCTCGACCCTACCACCGGGTACCTCTACGTGACCTCGTCCGGATGCCCGACTCCCGTGGTCGTCGTCTTCGACACAAACAACAACACCGTCCTGAAGTCAATCGCTTTGCCGAGCAACTTCGGTGCGGTCGCTGTCGCATATGACGCTTCCAGCAACGAGGTGTACGTGACGGGCAATTCCTTCAGCACGGAAAATGTGGTCATCATCAACGCCACCAGCAATTCCATCGCTACCTCCATAGACAGCCTTGGCGGATGCTGGACCTTCGCACCAGTCTACGACGCGAATGACGGTCTCATGTACGTGACAACCTGGTTCTGCGGCGCGACCTTCGTCGTCGGCCACGCGGACATGTTTGGAATCAACAGCACGAACTCAGTGGTAGCAACGATACCCATTCCAGCCGAAAACACCGGTATATCCTCCTTAGGAGCAGGGACAGCTACCATCACGCCTGGTGGCACGATCTACCTCGAGGAGAACAGCGCATACACTCCTGGATCTGACGGCGTCATCTCCTACCCCATCGACGTGGTCGACCCTCAGGCAAACACCTCTTCAGTCATCGAGGTCTCCTGCGGATACCGATACGTCTCAAGCACATGCGGCCCCGTCGGACTGGCATTCGACCCAGCCAACGGGTACCTGTATTCGACCGCAAGCGTCGGCTCCTACCCACAGAACGTAAGCGCGATAGACCCGAGCACGGGAAAGGCGGTAGGGTTCATGCTGACGGGGGGGCAGGCCCTATTGGGCTTCGCATACTCGAGCGGCGGGCCACGGGAGATCGCATTCGACCAATCCAACAACCAGCTGTATGACGTGAGTGGAGGTTCAGGGACGGTCTCGGTCATATATGACACGCGCTTCAACATCACGCTCACCGAATCGGGCCTCCCGTCCGGAGACGAGTGGGGGACGGTCATAGCAGGGACCGCTCCAAAGTACGCGACGTCGAACAGCATCACGTACTCCGCCCCGAACGGCGTCTACCAGCTCAACGTGACCGCCAAGGACGGCTACTGCGCGTCGCTACCTTCGAGGATGCTCGCAGTCAATGGGAGCGACGTGTCGCAGACCATCCAGTTCACCAGTTCCGGCTGCTACACGGTCACCTTCACTGAGTCGGGGCTCCCAGACGGCGAGCTTTGGGGCGCCAACCTCAGCGGCTTCGAGTCGTCTGCAATCTCTCCGTTCTCCGTCTCTTTCACAGAGGCTAACGGGAACTACACCTACGTCGTGTCCTCGGTCGGAAGGTCGGACTATCTGGGGGTCATCGGCTACGGCGTGTCGCCGTACAGCGGCACAGCTACCTTGAACGGGTCAGACATCTCAATCCCGCTCCAGTATTCCATATTCGGGCGCGCGGGCATACTCAACGTGTATGTCCACACCAACTCTGCTTTCTACTCCGGCACAGAGACAGTGCTCGTCAACGGAAACGTGACCGCCAGTCCTTCTGTCAACTTCACCACCTACGCCATGGTGACACTGACGAACCCGCTCGGCGCAGTCATCCGTTCTGACACCGTAGCAGTCAACGCCACCACTGGCCTCTTCTCCGACAACTTCACCACCGGAGGTCCTGGCTGGATAGGCGGGACCTACACGGTGACCGTGCTTTGGCCAACTGGTCCCGGATGTACCACCTCACCCGAGTCGTGTTCTTTCGCTCAGCCGACCTCCCAGTTCGGCTACCTCCCTCCGGGGCCTACCTACCAGGTCGCCTTCGTCGAAGCGGGCCTCCCCCAGGGGACGACCTGGACCGTGACCTTCGCGAACGTCACGAAGACGTCCACCTCGAGCACGATAGACTACAGCTTCCCTGACGGTTACTATCCCTACACGCTCCCTGATGTGGGGCCGTATGTTCCCCAGGTCCCCCCTCGCACGCAGATGGTGCTCGTCAACGGCTC
The DNA here is from genome assembly GCA_029785825.1 of Nitrososphaerota archaeon. Classification (NCBI taxonomy): domain Archaea; kingdom Thermoproteati; phylum Nitrososphaerota; species Nitrososphaerota archaeon. The sequence goes on along the minus strand of JAFLYY010000001.1, from coordinate 1,107,828 downwards.
GGGGGTGACCGAGGACGTAGGGTTCGTCTATTCCGAGCAGCTGCTCCTCTACAATGGCACGACATACCCGGGTTCGGCGCTCACTGCGTTTGGCGCCTATAACACTCAGATTCGGCAGCTCACGTACGACCCGGTCAACGGGATGCTCTACGCCCTGAGCTCTACCTCTCCGAACAGAATCTTGGGGGTGAACGCGACGACGAAGAGCATAATTCAGGAGTTCAATGTCGTCGGCGTAGACACCGTTACGGTCGATCCATCGAGCGGTTACCTGCTCGTGACGAACAGCTCAGTCCTCTCCAACGCCGACTCCAACGGGGTCTTGGATTACTACCTGGGCGCCACAGTCACGATCATCAATCCAATCGACGGCGCGATAGTCGCGGTCGCCCCCCTCCTCCCGCATCCCTCCGCAGCCGAATACATCACCGGAGTCCAATCCGCAGGCTTCGCGAGCTCCACCGGCACCTTCTACGCCCTAGTTCAGATAACAAACTCCTCTGAAACATACACGAATGAAGTGGTCTACGCCGTGTCGGGGACTACAGGCGCGGTCGAATCCAACTTCACGGTCTCCACCGACGCCTTCAGGTCCCTCTCGCTCATGGCCGTCGACCCGGCGCGCGGTACGGTCTATCTGGGCGGACAGTTCGAGAACAGCACCGCTTCAGGGTCAGAGATCCTCGCGCTGAAGCCTTCGCCATGGGCGGTGCTCTCGAACGTGACGTCCGGACTCAACAACCTCAACTCGATTTCGTACGACAGCCACACCGGCTTGGCTTACCTTGCTTTTGGGAACTACTATGTTTCTTACGTGAATTGCGGCGGAGGGGGGATGTATTCGTTTGACGCGAACAGCTCAACATTGGCCAAGGTAGGACCCATGGCATGCGCGGCTGACACGGTGTTCGACCCAGAGAACGGCTACATCTACGTCTCCGACCCGATCCTCCCTCCTCCATTTCCAAATGTGTATGGAATGTCGGCCGTCAACCCCGCCACAGGGGCCATGGCCGCGAACATCACAGGGCTCGCCGGGGAGCAGGGAAGCCCTCTCTACACGATCGCTGCGGCCAACCCAGCGAACGGAGACGTGTACGCGTCGTCCCCTGGCTCATACGCCATCTCCGTAGTCGGCGGCTCGTCTAACACAGTGGTGTCCGAGATACTCCTCGGGGCCACGCCAGACTCTCTGGCCTTCGCCAGCGACGGGCTGGTCTTCGTCGCCGACCGGCAGACGAACACTCTGTGGTTCCTGAACGCGACCACGGGCCAGGTCGAAGGCAACGTGCCTGTCTCGGCTGTATCAATCGGAGGGATGGTGTACGACCCCACAAACGGGTATCTCTACGTCGTCAGCGGCCAGAGCAGCGTAGCCCCCGCGCACTGCGCTACTCTCTCCGGTGGTGGAGGGTACGCCTGCTACTCCCAGAAATTCGACAATGTCACCGTGTTCGACACCATGACCGAGACCGTCGTCGCGACCATACCTGTCAACACGACGACCGGCGGTCCCTTCGAAGGGGTGAACCTGGTCTCCGCAGCCTTCGACCCCGTCAGCAACAAGGTCTTCGTGACAGGCAGCAGCGGCAACGGGGGGTTCGTGTTCGTGATAGACGCCTCCACCAACACCCTGTCAGGGAACATCAGCTTGGGTGCCCAACCGTCCGCCACCGGCGCGATCGCCTACGACCCTGTAACCGGGTATGTGTATGCCCTCGGAGGAACGGAGTGTGGGTCGGTCATCTACTCTTGCTACGTGGAGGGGAGCGACAGGCTCTACGCGATCAACGGCTCGACAGGTGCTATCGTAGCGAACTCCAGCGTCCCTCTTTCTGACGCCATGGCGGTAGACAGCAAGACAGGGACGATATACACCGTAGGAGACGGTCTGCCATTCGAGCTGGCAACCATAAACGCGACCACGGGGAACGTCATCGCGATTACGTCGCTCCCCTGCTCCTCAGGGGGTGAGGTCTGCGGCACCATGGCGGCAGCTTATGACCCGTCGAACGACGAGGTCTACGTCGCCGTGACCATGGGCGGGTCTCCCATCCTTGCCTCCTACGATACGGCGACAGGGGCGGCAGGCGCGGTCTACGACGGGGCGACGATTTACCGTATCAACAACGGGTGGTATTTCCCTGGACAGCAGGCGGTGGTCTACGACCCCCTCGCCAACGAGCTCTTCACATCGGCCGGGTACTCCTCGATCTATTCTTCGATCGGTGCCATATCAATCATATCCCCGCTCAACGCCACATTCGTCCCTGTCTCTTCTTCTTCCCTCCAGGTCAGCGCGGTTCTGCCCGACGGAAGCCCCGTTTCCGGGGTGTCGGTCTCAGTCCCCGGGCTCGAATTCGTCACAGGGGGGACAGGCACGCTGGCTTTCACAGGGCTTCCCTCGGGCTCGGCTGAACCAGTCCAAGCATGCGTCGACGGTCTCTGCGTAACGAAGACCGTGACTCTTGCTCCAGGAAGCAACGCTGTTTCATTCGAGATTCAGAGTGCCCACGCTTTGGTCACGGGCGCCCAGGGCACCGCGGTGGCAGGCGTGCAGCTGACCTTCTCGGGGACTGGCGGAGTCGCGGGGCTGCTCACCACCAACTCCAGCGGCCTCACGCCATCTGTACTTTCACCGTCAGGTGCGACCCTCACAATCACCACCAACCTTTACGGGACGGGCCTGCCCTATGAGACCCCCGCCGCCGAGTCGTTCACGGTCAACGGCACCACCCCCATCATAGAGCTGCAGCCTCTGCCCACAGGCACGCTCCAGGGTCTTGTCTCCTACAGCAACGGGACGGTCGTCGCGGACGCGCGCGTCACTATCGACGAGCAGATCAACGGCGTGACCCTTACGGACAGCGCGCTCACCAACGCGACGGGAGGGTACAGCGCGGCTTTCTATTCGGGGCAAGCAACAGCCTATGCCGCCTCGCCACAGCTCCTCTCCTCGTCCCTCGAAGATACGACCATCGCCCCAGGCCTGACCACCGTCCTCGACCTCAACATACCCTTAGTCGGGCCCAGCAGTGTGGCCGTCGATGTGTTTGTGAAGTACCTCAACCAGACGCAGTTCCTGCCTTTCGTCTACGGCTATACGACTGCCCACGCGGGCAAAGACCCGACGCTCACGGACGCGAATGGGCAGGAGTATGACGTCTCTTCGAACCCGTTCGAGTTCGCCGGATATGCAGGGGAGGTTGTGAAAGCTTGCTGGAACGGATACTCGTTCGGTCTTCCTCTGGTCTGCGACTCGGCACAGCTAAACCCTTCAAGGAACGCCACTATCTCGCTCTACGCGGCACAACAAGGCCTGGTCAGGGCGACAATCGTCTCGGGCTCCCCTGAAGAGCCCGTCTCAAGCTGGTCAGCGAACGTCTATTCTGTTAACGCGACTGGGTTCGCTCTGTACGTGACCTCGATTTCCAACTTGAGTGCGTCGCTATCATACTCCCCGCCCGGGCCTGGGGAGTTCGAGTTCCAGCTATCCAGCAGGAATAGCCAGGTGCAAACGCTCTTCGGGAGCGTTGAAGTGAGCATCTCGCAGGCACAGATAACGAACCTCGGAAACGTCGAGCTCTCCGCAGGCGTCTATTTCACGGGCAAGCAGGGCAACGGCGTTGCTTCCTTGCCATCTGTGAGCGCACCCGGGGGGGTGGTAGAGATTCGGGGGACATACAACAGCACAGCCACGACTACCCTTGCAAATGTCACGCTGCAGCTCCAAGTGCCTGCTCAGACGTCCCTCGTCCCTGGAAGCATCGCGCTCAACCTGCTGCAAGCGAAGGGAGTCATCCAGAACGGGAGCTACTACTACGTGCCGGTCGGCGAACTGTCGGCAGGCGAATCGGGGATCGTCTCCTACGAGCTCCTGCTCTCGCAGTCGTTGAACGCCACTCAGCTCAGCTCGAGCGTCTACATTTCATACTCCGTCCAGAACCAGGTCCAGAGAGAGCTCATCGGGACAGCCGACGTTCAGACCAACGCTGTTACCATCTTTGCGCCTTCATCGATCGCCTCCTTGAACGTGTCCGTGTCGGGCCAGGCCCCGCAAGCCAGCACCGTCACCGTATACGACAACCAGACCGTGCTCGGGAGCGTCTTGGTCCCTGCAGGGGGGTACTGGGAGGGGGTCTTCTCGCTTCCTGACGTCGGGAACTCGTCCGCCAACGAATTGCACGCAGAAGCGAGCACAAACGGAGGGACGGTTCTTTATTCCAAGACCATCGAAGTCGGTTACGTCGACGGCCAGGTAGAGCTGACAAAGATGTGCATGGACCAGTCTGATGGAAGGCTGGTATGCTGGAACCCCTCAACCCAGGTCGCGCAGTTCCCCTACGTGATAGAGATATACGAGCCGATCTCGTTCAGCCTATACTTCAACGAGCCAAACGACGTGACTGGGGTGGCGGTGCACCTCGGCCACTCCGTCTCCGGGAATGCCTCGCTCGGCTCCAACGGAGTTTACAGCGTGTCGTTCAACGTTCCTAGCGGTAGCTGGTGGGAAAGCGGATGGGATGGGACGATAAGCGTCACTTACCTTCAACTGCCTTATCCGAAGTACAACGGCACTCTCCCTACGCCGACGCTCCCGGAGAAGCTGCCGCCAGACCAATCGGTGTCAGGCATCCCCGTCTTCAACATAACATTGACGTCGGAGAGCTCGACGAGCTTCTCCGAGACCATCTCTCTCCCCAACGGGACGTTCTTGATGACTTCAACCGGGAGTCTGACGGCCAACTACTCGATGGACCTCACCCAGGCGCAGATCGTCCAGGCTCTATCGAGCGGCCTCCCCGTGTACAACTTCAGCGTGTCGGTGACGGCGTTGAACAGCACCGTGAACTTGCTGCAGATTTCGTATTTCGTACCAAACGACGCGCAGGTCGTCGGTGCAGCCAGTGACCTGGCCGCGTCAGGAGGCGTCGTCGACCCGATAGGCACACTCTTCAAGCTCATGTGGTCCTACAATGGCGGGATCCTGAGCAAGGCCTACGACTTCTGCGTGACTTACCCTGCAGTGTGCCGAGCCGGCTCTGGAGGTGAAGCGACAACCATCAAGGTAGCAAGCGCCCTAGACAAGGCGGAACTCGTATACAAGTCTGAAAGCGCGTTGAGTACCTTCGTCTCTTTGTACGACGCGGGGAAGAACCTCTACACGCTGGAGAACATGAATCAGGAACTCAACAACCTTGCACAGTGTGCGCTCTTGAACCTGCAGCCGGGCGAAGGCCAGAAGGCTTACCTCAACCTAATCTTCGCAGACGAGCATCTTGTGGACGTGGCGGAGGGCGCGAAGTACCTCTACAACATGGCGACGGCCCCCTTCGACTTCCTGGTGAGCGCAGTCACGGGGAAGGTAGTCGCCGTAGGCAACGATTATCTCAACTCCATTGTCAACCAGGTTCAAAACGACATCTCAACACTAGGCGGCGATATCAACTGCGGTACCCACCCGGTCTCCAACGTGAATCAAGAGTACGACCCCAGCGGTGTGGTTTATGCAGGCCTCCTCACCAACCCGGTCGCCAACGCCACGGTCATTGTCCTCCAGTACAACTCCACCACCAGCCAGTGGGTGCCTTGGGCTGCGTCGGGGTTCGGCCAGCTCAACCCACAGGAGACTGACCAAGGGGGTAGATACGCCTGGTTCGTGCCCGCCGGCAGGTACATGGTAGTTGTCCAAGCCCCAGGCTATTCCACCGCCAGCAGCATAGTGGTCTACGTCCCGCCACCAGCCACAGGTGTCGACATAGACCTGTCGCCTTCGTCGCCCCCCTCAGTCTCAGGCGTCTCGGTGTTCTCAAACTCTACGGGCTCTTTCATCGAGCTCTCTTTCGACCAACTGATGCGCGCGTCGACCCTCAACGGCACGACGATAGCAATCTCCTCCAACGGAGGCCAGAACGTGACCGGGACCATCTTCCCTGTGTCTTCCCAGCTCTCGCCCGGGGGTGTGCCGTTGACGAGCGAGGCGATATTCGTCCCGTCCTCTCCTCTCTTGCAGGGGGTCAACTACACGGTCCTGGTCTCGCCTAGTGTGGAGAACTACGCTAACATGACCATGGGCTCGGCGTTCCGGGCCGAAGCAGGAATTGCCCCCCTGACGTACACCCTGACCACGGACGCCACCGACGTCGCCCCAGGCGAGCCGCTCAACGCCACTGCGACTACGAACGACCCTCTCTCCAAGGACGTCCAGTTCACGTGGCTCTCGCCGGCAGGTCAGCCAGTCAGCTCCTCTCTAACCGCGCTCTCGTCCTCAGGCGCATCGTCCACTTTCACCCCGAGCCAGAACGGCACCTGGGTCGTCGAGGCCACGTTCACAGACGGCATGAACGTCATCAAGACGCTGACTAGAACGCTCTACGTGGTCCAGCCGTCCCCCCTCACAGAGCTATTCGTCACGGCCGTCGCGAACGGCACTGGCGCGGCTTCAGCAGACAGCGCCCTCTCCAACGGGATTAACGTCGTCCTTACAGGAATCGCGCCGGGGGCTTCGGTCGGCGTCGACACCTTCGATTACGTCGCCACGCCGCCTGGCACGACCAGCCTCTCCGCACAAACGGGAACAACAGCGATTGGTTACTTCGACGTAGGCGTGGTCGGCGCCTCTGCAGGGAGCGCCACGGTCTGCTTCACCCTGTCAGGGGTCTCGTCGTCTGATCTGCTCTACTACTACTCCGTCGGCGAAGGGGCATGGGTCGAGGCTTCCGGTCCCACGTTCGCTTCGCCTGACACACTCTGCGGTTCAGTGGGCGTTTCTGAGCTCGGAGGCACCCCGTTCGCCGCTGCGCAGCCTCCGTCCACCCCGCCCTCGCCTGTCGCATTCGCCTTCTCGCTCTCTGTCTCTCCTTCATCTGAGAGCGTGACCCAGGGCGGCACAGCCACCGCAACGGTCACCGTCTCGCTCATTTCAGGCTCCACCCAGCCAGTCAGCTTATCAGCCTCGGGCCTTCCATCGGAGGCTCCTGGTACATTCTCTCTGACCTCCTGCACCCCGAGTTGCACTTCCACTCTGTCCATCCCCACCTCTTCCACAACCCCCGCAGGCACATACTCCATCACGGTGACCGCGAGCGGTGGAAGCAGCACTGAGACGGCTGCATTCACGCTCACCGTCACACCTTCAACCACGACTACCACTACGACGACTTCAACCACTACCACTACGACGACTTCATCCGCCACAACGACTTCATTCACTACGGCAGCTTCGTCTACCACCACGACAACAACTTCTTCAACAGCGACAACTCCAGAACCACCGCCGCTCACTACCACGACCACGGCATCGACGACTTCCGTGTATGCAGCCTCCCCACAGGCCACAGCCATGGAGTATGCCGAGATCGCCTTGGCGGTCGTCCTTCTAGCCGTTGTAGCTGGAGTGCTCATGGTCAGCAGAAAGAGGGCTTGGTGGCACTGACGATTTGAAGGCAGACCAGTTCGTCAAGGTAAAGATACGCCACACATATGTCAGCACCCTCGACGAGATAGCTGGGAGGCTCGGCTACGCAGGCAGGGACGAGGTGGTTGACGACGCTGTCAGGCGCTTCGTCGAATCTCTCGGCTTGGTGCCAGAGGGGTCCGGCCGTAGGCGGAAAGGGTGACTGTTGGACTCCCTCCTCATAGCCTTCATCGCATGGTTCCACATATTGTTCGCCGCCATCTGGATAGGCTCCGCCGTCCTTTTCTTCGCTGTCCTGGGCCCGGTCGTCTCCGCCCTCTCTCCCCAGTCCAGCTCAGAGTTCGTGACTCGGTTTTTCCCGAAGATGGAGAGGTTCCTCAACACGGTGGTGCCTATGCTACTTGCCTCCGGCGCTGCTCTGTACGTGGCGATGTCCTGGGATGGACCGTTCGTCCTTGATTGGTGGAGTCTGGCCGTGGCGGCGGGGGGAGTCCTCGGCCTGTCGACCTATCTCTTCGCGCTCGTGGCCCTCGTGCCTGCGGGCAGGCGGCTCACGGCGCTGGTTCAGAACGGCGCCCCCAGGGACGGCCTCGCGAGCGCTCAGAGGTCTCTCGGCCTGGCGTCCACGGTCGAGCTCGTGCTGATGCTGCTGACCCTCGCCGCGATGGTGTCCGCGGGGTTCCACTAGCGGGCCGGCGTCACCAGACGAGCGCCAGCGCCTCGCTGGCACTTCTCGGGGGCGACCCGTTCACTTTGGCTCTCACCAAGGCCACCTGCCTGGCGTAGCCGTCTGCGCCCACGCCTTCGAACAGCTTCTCCGCCCCGGTGAGGCGTCTCCTGGAGGAAGACTGGTGCCCTTCCTTCGCGTCGGCAACGCCTCTCCACCACGCGACCCTCCCCCTCGACACGGCATCGTCGGAAAGCAGCATGCCTGCCTTCCTGAGGTGGGCCCTGCACTCGTCGTCATTCCCCTCCGCCAGAGCGATGCCGGCGCCTGCAAGCTCCAGAACCCCAAGGGAGTACCTTCGCTCTGTCGACCGCCTCAGCTCCAGGGCCTCTCCCATCTCTTTTCTCGCCCTGGCGAGGTCGCCGAGTTTGCACCTCAGCAAAATCCGTTCAGATTGCACTTCGAGCAAGGCGTGCCGGTTCCCTGACTCCTTCGCGAGACGTATCCCCCGGTTGAGGTGGAGGAGCGCTTCCATCTTCTTTCCCGCCCTTTCCATCACGAGCCCGCTCGCTTCTTCTACGAACTCGGCCATCACCTTGTTCCCTGGCGGCACTTCCGCGCGAGCCCTCGTCAGCAACGAGACGGCCCCTCCGATGTCCCCCTTCATGTAGTGGTAGACGGCCAGGCCCCCCATGGAGCCTGCGAGGTTCCTCTGGTCCCCTATCCTCTGGAAAAAGCTAACCGCAGACGAGCCGAAGCGTATCGCCTCCTCGAACTTCCCTTCGGTCGCCATCAGGTCTGCCATCGTCTCCTTCAGGTAAGCGGCCCCGGCCGGATCTTCTGTCTCGATGCCGGGAACCCTGAGGCCGCTCCTGCACGCCCGTTCCGCGCCCCGGTTGTTCCCAAGGGACGACAGCACGTGCGCCTCGTTCAGGAATGACGCGGCTACAAGGACCTGGTCTCCGCACTGCTTGCCGATGGCCCCGGCGCTCCTGGCGCTCCTCAGAGCGAGCGAGTACGACGCCTGGGTCCTCCAGAGCAGGTATGCCCTGACGATCTTGAGCCATCCCGTGACCCTGCCTTCCCCTTCGTGCGACTGCGCGGTGCTGGTGAGAAGCTCCTCGCAAAGTCGCAGCAGGGGCTCCGCGTATCCCTCGTCAACTATCTTTGTGAATTCGTCATTGCCGAGGTACTTGCCTACGACCGCTTCTGTCTGCCCTGCTTTGACGTAGTGGTAGATGGCTTCGAGCGACGAACGCCTCTCACCCTCGGCCTCGTAGTACGCGGCTGCCCTCGCGTGCGCAGCGGCAGACGAACCCAGGAGCTGGCCCGCCACCTGCCTTACGAGGTCGTGGACGGCGAAGCTGTTCCCCGTCCTCGTCACCACCCCTGCCCTTTCGAGGGCGGCCATCCTGTGCAGCAGCACCTCGTCCCTCGACCCGCTCGGCCCTACCGCCCGGGCCGCTTCCAGTGGGAAGGGCCCCCTCAGCACTGAAAGGCTCTCCAAGGTTCCAAGCTCCTGCTCCTCCAAAACGTTCTCTATCCAGAACAATACGTGGTCCCGCACCGTGGATAGGGCCGCTTCAATCGCCTTGTCCCTCCCCATGGCTCCTACGGAGCTGCAGGCGAGGGTCAGGGCGAGGGAGTGCCCCTTGAGCGCCGCGTTGATGCGCGCGACCTCGCTGCTCTCCAGGTGTACCCCGTTCTCCTCGAAGAGCTTCCTGGCATCTGCTTCGCTGTGGCCGCTCAGGCGGAGCTCATGCACGATGCCGCTCCCGACGTATAGCTCGGTGGGCCGCGCCCTCGACACGACAACGGTCCTAGTCACGGCCGAGTCGGCGAGCCGCCGGATTAGGCGCGTCACGCCGCTGTCCCTGCAGAAGTGGTAGTCGTCGAACACGATTAGGGACCGCCCTTTGCGGAGTTCGCGCGCGGCGGCGTCTATCAGGGTGCCTTCTTCTGATGCTCCGGACTGGATGAGACGTGAAAGCCGCCCTGTCCCCTTCCCATCCATGAACCTCCCAAGCTTGGCCAGCACGTACCTGAGGCTGTCCGACTCCCGCAGGTCGTGCCAGAAGACGCCGCGTAAGCCGCGCCCCGCGGAGGTCCAGTCCTGGGCGTACTTCGACACGAGGGCTGTCTTTCCGATGCCTGCTATCCCGGTCACCACGGTCAGCCCGGCCGCTTTGTCCTTCAGGGCGCGGAGCTCCCTCTCACGTCCGACGAACGTAGAGAACCTTGGGACTGTCACGCTGTACATCGGCTGTTCAAGCTCGATCGTCCCTCCCGCCCCTTCTCCGGCCGCCTCCAGCCTCACCCCGCCAGCATCGAGGCCTATCCTGAGCGAACGTACGGTCGCAGAGTACGTCTTGACGTTCTTCTGAGGGCTTCTCGCCCTTGTCCAACGGCTCTTCACGAAGCCCAGCTCCTCGAGGGCTCTGAGGCGCTCCGACACGTGGGACTCCCGCATTCCCAGTTTCTGAGCGATTTGGCGGGGGTAAGACTCCGCCCCCATCAGGGCCGAAAGGATGAGTGCGTTGGCCGGGTTGGAGAGGAGCCTGAATGCCCTTTGCGCGTTAGGTGCCTGGGCTTCGACCGGGGTGTCCCTCTTCCTGAGGGGTTCCGCGCGTCCTCTCGCGGAAGCTGCGCTCTTAGAGCTCACCGTCCTCGCGCCTTCCCCCTCCTCGTCTCCTCGCGCCCCCTCCAGGTAACCCGTAAGCTCACTTCACCCCCTTACGCCGAGGTCGCTCCACGTCTCTAACCGGCACCGCTTCGATGGGTTGCTCGCCTTAAAGACTGTGCCTGAATCCTTCTTTACAAAGGGGCAGCCGCGTCGGGTGGGCCGGGTGCCTCACCGTGCGGCTCGCAGGGGCTGCCGTCTGCCATGTGTCAGACGCGGCGCCTGCTTCCTTCATCTCCATCTGGTGAGTATCTCTTCCCTCTGGAATGTCGCCTTTGCCACGAAGAACATGGCGACGCTGACGGCCGCGAGGACTCCGGCCAGGATGACCAGGTTGGTGTCACTCAGCGTGAAGAATCCGAGTTCTGACACGAGGTAGAGCCCTACGAAGGGCAGCATGATGAGCGCTCCGGACTGCTGCGCGCTCCGCACGTCGGTCATCCTGGAGGAGATGACGACGTTCGCCTCCACGCTGAGCAGGGCGGCGAAAGGCGCCGCGAGGAGTATCGCTCCGATGTCCCAGTTAGGGTAATAGTAACGCCCCAGCACGCCGTGGGTGAAATAGTCCATGAGCGCCATGTAGGATATGGAGCCGGCGTAGAGCGCCGCGACAGGGAGGAGGAAAGAAGACAGTGTCTTGCCGAGCAGGATGTCCCCGTCTGTCATGGGGGTGGCGAGCATCGGCTCGAGGCTCTTCTGCACCTTTTCTCCTACGAGGCTGTAGGAAGCGAGAGCGGTCGGGATGATCGCCGCCCCGACCAGGAACCAGATGGAAAACGAGTTCATGAGCCCGGGGGCGGCTGCTGCGCTCAGTCCCTTGACGGTCCGGTGGAGCGAGTAGTTGATGATGAGCGGAAAGCCGACTCCGACTATCAGGGGGAGGGCGACCGTCGCATAGATGACAGAAGGCTTTCTCGAGTATGTCTTGAAATCCTTCAGGGCTACATTCCAGGCGTTCTGCAAGTCCACGAGCGTCTACTCTCCCTTCACCAGCTTGAGGTAGACGTCCTCCAGACTGGACCCCACCTCTGTGACGAAGACCACCTTTCCTCCGGCGCTCTGGACCGACCTAATTATCTCAGGGTTCTCCGTCTCTGGTTCATTCAGGCCGACCACGAAGCTGTCGTCTGTCACCTCTCCGACCTCGTACCCCATACTGCTCACAGCGGAAACCATCGCGTCATCGACGCGTTGAAGCTGGACCTTCACCTTCCTGCCTGTAAGCGAGCGCCTGAGCTCCTGCGGGCTCCCGGTGGCCACCAGTCTCGTCTTGAGGATGGCGACCCGGTCGCAGATCCTTTCCGCTTCGTCCAGGAGGTGGGTGTTCAGGAAGATCGTCCTCTTTTCCTTCTTCAGCTCAAGGACGAAGTCTCTGACGGTCTTCGCGGCCTCCGGATCCAGGCTGGCCGTCGGCTCGTCCAAGAACAGGATTTCAGGGTCGTGGACGAGGGCCCTCGCGATCGCCAGCTTTTGTTTCATCCCCTTCGAGAACGTCCCTGCTGCGGCGCCTCTCTTGTCCCAGAGCCCCAGCATCTCCAGGAGATACCTGATCCTCTCCTTCCTCTGCTGTTCCCCGATCTTGTAGTACCGGCCGTAGAAGTCCAGGTTGTCGTAGGCGCTCAACTCTTCGTACAGGCCTACGTTCTCCGTGAGGAGGCCCACCATCTTCCTTATCTTCGGCTGGTCCGCGGTTTTCGCGATCTCGTAACCCCCCACGGTGGCGCTGCCGGAGCTCTTGGAAACGAGGCACGTCAGCATCCTGACAGTGGTGGTCTTGCCCGCGCCGTTAGGACCCAGGAACCCGAACACCTCCCCTTCGTCTACGTGCAGGGTAACCGAGTCGACGGCGGTGCTGTCGCCGAACTTCTTCGTTAGGCCATCGGTGTCGATCAAGCTACATCCCGTTCTTTAGCCGGACCGTCGTGTCGGCATCCGAAACAGCTCTTCCTGCTCCTATAACGAGGCGGGCGCCAGGCCGGGTCAGAAGGGTGCTTGCCCTGCCGGCCTCCGGGGTTGAATCTGTTCCTGCGCCGGTCTGTTTTGGTCGGAACAGCGCTCCGAAGCGGAAGATGTATGCCAGGACGATTATGATGGCGGTGACGGAAATGATCAAGATTGCTTTGTCAACGGTCAACACCGCCAATTCGTGCGCTCAGCTCTTCTCCAACTTCCTGCAGGGGTGTGATAAACATGCTCTCAGCCTCCTTCGTCTGAACTTCGGGACAGCAGGCTGCCGCGCCGTCCGAACCTGGCGCACGGACTCCGATGGCTGCTGAATGGTCGAGCCGAAGTGACCCTCCCTGCGGCGTCCCGTCTCTTCGGAGGGCGTCCGAAAGTACCCTAGAATCTGGCGGAGCGGGGAATGGATAACTAGAGGCCTGCTTCAGGGAGACTGTTGAAAATCACGGGCGCGGTCCCGCAGGCTTCGCCAGGGCGCATCCGGTATCCTGGGGTACGAGGCTCGCGGCTCCGGAAGGAGAAGCCCTCGAACCGGCTGGAAGCGCCGGCCACCGGACGTCGGGACTCTCTACCCTTTCTGTCGCCGAGAAAGGGAACCCTCCCGCCAGCGGAGTGCTAGCTTGAGCATCGACCCTGGCATCCTCCTGGCCGCCCTGGGAATCACCATGCTCGAGCTCGCAGAAGCCGCCGCGGTGGGGCTTGCCCTCTTCGCGGAGTCTGGAAGGTATGCCGCCTTCCTCTACGTGGCCGCCGGGACCGCGGTGGTGTTCCTCCCCACCTTCCTGGTGGGGGACTTGGTCTCGTACCTCCCCCTCCTCTTCGTCAGGCTGGTCGGGGCCGTCCTGCTGCTTTACTTCGGGCAGAGACTCGCAAGGTCCGCCAGGCGTTCTGTCGTCAGGAGCAGGACGACCGGGTTCCCGACCGAGGCCTTCGAGAAGGGGCTGATGTACACCGGCTTCTCAGTGGGGGCGGTGGAGGCGTTCGAAGCGTCCATCGTGCTGGTGGGCCTCATACCAGAGAACTTCGGGTCCGCGACCGTCGGGTTCGTAGCCGGCGTAGCCGTGGTTGCGGTGGCCACCTTCGTCCTCAGGTCCCAGGTCAGGAAGATCAAACAGGCGAACATGAAGGTGGTGGTCTCGGGCCTGCTCCTCACGTTCTCCGCTTTCTGGTTCGCGGAGGCTCTGGTCGCGGTCAACGACCTCCTCCTCATCCCCCTGTTCGCCGTTTTCGCGGTCGCGGTGCACCAGTTCGCTAACCGGCCCACCCCTCCCATCGCTCCCGGTGCAGAGGCACCAACTGCTGCCCCCGAGGCGCACAAGTGATCCAGATGGAAGGGGTCGCGGTCGGAATCTTCGGGTCGGACGCGGAGACCAAGTCCGCCTTCGCCGCGGCTGTGGCGAAGAAGAGCGAAGCAGAGGGGATGGCCGTCTACACGCGCACGGAAGGCGGAAGGCGCTACTCTCTGCTCGATGCTACCGACTTCCCCGAAAAGGTCCAGGGCTACTCGCGCATAGCCTCGATGGTGGACCACGCCCTCTACCTCTACCCGAAGTCCGGGAGGCTGACGGCCCCAGACGGGGAGCTCGCCCTCCTGGTCGCGGCCTTCGGTCTCAGAGGGACCCTGGAGCTCTTCGACGGCTCTTCCACCCCCGAGGCGGCTAGGTCCGCTCTGCGGGGCACTGCCGTAGCGGGGTTCGACGTCGAGGAGCGCCAGACCTCCTCTGCGGCCATAGACCTAGGCCGGGCATCCGCGAGGAGGGACTTCCCTCGGTCGGGGACCCTCATCTACATGGACAGGGCGTTCACCGTAAAGGGGGTCGGGACCGTGGCCCTGGGGTTCGTCCTTTCAGGGGAGGTTTCGATCCACGATCAGCTCCGTCTTGTGCCGGGGCCGGCCGGGCTGAGGGCCGACGTCAAGGGGATCCAGGTGAACGACGTCGACTTCGACTCCGCCGGCAGGGGGATAAGGGTGGGGCTCTCCCTGAGGGGGGTCGAGCCCAAAGACCTGGACAGATGCCACTGGCTCGACGACGGGTCTCTCACCCTCGCAGACGAGGTCACCCTGGAGTTCGCGAAGTCCTCCTTCTACAAGTCGGAGGTGGCGCCGCGGGACCTCCACCTCCAGCTCCCTGGAGAGATGGCGCCCGCGAGGATCACCGCCGCCGAGGGGCCGAGGTTGCATGCGAAACTCCCCTGGCCGGTTCCGGTTTGGGACGGGATGAGGGCGGCCGTGATCGACCTCAACGGCGGCGCCCTGAGGATAGCCGGCGGCGCTACCTGCAAGCTTTAATGCAGGCGAGACCACTCAAACTACATTGCCTGGCACTGAGACGGCCACCTTCGGGAGCGGTTGCTTCTGGTGCTCCGAAGCGGTGTTCTCAGAGCTCCAGGGGGTCATCAGAGTGCTCCCAGGCTATGCGGGAGGGACCGTCCCCAACCCGACCTATGACGAGGTCTGCACCGACGTCACCGGCCACGCAGAAGTGGCGCAGATCACCTTCGACCCCTCTGCCATTTCCTACCGCGAGCTCCTCGAGGTCTTCTTCTCTACCCACGACCCCACCACCCTCAACAGGCAGGGGGCCGACGTAGGGACGCAGTACAGGTCCGTCATCTTCTACTCTGACGCCAGGCAGAAGAAGGAAGCCGACGAGACTATCGCCGAGCTCACCAGGGAGGGAGTCTTCAGGAACCCCGTGATCACCGAAGTGGCCCCCCTCGCGGCCTTCTACCCGGCTGAAGACTACCACAGGGAGTACTTCAGGCGGAACCCCTCCAAGCCGTACTGCCAGGCTGTGATAGCCCCGAAGCTGGCGAAGTTCAGGTCCCACTGGAAGGCGAAGCTGAAGGCTGCCCAGGCCCAGGCTGTCTAGCGCCGCCGGCGGGGTCTTCGGGATAACTGGGACCCCCGGGACAGGCAAGAAATCAGTCGCTCCGCTCGTGGCGAAGAAGCTAGGGCTCCCTGTCCACGGTTTGAACGACCTCGCCCGCTCATACGACCTCGCGGCAGGCAGCGGTGACGACCTGTCAGTCGACACGGAAGCGCTTCGAGCGAGGGTCTCAGGGGGGATAGAACTCCCAGCGGTGATCTACGGCCACCTGCTCCCTCACGCGGTCGACGCGCGGTCGGTCGTGTCCGTCGTGGTCCTCAGGTGCGAGCCTGGGGTGCTGAAACAGAGGCTGACCCGGAGGGGATATCCCGCGCCCAAGCTGTCGGACAACCTGGAAGCTGAGCTCATCGGGCTCGTGTCTTCCGAGGCTTTCGCCGCTTTCGGGGCGAAGAAGACGTCGGAGGTGGACACCACCCACGCAGCCCCGTCAGAGGCCGCAGAGGCCGTCGTGGAGGCCTTCGGGGGCACGCCGCGCGGAACGAGGGTCGACTGGACCCTGAACTACGACTCCGGACCGAAGCTCAGGGCGCTGCTTTCGCCGTCCTGAACGTCCTCCCGCCTGGCCTGCGCCAGCATCGGCAGGCTGGTTGTGCCATTTCGGTCACGAAAATGGCGCTGATATCTGGACCACCTGCCAGACAAGGGTCCGACTCCCGTCCGTGCCCGTGGCGAATTGGCTCGGGATGGGTTCGGTTTCGACGACGTAGTCAGGGATGACTTATCCCACGATTCGAACCTCGAAATCTACGAAAGTTGGAACGGGGAGGCTTAAGTAGTACTACAACCATATACTACTCGAACCTAGTATGACCGAAGAAGTGGTGGTAACGCGCAAGGGCCAGACGACCGTGCCGGTGAAGCTGAGAGAGAAGTATGGAATCTACGAGGGGACGAGGTTGCAGGTCGAAGATACCGGGAAGGGGATATTGTTCCGGAAGGCGACGGGCACGCTTGAGTTGATAGGCTCAGGATCCAAGCGGGCTTCCGTCGAGGAGATGAAGAGGCTGCTGGACCAAATGAGAGCCGAGGAAGAGTGAAAGGCAGCTCCTACGATACGAGATTCCTGATAGAGCTCTTCTACGCCGACGAGGCCGATACAAGGGAGAAAGTGAGGAGGGCTCTCCTGCGCTCGAAGCCCAACTACCTTTCAACCGCGGCCCTTTCGGAGATATACAAGCTGACCTTGGAGAAGGAGGGCAGGGATGTAGCCGAACTTAGGGCAAATTCCCTAGCAAGGGATTTCAGGCTCGTCGACGTCGACAAAGAAGTAGCGACTCAGGCTGCTCTTATCAAGCACAAACACGGCGTCCCTTTTGCCGACAGCCTAATGGCCTCCACGGCCAGAATCCTCAATGTTCCCTGTTATACAGACGATCCACATTTTCGGGGAATCGACGGCGTCACTTTGAAGTGGATTAGGTAGCCCACCGACGCCCCGCAGCGAAAAAGGCGCGCCTACCTTTCCTCCCTGTCTTTCAGGTACCAAATCAGACCTTGTCCTGTCCGTCCTGTCCTATCAGTTGTCTTCTTCAAGAACCCAAGGGACTCACCCCGAGTCGGGCGCTTGCAACTCACTATGTCTAGGCCCGTCACGGTGCTAGATCAACAGAACCGCCGCAGCTAGCAGGGTGATGAAGCCTTGCTTGGGCTGATACGTCCAAATAACAGGCAGGCTGTGGTCGATTGGGAGATGGACAACTCTCCTCGTCGTTGGACCGAGATCCAAACCATCAGGGACTTGGAACAGTCTCGGGCCATGCGCTTTCGTCCGGAGCTACTTCCTGTCCTCCTCGACTACTTTGGGCTGACTCGAGGAATGGAAGTCCTTGAAGTTGGTTGCGGGCCTGGGACGATGGCGTTATACTTCTCCGAGGGATTGGCCCCGGGGCACGTCACCGGCATTGACCTGGAGAATGCGTTCATCCGCCATGCAGCGCGGAAGGCGATAAGGGCACAAATCTCCAACGTCTCGTTTCGGGTGGGGGACGCCTATAACCTTCCATTTGAGAAGGAAGCATTCGATGCGGTTGTAAGTTACACGAGCGTCGGCGTGCTCACGGACCCAGAAAAGGCAGTCCGTGAGATGATCCGCGTCTGCCGTCCCGGAGGGACGGTGAGCTTGGGCGAGGCGGTGAGCGGCCCATGGGGAATGGGGTTTACGGGGGTCGACTCGCTCGAGGTTTCCGACAGCTTCACAGGTTCTAGAAGGTTTCACCAGCTCACTCAAAAGGCGGAGCGATTGCGCCTGTCTGGCCCACCCTCAGGAATCGGAAGTCCGCGGTGGCCCGCCTCGTCTTTCATGGGCCTACTGCATCATCTTCGTCTCAGCCAGATCCGTTTCAACGCTTGGGGGTATGGACGCTCACCTGACGATTATCGGACGACTCGTACGGAACGACGGATCATCGAGAGCGCGCTATCGGAACGCCAGCTGAGAATCGGCGCGGCACATCTGTCTCCAGAGGAATACAGCGAGCTGATAAGGCTGACCCACTCGCGAGACCAATGGCTTCGGCGGCACGCCGCTTGCGACTGGGATGCGGGATTGTCGATAGTAGTCTCCGGAAGGAAGGGCGGGTCCCTACCGAGGGTGCGCCGCGGGGTGGGGGAGGGTTTCCGCAGGAAGCACGCGACCTGAGGTACTTCCGCCTCCCCAAAGCGCTCGGGCTGGACACAAGTCCGCAACTGCGTCACGGACGTTTGAGCTCCGTGTCGGCGAAGGTCGGCGCCGGGGACAGGGCAAGTCAGCCCCAGCGTGCTAAGCTCCGAGCGCCTTCCGCCCTGCCTTGCGCTGCCGACGCGAACCAAGCCGGGTCAGGGGAACTCCCCGTTTTCAGGGGCCTGGAAGTCAGGCCTGACCTGGACCAGGATGGCGCTCTGGATCCGTGCGAGGCCCACGACCGCCTCCCCTGCCTTTAGCCGCGTAAGATGCTCCCGCTGCTTCTGGTTCAGCCCGAGCGAGTCTCCGATCAGCGACACGTCGTCGGGCCATGCCAGCCTGTGCACGACCTTCGTCCCGGAGTTCTTCACGACCTCGGCTGCCACGTGGCTGGGGAACTGCGCGACGAACATCATCGCCTCCCCGAACTTCCGCAGCTCCGAGACCATCCTCTCCCCGACCGAAGGAGGGTCCTCCGCCCGCCTCGCGGGCGCTATGTTCCTCGCCTCTTCGACCACGGTGAGGTGGTCCAGGCTCCCTTTCCGCTTCACCTTCTCCTCGTAGACCATCTTCAGCATCACGTCAGAGAAGACGGCCCTGGACTGGATGTCCCTCATGTGCCCGAGCTCGACGCAGACGGCTGTGCTCAGGAGCTCCTCGAGCTTCAGAGGGCCCGAGCCTCCGAGCGCCTTCCCCGACTGCCCTTGGGTGAGGGGGACGAGCCTCCTGAGCAACGCCACCTTCGTCTCGTTGTCGTAAGCCGACCTGAGCGGATAGGCCTCGATGGTCTTGACCAGCGCCGAGATCGTAGGGACCTCGTCCGCCGAAGTCTCGCCAAGCCGCTTCTGGAGCGCGTTGCGGAACATGTAGGCCTGGGGGTGGCTGAAGTGGTAGATGTCGGAAAAAATGTCGGACACCATGGCTACGTGCTCCGCCGGGTCCGCCCCCGGCCCCACCTCGAGGGGGTTGATCGAGAAATCGTCCGTGCCAGGCGCCACGACCTTCCCGCCTGCGTCCGCGACCAGCTTTCCGTATTCGTCGTGCCAGTCCAGGACCATGACGGGGAGCCCCTCCTCGACGGCCTGCTTCACTATGGCGGCGGCCGTGGTCGACTTCCCCGAGCCCGTCATCCCGAGGACGCTCACGTGCCTCCGAAGGTCGTCCAGCTGGAGCCTGAAGTCGTGGTATTCGCGCCCTCCAGACCTCACGGCCCCTAGGACGATGCCGTCCGCGCCTGACTCCGACGCGTTGGGGACGTAGAAGTCGGGAGCGCTGTCGAGGCTCCCGGAGAGGGGAGACATCTCCTCGAACGTGCAGAGGGCCCCGGCGGCGGCCGCAGACGCCTTCTGCAGCGCCGGCCTCCCTCCGGGGAGGAGCATGGACCTCATGAACCCCGCGAGCTCCTTCCTCACGAGCCGTTCGACCCTGGCGTTCGGGAGCGCGACGCTCACTGCGGCTGAGAGTATGCTCGCGCGCTGCTCCAGGACGGCCCCGGGGTCCTCCTTCTTCTTGCAGTCGACCCAGGTCCCGACCACAAGGTCGAACTCGAGCAGTGGAGCAGCCGCTCCGTCCGGCTCCGCTTCGCTCATCAGCATGACGTACGCGAAAGGTAGCCCTGCCCGGCGCAGCCCTTCGAAGAGACCCTTCATCCTCTGCTGCTGCAGGGCGGTCTTGAGCGCTGCCGAGTAGTCCATCCGGCGCTCGTCCGCCACGTCCGGGACCCCGACCCTGAAGAAGGCGATTCCCCTCGCCTTCGAGCCGTCGGACGACAGGACGTACTTCCCGTCTCCCATCCGCAGGTCGTCGATCCCCAGGGCCGACTGGGGCTTCAGCTTCCACGCAATCTGCGCCGCAAGCTCGCTCGCCTGTCCCAACGCTTCCTCACCAGTGGAAGAGCGACCCGAAGATGCCGTTGAAGGAGCTCGTTATGGAGTTCCAGACGCTGGAGCTGTACGCGGCGCTCTGTTTCAGGATGGACTCTATCCCTCCGACCAGGAGGGAAAGGACCACGAGGGCGACGGAAAGCAGGAGAGCCTCTTCAATCAGCTGGGCCCCTCTCCTGCTCACCCTGAGCCTACGGACGATCCCCATGACCCCACAGGCGGCCGACGCTATTTAACGCGCTACGCCCCGAGAGGGGACAGGCTCCCCAGGGGGGATGCGAGGGAGTTCACCAGGGCGAAGGCGCAGAGGGAAAGGGCGACGTTCACGTAGAATCCCCTCCCTGACATGTACGCCCCCAGCATCCCGGAGCTCACGGCGGTCATGGCAGCCGCGCCATAGACCAGCCCCCCGTGGCCTATCGGAGGGGCTGAGAACTGGATGCTCCCTACCACGGGGCCCAGGGCCGCCAGCAAGCCGGTCACGGCTCCGAGGATCGCCGACGTCATGAGGCTCCGGAACCTCATCACCTTCTGCTCGAGCACCCTGCTCTCTCGCGCTTTCACCCAGCGCTCAAGGGTCGCCGCCAAGGCGCCTCCGCTCTTCCCTACCGCTGGGACGCTGCTCCTGGCGGCGGAGGCTATGAGCGACGCGAGCGTCGCCACCTCTTCCCCAGACTCGTCTCGCAGCGGACCGAGGGCGACGGGCGGGGGGTTCCCCAGCAGCACCTTCCTGGCGGCCAAGGCTCCTGCCGGGGAGAGGTCGCGCATCTCCTCGACGACGGACCTCGCGATCCCCTCGCCGTCGGCCGCGGACTGGAGCACCCTCCGGAGGGCCAGGAGCGCCGGGAGGTCGGACTTCACCTTCCGTCTCCGCCTATGGCAGTGAAATAGAACGCCACGTCGAGGACGACGAACTCCAGCGCGGTGAGCTCGGCCAGGCTCCCCCAGCTGTAAAGGTGAGCGAAGACGGCATAGAGGACGAGCAGTATCGGGGAGAAAAAGCACGCCGTCATGAGCATAGGGAGCTTGGTCTCCTTCCCTAGCTCCGAGGAGAGCTCCAGCCCCCTGACCTCTTCATCGTCCTGGTTCGCCGACCCCGCACGGTTCCCCCCGATCATCCTGAGGGCGCCTGCCGCGGAGTAGGCGGCGAGGGCTCTCGCCGCGCGTTCCACCGACGCCCCCACGTCCTCTCCGAGCAGGGTCGCCCTCGCCGCACCCCTGACGTGCGCGGCGATCGTCTCTTCCCCGGGGGTCAGCATGACGAGGGTCTTGGCGCTCGACCGCGTGACCTCGAGGAGCGCCCCTATCGCGCAGGAGAGCGGGACCGCCTCCCTCGCCTGGCTCGCCCTCTCTCTGTCCATCATCCTCCTGGGAGCCGACACGACAGCGTAGAACACGAGCGCGGCGACGGCGTAGAGGAGCGGGGACTTCGCCCCTCCGAGGACGCTTCCCACCGCGAACCCCGTTGCGAGCCAGGCCGCCGAGGCCAGGGCGACCCCGCACGCTGCCACCCTCCAGGCGGAGAGGCCGTAGTGCTCGAGAGACGCGAACCTCATGGCATCCTTGGTTCGGACCCGATGTCCCGGAGCGCTGCCTCGACGCGCTCCCGGAGCGCCTCCCCTTCGACCCCCTGAGGGAGGACCGGCCAGGAAGGTCCGGCCATGCGCCTCAGCCTGTCCTCTCGGTCTCTGGCGAACACCTCCACGATCCTGGGCGTCTCGCCCTCGGGCGCGACGGCGCAGACGCGCTTGACGTACCTCTCCTGCCTGAGCCTGTCTGGTCTAGCCATCTGCACCAGGACGCCGAGGTCGAGGAGGCTCTGTTCCGCGATGTGGTGCAGGTTGACCCACCTCCTGACCGCCTGTTCCACGGTGGAAGCGTGGAACGTCTGGATCCCTCTTGCCCCTGACGCCAGCGCCTGGAAGAACGCCCTGCTGTGCTCTTCCGACTGGATCTCGCTCAGTATGACGATGTCGGGGGACCTGTGGAGGGCCTTGACTATCTCGGACTCCTTTGTCCTCCCAGCCCCGGCCCCGCGCTCGAAAGGGTCGACCTTGACTTTCATCTGGTGGTACCCCTCGGCCAGCATGTCCCGAGTCTCCACCGCGTCTTCGATGTAGAGGCGCCGGAGCCTCCGCCCGACCTTCGCGTCGAGCGCGTTCAGGAGGGTCGTCTTTCCCGTCCCTGTCTCCCCCACGATTGTGACGTTCCCTCCGGCTTCGAGCCATCCGACCAGGAAACCTGCCGCTTCCTCGGAGATGACTCCCATCTTGACGAGCCGCGGCATCGTGAGGGTCGACACGTTCAGCCGCCTGACGTCGAGGGCGAACCTGTTCACTGCGACGGGGTCCAGGTCCAGGGAGACCCTGAGGACCGCCCCGCCGACGGTCAGGTCGTTCTTCAGGGAGGGGGTCTGGTAGTCCAGGGTGTATCCGCTGAAAGTGTCCAGGTGGGTCTTGATCGCATCCGTCTCTGTCCGCGTGAAGACGATCGATGTTTCGCACCTCCCCGCTGACACGTGGTCCAGGTAAATGGGGGAGTCCTCCGAGTCGACGAAGAACTCCGTCACCTGCGGGTCCTTGGCCAGAGCCAGCACCCTGGAGAGCCCGAGCGCTTCGAAGGCCGCAAGCTCGGAGAGCTCCCTGATCCTCTGCATGACGCCGGACGAGGCGAGCCCTTCAGCCGTCAGCCGGGTCATGACCTCCACGAGCCGGGCGAAGGTCAGCGGGACGACCTCCTCCGGGTCCAGCTCTTCGGAGGCGTCCCTTACGACCTTCCTCATCGAACCGATCACCGGCTGGGGGAGCGCGCAGGCGACTTCATAGTAGGGGGCTGGGCCTTCCGAAGCCACCCTGTAGCAGAAGGGGAAATGCTCCGAGCGCCACCCCGGCCCTTCGGGGGCGGCGAGCAGCTCCACCAGGAGCGGCGCCGGGTCCGGCTCGCGGTCCCTCCTGCGGACCGCCTTCAGGAACTCCCCGGCCAGGCGGAACCCCAACGGCACTCCCTCTCAGAAGCGGCGAGTCGATAAAAGGGGCAGGGTGGGGCGTTATATTCTGCGGGCGCCCTGTATCGCGATGGCCGAGCTCGTAGAGTACTGCCTCGTGGTCATGGTGTCTGCCCTCTTCGTGGCGGGGTCGGCTGCGACATACGGCTCCTTCCTCAACTTCGAGGCGAGGGTGCAGTTCGGGGCGTCGTCGTCTGCTGTAGAGGGCCTCGCCGCGCAGGCCGTGGCGGAAGGGAGGTCGGAGGCGGAGCTGTCCCTCCCCGCTTCGCAGATATCTTGCTCAGGGGAGACGCTCCTGTTCACGGCAGGCGTCTTCTCCGCCGCGGAGCCTGTCTCCCTCCCGTGCGACTTCGTCGTGAGCGTCTCTCAAGGGGTCCACGTGGTGGCCTTTGACGCGGAGCGGTCTGCCCTGACCGTCTCGGTGGGCTAGCATGCCCGCATCTTCGGTCGGCGCCATGGGCTCATGGGCCCTCTACATCGCTGCCGCCGCAGCCCTCCTTCTCGTCCTCTCTCCCGCCCTGATGTCCACGGCCAGCGGCGCCCGCGCCGCCGCCGACTGGAGGAGCGCGGACGGGGTCCGCGCGGTGCTGGACTCGCTGCAGCCCGGGATGAGGGTCCGGTTCTCCTTCGGCGCGCCGCAGGGGTCGGACGCCATAACGCTCGGAGGCAGGACTGTCGCGGTCTCCTACGGGTCCGGGAGCTTCTCGTTCCGGACTAGATGGGAGCTGGCGAACGCCACGCTCGACCCGGCGGAGCGTTATCTCGCGCTCTTCGTGGGAGGGGTGATAGAGGTGGTACCGGCTGGCTGAGGCAGAGACCTACGTCGACGTCGCCGTGATGTACGCGGTGCTGATCTCCCTCGCGCTGCTCGCTCTCGCGTTGATCCTCCCGGGGCTGTTCCCGCGTTGATGTTCGTGGACGTCGCAGTCGCGGTCCTGATAGGGACCTCGGCAATCACCGGTATCCTGCTCATGAGCCCCGCGGCCGGGGACGCCGCGGCCCTTCGCCTGCGGGTCAAGACGACGCTCAGGGACATGCTTGTCTCCTTCGCGGAATCCGAGGGGGTCGAGTGGTTCCTCGAGACGCCCCCTGCGGCCATCTGCTCCCAGCTGGCCTCGGCCTCCAACGCGACCTACGCCCTCTCCGCCACCATCGGCTCCTTCTCCTGCGGCGGACCTCCGCCCGGGGCCACGTCTGTCTCGCTGGACCTGGATCTGATCCCGCTCGAGGTGACGCTCTTAGGTTGGTCAGGCGCTCAGGCATAGCGGCCTCGGCGGCGTCCGCCGTGGTCTTCTCGCTCCTTCTGCTTTCGAGCCTTGCAGTCTACGCCTCCTCGCAGGGGAGGGCGAGCCTCTACGCCCAGGCGAACGCCGAGGACTCCGCGGCGGACGGCTTCAGGGTCATGGAGCTGACGGGAGCCGCGAACGTCCTGTACATGGTCCAGGAGGCACTGTCTGCCTCTCCGCTCGCGTGCCCGACGGCCAACCAGACGGCGTCCGCCGCGATCGCTTCGGCATCCTATCGCCAACGGGCCGGGAACATGACTGTCGTGGTCCAGGCGCGGCCAGCCGGCAGCTCTGGAGAGGGCGACAACCTCACAGCCCTGGCTCCCTTGGACGGAGGGGTGGCGGGCGACGTCAACATCGCGCTCCATGTCTCAGCGACCGGGGGCGCTTCACCTGATGTCTCCTTCAACAGGACCGAGGTGCACGTGGTCCATCTGGGGGTCCGCCTCCCTGCCGCGGTCTCCGACTGCGGGGCCGCCTTCCGGGCGGTGTCGGAGGCCCTCGACGGGTCAGGGCCGGTCGACTGCTCGTACAGCTCCGTGGAGGGGATAGTCGACGCCGCGGCCGGGTCCCCGGGAGCCAGGGCGCGGGCTGACGGCTTCTCTTTCGGGGTGTCCTACAGCGTCACAGACGCCTCCGGGTGCTCCGTAGCCTACTCGGTCCAACTTTCGCAGGCGGGGGTCGAAGGGCTAGGGGGAGAGTTCGGCGTCAGCTTCGAGGAGTCAGGACAAGCTTCGCTGACCCCCTTATCTTAGCCAAGGGATGAGCGAAGAGCGAGGCGCACTGCTCTCTGATGGTGTACTCAGAAGTGTCCCCGCAGTCCGCGAGCTCCTTCTGCGTCACGCGTCGCTTCCTTCGCTCGAGAAGCGACAGGCAGACCTCGGCCGAGTAGACGGCGGCCGCCGCCAGCGCGCAGGGTCTCTTCCCCTCCATGGACACCCTGTCCGTCGCTCGGAGCAGCTCCAGCGCCAGGGTCCGGAGGTCGACGAAGTACGCGGTCTGGGGGACCCCTTCCTGGCGGAGCCGCCTGGAGAGCCCCTGGTTCAGGGACAGTCGCCCCACGACCCGGGTGACGTAGTCCTCCGGTCCCCTCGCGTATGTCTTCACGGGTGACTCGAGGGAGAGCTGGATGATGGCCGAAGTCGTGACCCTCCGCCCCAGCATGGCGTGGGCTCTCAGGATCTCCCTGACGCTCGCAGACAGCACCCCCTCCACCCTGCTGGCAGCGACCAGGGAATAGGCGGACACTTCCGCGACGTTGAGCCTCCGCCTCGGGGGCGGATTGGCGACGACCTTCCTCGCTATGGCCGCCGCCTGAAGGGTCACGAACCTGGGGATGCCGAGCTTTTCGGCGACCCGCTCGATCATCTTCGCGCACTCCACTTCGGGGCCGTCGTCCCTTCCCGCGAAGTCCGAGACGGCCTTCATGTGCAGGTACCCGGTCTGCGACCCGGAGACCCCCACTGAGGACCTCTCCTTCATCGTCGCCCACTTCGACCCCATGTAGCTCCCCAGGTGCGGCCGCCCGAACACCGAAGGTCTGGGCGAGAGCCCTACTTCCACCACCGTCTTTTCCCGGACCTCGCCGCAGCTAGGGCACACCAGCTCGTCTCCTGTGTCGGAGAGAGGGACCGAGCAGTGGGCACAGCAGTCGGCTTCGACGTTCTGCATGCCGCCGACCTGGGCGCCGGCGCACATCACCTCGACGGGTACGCGGCGTCCGCCCGGGTGGACCGGTGCCCGCCCCATGCGGAGCGGAAGGCAGAAGAGAGGCGCCCGTCCCTCGAAAGTGCAGGGCGGGACGACCGCCGGGCGCCCCGCCAGAAACCTTCAAGTCGAGTTCCCGGAACGGGGTGGCCATGCCCGCCAGAGTGAAGGACATCCGCCTGACCAGCGACTCGTCCAGGGACCTGCTGAGGCAGTTGAAGGAGTCCGGGGGCTTCACCGCGAGGAAGATCGGCCAGTCCGTCGACATCGTAAAGGAGATGCTCGAAGACGGCGACTCGCTGAACTTCCTGTCTTTCCCGGCAGACCTGATAGCGACGGGCACCCGGGGCGTCATCAGGGACATGGTGAAGGAAAAGTGGTTCGACGTGCTGATTACCACCTGCGGGACGCTCGACCACGACATAGCCCGGAGCTTCGGCGGGTATTACGAAGGGAGCTTCGAGGCCGACGACAGCCTGTTGCGGAAGAAGGGGGTCCACCGTCTCGGGAACGTGTTCATCCCCCAGGCGAACTACGGCGCCCTCATCGAAAGGAAGATGGCCGGGTGGCTCGACTCCATCGTGTCCAAGGCGGGGACGGAGATCTCCACGGCCGGCCTTTGCGCCGAGATAGGGAAGAGGCTGAAGGACGACTCAATCCTCTACTGGGCGTCTAAGAACGGCATCCCTGTGGTGGTGCCGGGGATAACGGACGGAGCCGTCGGATATCAGATCTGGCAGTATTCCCAGAACCACAAGTTCCACCTGAACCTGCTCAAGGACGAGCAGATGCTGAGCGACCTGGTCTTCGAGTCGAAAAGGTCCGGCGCCCTGATCCTCGGGGGTGGGATCTCCAAGCACCACGTTATCTGGTGGAACGCCTTCAAGGGCGGGCTGGACTACGCCGTGTACATCACGACGGCCCAGGAGTTCGACGGGAGCCTGTCCGGAGCGAGGATGAAGGAGGCGATCTCCTGGGGGAAGGTCAAGCCAGGCGCGAAGCAGGTGACCGTCGACGGGGACGCCACAGTGCTCTTGCCCCTCCTCTACTCTTCCTTGGTGAAGTAGCCTCGCGGGGCGCATGCCGGACGCCGAATCACGTGACGCTGTGCCTCGCTCCATTTGGCAGCTGATCCCCTTCGGCTCCGATACGCGCCCGGCAGGGAGTCCCCTGCTCCCTTCCCCCCGCCTCTCGCGCCCTCGAAACGAACCTGACGCGGTCCCTCCCCAATTCTTTTAAACTGAAGCTGAGGGCGTCAGGCGTCGCTTGCTACCGGGCCTCGGGACCCTGCAGACCCCCCTTCCGACCTTATCTGTTTCATCCGGTCTCGTGCCCAACGGGACGAGCGCGTATCTCGCCCTGGGGCTCGCTATCCTGGCCCTCCTCTATGGGGCCGCCCTGTGGGGGTACCTGAGGCGCCAGAGCCGCGGGAACCCGAAGATGGTCGAGATCTCAGACGCCGTCAAACAGGGGGCCGGTGCCTTCCTCGCGAGGGAGTACCGCATCATCGCCCCCGTGGCTGTCGTGATCATACTGCTGATCTTTGGCCTGATCGACTACCCTAACGCGACCGGCGGGGCGACCGCGGTCGGGTTCGGGGTGGGGGCCTTCCTCTCAGCCCTCGCGGGGTACGTGGGGATGGCTGTCACCGTCAGGACAAGCTCCCGGACCGCCGAGGCGGCGAAGTCGGGGCTGGGGAGCGCCCTCACCATGGCCTTCCGGGGCGGGGGCGTGATGGGGATGACCGTGGTCGGGCTCGACCTTCTCGGGCTGTCCGCCTTCTACCTGTTCTACTCGAACACCATAGCCTCCTCCCCTGCGACTCTTGCGGGGCTCGGGTTCGGCGCTTCGCTCATCGCCATGTTCATGAGGGTCTCCGGGGGGATCTACACCAAGGCGGCGGACGTCGGGGCCGACCTTGTCGGGAAAGTGGAGGCCGGCATCCCCGAGGACGACCCGAGGAACCCTGCGGTGATAGCGGACAACGTCGGCGACAACGTCGGCGACTGCGCCGGGATGGGGGCCGACGTCTACGAGTCCTACGTCGTGACGACGATAGCCGTGATGATACTGGGGGCTCTGATCCCCGCAGGCGTGGGGGAGGGGCTCCTGGTCTATCCGCTCCTGCTCGGTGCCTCTGGGATCGTCGGCGCCATGGTGGGGAGCCTCTACATCAGGAAGTCGATAAAGTCCAACCCGCTCCGTGCGCTGAACATCACGCTGGTCATCGCCGCCGTGGTGGCCGTGGTCCTCGACTTCGTCTTCGGCCAGTTCCTCTTCGGCGGGTCCACGCTCGGGTACTACCTCTTCGCGAGCGCCATAGTCGGAGTGGTCGTCGTTATAGTGATCGAGAACGTCGCCAACTACTTCACCTCCTACTCCTACGGGCCGGTCAGAGAGATCGCCCGCTCCAGTCTGACGGGAGCGGCCACGAACTTCCTTTCAGGGTTCTCCACCGGCCTCGAGAGCGCGGCCCCTTCGGCCGTGGTGCTCGTGGTGGCGATAATCGCGTCCTACTCGCTCGGGTATTACGGGTCTGGAGGGGACGTCCTCACGGGGATCTACAGCACCGCCGTGGCGACGATGTCAATGCTGTCGCTCACAGGTATCATAATGTCGATAGACTCCTTCGGCCCGATCACAGACAACGCCAACGGGATCGTCGAGATGGCCGGGCTCGAGAAGGGGGTCAGGGACGTCACCGACGAGCTCGACGCCCTGGGGAACACGACGAAGGCCACCACGAAGGCGTTCGCCGTCACCTCGGCCGCCCTCGCGGCGGTCGCGATATTCGAGGCCTTCCAGCACGAGGCTTCCAGGATAATCCTCAACGCCGGGGGGTCGGTCGCCAGCAGGTACGCGTCTTCGATGGTCAACGGCCAGCTGGAGTTCAGCCTCTCCAACCCATACGTGGTCATTGGTCTTCTGATAGGCGGCCTCATGCCGTTCTACTTCTCGAGCTTCCTGATCAAGGCGGTCGGGCGGGCTGCCTACACCATAGTCAACGAGGTCAGGCGGCAGTTCAAGGAGATCCCGGGGATCATGGAAGGGACCGCGAAGCCGGACTACGCCAAGGCGGTCGGGATCAGCACAAACGCCGCCATCCGGGAGCTCGTGATGCCGGGAGCCCTGGCCATCGTCACCCCGCTCGTTGTGGGGTTCGTCCTTGGCCCCCTGGCGCTGGGAGGGCTCTTGATAGGGACGGTGGTGTCGGGCGTCTTCCTCGCGTTCACCATGACCAACGGAGGCGCCGCCTGGGACAACGCGAAGAAGTACATCGAGACCGGTCAGCTGGGCGGGAAAGGGTCCGACGCCCACAAGGCCGCCGTGATGGGCGACACGGTGGGAGACCCGTTCAAGGACACGGCGGGGCCAGCGATCAACTCTCTGATCAAGGTCGTCAACACGATATCCATAGTGTTCATCTCGGCCATCGTCCTCTACGCCCTCTTCATCTAGAACCCGGAAAAAGAGGTGGGGATGGGACGTCCGGTGGCGGCTGCCACGTTCGGACCCATGTGAATGCGCTCACTGACGGCTGGCCACTGCAGGCGCACGCGTAACCGCTCCGCCACCCCACCGCGAAACGGGCTCGTTCATGACGATAATTATGCGTTATACGGAGCGGCGGAGGAACCCGACCCGAGGTTCCCCAAAACGCCCGCGCGGCGAGTCAACCTTATAACCGATGTTAGGGCAGCAACACAGCGCACGACCTAATGTATTCGGGACTGCTCGCCGCGCCGCCGACGGTTGCCACTTACTCTTACCTGCTCGACTGGTATCTGTTCTTCGGCGTCGGGGCCGCGGTAGTCGTGATCAGCATGCTCGCGGTCTTCATGATCAGGTACAGGGACAGGGGGGAGAAGACACCGATGCCAAAGCACAAGACAGAGGGGTGGAAGATCGTCCTCGTCACCGTCCTGATCAGCGTGACCATACTCTCCGCCGCAGAGTACCAGACGTTCGCGGCCTTCGGGAACATCGAGATCCCCAACAACGCGCTCTGCGTGCAGCAGACTGGGTCCCCTTGCGTCCAGGTCTGCGTCCAGGCCTTCCAGTGGGGGTGGAACTACACCTATCCTGTCAACGGGATGACTTGCGCCGAGTCTTACAGCCACGGGCTCTACTCCGGGGCCCCCGGGAACCTCACCATCCCGGCCGGTAGGGACGTCGTGCTGAACCTGACTTCCACCGACGTCTTCCACTCGATGGGGATCACGATGCTCGACGAGAAGGAGGACGCCATCCCAGGCAGGGTGAACCAGATGTGGTTCGAGGTCCCGTCGGTGCAGGTCGCCGCGTCCCCCGACGTCCTGAAGGTGACGTGCAACCCAGGGCTGACTGCCTGCACATACGTCGACGCCATCAGGTGCTTTGAGCTCTGCGGGGTCGGCCATGCGACCATGTTCGCCAACCTGACCGTCGTCACGCAGTCGTCCTGGAACGCCTGGACGGGAGGCCAGTCCGCCTGATGGCGCCAGCGTGGCTGACCCGATGGCTGTACACCACCAACCACAAGGACGTCGGGCTCCTCTACTTCTTCACTTCGTGCTACTTCGGGATCGTCGGGGCCGTCCTCGCCCTGCTGATGAGGGTCCAGCTGTCCGTCCCCAACAACAACTTCCTCAACGCCTTCTACTACGACCAGGCGGTCACCATGCACGGCCTCATAATGATATTCTGGTTCCTCTCTCCCATAGCCATCGGCCTGGCCAACTATTTCGTCCCCCTGCAGATAGGGGCCGAGGACCTGGCCTTCCCCCGCCTCAACGCGCTCAGCTACTGGCTGTACCTCGCAGGAGGGGTGCTGGCGGTGGCGAGCTTCTTCGTCCCCGGCGGCTCGGCCAGCGCCGGGTGGACCACATATCAGCCGCTGGCGGTCCTGACGGCGGGGTCGGGCCCGACCCTCACCTACCTGGGGCTCGTCCTCCTGGCCGTCTCCGTCACCCTCGGCAGCGTCAACTTCCTGACCACCATCATCTGGCTGCGCGGCCCGGGGGTCACCATGTCCAAGATACCGATGTTCACCTGGTTCTTCCTGTTCACCATCATAGCCATGCTCTATGCCTTCCCCACCATCATCGCCGCCTTCGTCCTCGCTTCGACGGACAGGATCCTCGGCACCGTCTTCTTCACCACTCAGGCGATCCAGCCGTCCATCCTCTGGGACAACCTCTTCTGGTTCTTCGGGCACCCTGAGGTCTACATCGTCCTCCTCCCCGCCTTCGGCATCATAGCCAACGTCATCCCGCAGTTCACCGGCCGCCCGCTGGCCGCCAGGAACGCGATACTCGTGGCCACGGCCCTCGTCGTCATCCCGCTCAGCTTCGGGGTCTGGATGCACCACATGTTCCTCACCGGCATACCGGTCGCCCTGCAGGGGGCCTTCAGCATAGCCACGATAGCGATCTCCATCCCGTTCGACGTCATCACCCTCTCCTTCGTGGAGTCGCTCATACGCGGGAGGGTGAAGTTCGCCACCCCGATGCTCTTCTCCCTCGGGGGTGTCATCCTCTTCATAATCGGAGGGATCACCGGGGTGTTCCTCTCGTCTCCGGTCCTCGACAGGGTCTTCCGGGGCTCGTACTTCGTTGTCTCCCACTTCCACTACGTGATGGTCGGGGCCGCCATCTTCGGGATCATCGCCGGCGTCTACTACTGGCTGCCGAGGATGACGGGGCACATGTACAACGAGAAGCTCGGCCAGCTGCACTTCGTCATCTCGTTCATCGGGTTCAACATACTCTACTTCCCCATGAACCTCCTGTACGACATGCCCAGGAGGATATTCACCTACCAGAACGTGGGGAACTGGGCCATGCTCAACGGGGTGGCCTCGATAGGCGCGTTCATCTTCGCAGGCGCCCAGATACTCCTGGCCTGGAACGTCCTCCACACGTGGTTCAGGGGCCCGCAGGCTCCAGCCAACCCGTGGGGGTCCCCCGACCTCGAGTGGGCTTCGCAGGCCGAAGGGATGTCGCCGGCGGCCCACACGCCGCCACCGGCCCCCGCCGGAGGATGGATCGGCCAGCTTTCCAGCGGCCCTGCCGTCGCCGCCGCGTCCACTGGGGCGGCACCCCATGACGCCGGAGAGCACGCACACCTGAGCTCCAGGCCCCTGCAGCTCAGCGTCGGGATCATGTTATTCCTCGCGGGCGCGGCGACCTGGCCGGGGGTTACGGCCCTGGGGCTCCTGGTCGTGGGAGGGCTCGTCGTGATCTACGCCTTCTGGGAGTGGGCCAAGGACGACCTGCACGGCAGGTTCACCATCCCGGCCGAGGTGGACGGGGACAGGTGGCCCTTCGCGGGGGTCCCCAAGCTCAAGCTGGGGATGTGGGTGTTCCTCTCGTCCGAAGTGGTCCTGTTCGGGAGCTTCCTGGGCGCGCTGATATTCATCCGCGCCGCCTCCCCCAACTGGCCCCCTGCGGGGAGCATACACGACATACCCCTGGGGACGGTCAACACCCTGGTCCTGGTGACGAGCGGGTTCACCATGTTCCTGGCCATACAGGCGATACGGCAAGGGGACCAGAGGAGGCTGCTCGGGTGGCTGGGCACCACGTTCGCCCTCGGAGCGGTCTTCATGGGGATCAAGGTGTCCGAGTGGATCACCCTGGGGACGAACCACTTCGTCCTCACCAACCCCACCTACTCCCTCGCAGCAAGCGCCTACTACATCATAGTCGGCCTGCACGGGGCCCACGTGACCGCGGGGCTGATTTTCATGATCTATCTGATGAAGAAAACATCGAGCGGGTTCTACACGAAGGAGAACCACGAGGCCATAGAGAACTTCGGGCTCTACTGGGCGTTCGTGGACATCGTGTGGTGCTTCGTCTTCCCGCTCTTCTACCTTCTCTAGGTGACATAGCGATGAGAACAGTAGTCGGGGCGGGGGTCTGGGTCTACATGGTCCTGGCCGTGCTCACCGAGGTCATCATCTACTACCAGCACCTGGTCTACCCGGTCCTGGTCTCGGCGGTCTCCATCCTCGCCACCAGCCAGGGGGTGGCCATAGTCCTGTTCTACATGCAGATGAAGGACGAGCCCGCCTCGGTGAAGCTCTTCGCCATCATACCCATCATGTTCCTGTCGGCGCTGCTGGTAGCGGAGCTCGCCTCGCTAGGGTGACAAGGTTGGAGACAGAACATTCGCAGCGTGTCCCCCGGGGGGTGCTCATCGGGCTGGGCCTTCTGATGATCATCGTGGCAGGGACCCTGGCCGGGGTCTTCGCCTTCAAGCTCCAGCCGACGTACCATCCGCCGGGGACTTTCGTCTGTCCGGCAGGGGACGCGTGCGTCACGATAGTCGACGGGGCCTCCACTCCGTACACGGGGTACTCCGGGGCCCCCACCCAGCTCTACGGTTACTCGCCAGGGAACATCACGGTCGTCATAGGGACGAACAACACGGTGGTCTGGTCGAACGGCGACGTCACCTTCCACACGGTGACTTCGAACACGCTGGCTTTCGACAGCGGGTGCATCAGCAGCACCACCGTAAAGTGCTCCCCCGCGTCCGCGACCACCTACCAGTACACGTTCACGACCCCCGGGGTCTACGTCTACCACTGCTCCTACCACCTCTGGATGGAAGGGGTGGTGGTGGTCAAGGCCGCCCCCGGCTCAGGTGCCTAGATGTGGCGTCCGGGCCCTGCGAGCGCTTTATTAGCGGCGGAGCACCATGAACCCGAAGGCGCGCCGATTGTCTGAGAAAGACGAAGGGAACGTCTTCCCGGGGAACTGGGACGTTGTCTCAGACGCCCTGATCAGGACCTACGAGCTCTGGTTCCCGCAGAACTGGAGCCCCGTGGACCTCCCCTGGGAGGAGTGCGACGCGAAGAACTTCTCGTCAGAAGAGGCGGTCGCCCAGGCTTACTGGCTGTCGAAGCTCGCGCTCTTCGAGAAGTCTGGGATAGGCGCGTTCGGCGCGGCCGCGGTCCAGGCGGCCACCCACCAGTTCGAGGACCCGACCAAGAAGTTCCTCACCGCGGTGGCCTTCGACGAGTGCAGGCACGACGAGGTCTGCAGGAGGGCGTGCGCCCGGGTCTGCCCCAACTTCCCCTACAGGTTCAAGCCGAAGTCGGAGCTCGAGGAGAAGGCCCACAGGAACATAATGGCCCTATACGACAACGGGGCCCGCTACTGGAGCGCGTTCAACCAGGCCTGGGGAAAGTACCCCCTTGAGCTCATATTCTCGAGCTTCTTCTTCGCCGAGATAGGCGCCCAGCTCATCTTCAAGGAGGTGGGGGAGCGCTCCACCAACAAAGTCTACGCCGGGGCCTTCCGCAACATCACCAGGGACGAGTCCAGGCACCTGACCGGGACCCTGGCCATGCTCGAGCGCCTGGCCGAGAGGATGTCGAAGGAGGACAAGTCCAAGATCTCCCGGCAGCTCAAGCACGGCTTCATCTACCTCTCCCCGCTGCTCTTCAAGCCGATGAGGGACTTCTGGAAGCTCCCCGACGACTTCTTCGAGTACGACCAGAAGCTCGAGGAGCTCGCGGCGAAGTCCGGGCTCGGGGTCCCGAAGGTCGAGGACAGGTCGGACGCATGGCTGAAGGCGATCAGCAGGCACAGGTCCAAGATCGAGGAGCTCGGCATACCGGTCCCGGAGATCAGGGAGATAGGCTTGGCGGGGCTCGAGGTCGACGTGAAGAAAGGCGACGAGATCATCGCCACCCCGCTCTAGCGCCTCCAGCTCTCCACGGTGAGCAGCACCGGGGCGGCGAAGGCGAGGGTGATGACCCCGCTCCAGAGCCAGGCGGACTGGTATCCGTAAGTCCCGGCCAGAAAGGAGAACAGCAGCGGAGGGGCGAAAGAGCCTGTCAGCGATATGCTGT
The DNA here is from genome assembly GCA_029785825.1 of Nitrososphaerota archaeon. Taxonomy (NCBI): domain Archaea; kingdom Thermoproteati; phylum Nitrososphaerota; species Nitrososphaerota archaeon. The sequence goes on along the minus strand of JAFLYY010000001.1, from coordinate 1,072,830 downwards.
TGACCCAGGCCACTGCGAGGCTCTCGTACTCCTTCCCCGCCCGGTTCATCTCCCTGGCCCCGGCGAAGGCGAAGGTGTAGCCGACCCCCGCCACCACCCCGCCCAGCGCGGAGCAGGCTGCGGCCGCATACACCGAAGGATATGACCCCAACGCCAGGGCGGCGGCGCTCCCCAGAAGCGAAGCCAGCATTATCCACTTGTGCCTCGAAATCAGGTCGAAGGCCCTGCCGCTCAGGAGGGCGGCGAATATCGGGACTATCGTGACGAGGGACGTCAGGAGGGCTGCCAGGACCCCTGACAGCCCCAGCGACTTCACCCCGTACAGGGTCATGAACCCAGTGATGTCTATGTTCGCGATCCCCAAGCCGACGGTCCCGAGACCGAGGTAGACGAGCTGCCTGTCGAGCAAGACCTTGAGGAGCGGCTCCTTCAGCACGGGGGGAGCGCTCCTGGCTGCGTCCCCCGGGACCAGGGCGGCGACGAGGACAGCGGTCAGGACGCCAAGTCCGCCTGAAAGGGCGAGGCTCTGCCTCCACCCGGCGACGGTCGCGATTGCCACCCATCCGGTCAGGCCGAGTATCCCGCCGACGTCGAAGGCAGAGTTCAGCAGTCCGACGCCGAGCCCTGACTTCTCCCCCCGGATCAGGCCCGCGATGATTATCACGGCAGGCGCGAAGACGAAGGCCATCCCCCATCCGACGAGGAACCGGAGGGCCGCGACCTCGGCCGTGCTCGTGGCGACCGAAGTCCCGAGGGCGGAGAGGGAGTAGAGGAAGATCCCCGTGACCACCACCTTCTTGGTCCCCCACCTGGCGGCCAGGATGCCTCCGGGGATCTGCATGAGGCCGAGCCCCAGATAGAACGTCGAAGTGAGGACGCCGAGGTCAGATACTCCCGCATGGAGCTCCGGCTCCATCAGGTAGAATATGGCCCCGAAGTTCACCCAGTTCACGGCGTACACGACCCTGGAGACTATCAGGGAGCCCGCGGCCCGCGGGTTCCTGAATGAGCTGAGCAACCACCGAGGGCCGGGGCGTTGGTTCTATAATCCAATCGGGGCGAGCCGATTCTCACGCTTTCCGCGCCTGCCGTCGATATTCTGGGCCTTTTGTCGCAAAACAGGAAGGCCCTGAGGTCGAGCCTATCTCCGGCCACGAACAGCGCTTCCTTCGATTCGCCAAATCGGGCACCGCAGACGGTAAAGGCGTTCCCTAACTCCCGAAACCTGGAGCTTCTGGCGTCGCTCTGCTTGGCCCCTGAGGCGTTGGAACCGCAAAAAGGCCCCTAGACAGCGTCCGGACGGAAAAAACCCCGTTTTGAGCCCCGTTGGCTCAGGTTTATATAGCAAACTACCTCCGATTGACGCCGAGGCAACTCGCAGTGGTAACAGGATACTGCGTCTACGAGAAGAAGAAGAACAGGGAGATCAAGAATCCCAAGCAAATCAAACTGAAGAACGGCCGCCCCGCCGTGAAGGGCACCTGCGCCTCGTGCGGCAAGCCGATCTTCAGGATTGGCAAGCTGAAGTAGATTCTGTTCTCCCGTTCCTTTTTTATGAAGAGCTCCCGGGCACAGCCGCGAATCTGATTGGTCCTCAAGCTGTTCAACAGCCTCGGCAGAGAGCTGCAGGCGTTCGTCCCCATCAACGCCGGCGAGGTCCGGATGTACACCTGCGGCCCCACCGTGTGGAACTATGCCCACATCGGCAACTTCAGGACCTTCGTCTTCCAGGACGTCCTCAGGCGACACCTCGAGTTCAAGGGGTACAAGGTGACGCAGGTGATGAACATCACAGACGTCGAGGACAAGATAATCAAAGGGATCAGGGAGACCGGGAAGTCTCTGAGGGAGCTGACCGACTTCTACACCTCGGCCTTCATCGAGGACCTCGACGCGCTCAGGATCGAGAGGCCGGAGCGGCTCGCCCGGGCGACAGAGCACATGGATGCCATGCTCGCCCTGATACGGACGCTGCGCGACAGAGGGCTCGCGTACAGGTCTGCCGACGGGTCCTGGTACTTCGCGGTGTCCAAGTTCAAGGCGTACGGCGCCCTTTCGGGGGTGAAGCTCGGCTCCCAGAGGTCAGCGGGGAGGGTCTCGGCCGACCACTACGAAGCGAAGAAGGGGGCCGCGGACTTCGCGGTCTGGAAGGCCTGGGTCCCAGACGACGGGGGGGTCTTCTGGGAGACCGAGTTCGGGAAAGGGAGGCCCGGGTGGAGCCTCGAGTGCTCGGCCATGTCCATGAAGTACCTCGGGGATACGTTCGACATCCACACCGGGGGGATCGACCTCAGGTTCCCGCACCACGAGAACGAGATAGCGCAGTCAGAGTCTGCCACAGGGAAGAAGTTCGTCAACTACTGGCTCCACGCCGAGTTCCTCGGCATAGGCGGGGCGGAGATGCACAAGTCGGCCGGGAACTTCGTCACCTTCAGGGAGCTCAGAAAGGACGGGTGGGACCCCCTGACGATCAGGCTCTTCCTCATGTCCGCGAGGTACAGGGACCCCATCGACCTGACCGCCAAGGCCCTCGAGCAGGCGCGCTCCCAGAGGGCGAGGGTGCAGGAGCTCGTCTCCAGGCTCAGGGCGCCCGCCAGCGGGGCCGGAAAGGGGTCGGGGGCTCCGGACGCTTTCCTCCGGGACTTCGAGTCGGCCATGGACGACGACCTCAACACCCCGAAGGCGATCTCCGCGCTCCTCGCATTCGTAAGGGAGTCCAACGCGCTCGCTGACTCCGGACGGCTAGGCGCCGAGGGGGGTGCGTCCGTCCTCGGCGCCCTGGAGAGGGCAAACTCTGTCCTGGGGGTCATCGACTTCGGCGAAGACGCCCTGGAGCCCGAGCTCCGGGACCTGCTCACGAGGCGCGACGAGGCGCGGAAGAGAAAAGACTTCGCCGAGTCCGACAGGCTGAGGAAGGAGCTCCTTGCCGCGGGGGTGGTCGTCGAGGACGCTCCAGGCGGGACGCGCTGGAAGCGGGCGGGCCGAGGTTAACTCTCCGACTCCAGCAGCTCAAATCCGGTAAATCCCCTGGATAAATCCGGCCGGCGGCTGTCACAGAGCCATGGCGGCCACAGCCGAGCCGGCTCCTGCGAGGGCCCCGGGGGTCCGAGGGTCACCCCTCCGGCGGGGGGTGTCCCTCCATTCGCGCGGGACCAGGCTGACCGTGGACCCCGACGGCTCGGTCAGCTCATTCTACTCGCTCAAGGAGAGGCGGGCCCTGTTCGGACTGGAGCAGCTCTGGCTCTACAAGGTCCAGGCGGGTATCGTCGTCCCGGCCCAGAGGGTCGAGTGGACGTTCAGGGCCGAACCGGGGAGGGTGATGGCCGCAGGCGAGGCTTTCGGCGCCGAAGTCCAGCAGACGGTCGAGTTCTTCCGCGGCGCGTCCTGCGGGTTCGTGAGGACAGCCTCGTTCAGGAACGCTTCTCGGGGTCCCCTGCGGCTCCGCGTCCTGGAGCTCGCCGACCCGACGGCGGCCCACTTCGGCCCCCCGGACCGCTGGGGCGCGATGGGGGTAAACGCATTCAACCGCGGGAGCCACGTCGCCATGGACGAGGTCTCCGACCCCGCTTCAGCCAGGGTGGTGGGCGCCTCCCCTGCCCCTTCGAGGTTCTACATGACGTCGAGCAGGGCGCGTGCGCAGGACGTCCTTTCGTCGGGGGAGCTCCCTGAAGGGACGGCGGGGATGTCGGGGCAGACGCTCGTCTTGTCATGTCACGAGCTCGAGCTGGGGCCCGGAGAGTCGAGGGACCTCGCGTTCACCTCGGTCTACAGCGCCGGGAAGCTGGAGGACGCCCTGGCGGACTTCGCGCGCAACCGCTCCGGGGAAAGCGGAGCCAGGGCAGACGTCCCCTGGATGTCATGCTCCGACCAGGCGGTCGCACAAGCCGCGTCATGGGCCCTTACGCAGGCGCAGGCAGGCGCCTACTCTGAGGACCTCCTCGACCGGGCCGAAGTCCTCCCCGCGCTGACCTGGTTCTCCCCTGATCTGGCGGCAGAAGCGATCGCAGGCGTGAAGTCCCTGGTGCGCCGAGACGGGGCGCTCCCGCACTCCCTCGACCGCTCGAAGCCCGGGCTCCTGGAGTCGGCCCTGCTGCTCAGGGCGACGGCCGCCTACCTGGCGCTGTCGCAGGACAAGAAGCTGGCGAGGGCCCACTATCCGACGGTGAAGAAGCTCGCAGGCGCCCTCATGGGCCGCTCCGAGGGGGCCACGGTGGAGACCGACCCGGACCTCCCCCAGGGGTGGCGTAGGCGCCTGGGGCGAGGGTATCCGACGGGCGAAATCCCCGAGCTGTCACTTGCCCTGTCGGGGGCGCTCGAGGCCGCGTCAAAGGTCTCCCGCCTGGTCGGGAAGCCGGGAGACGCCGGGAAGTTCCTGGAGAGGTCCAGGATGGTCGCAGAGAGGGTGAGGGCCACCCTCCTCGACGAAAGGGGGTCCCTCTCCCTGTGCAGGGACGCGTCGGGGCGGCTCCGGACCGACGAGACCATCGACATGGCGGTGGCGGCCTTCCGCCATCCGTTCATGGCGCCCGCCGAGCAGGCAGCCGCCCACAGGCTCTTCGAGAAGGACTTCGACACCCCCTACGGCCCGCGGACCGTCCCCACGTCTAACTCAGTCTACTTCAACGGCTCCTACGGGGAAGGGGAGCTGGGAGGGGTATGGACCCGTGCCGCCCTTGCCCACGCCGTCCTCTGCTACAGGGTGGGGCTCGGCGGGCTGGGGGGGTCGCAGGTCTCGAAGGTCGCGCGCCTGGTCGACGACGGCTATCAGAAGCTCGGAGGCGCGCCGGGGTCCTTCCCGTACTGGATAGACGCCGACGGGAAGACCGTTGGAGGGGCCGGGTCCGACCCGGTGGCCGCGGCGAGGTTCTTGGAGGCGCTGATGGCGGGCGAGCTCGGGCTCCCAGAGGGAGCCGAGAAGGCGTCGCTGGACCCGCCGCACGCCTCCTCCCTCGGCTGGCTGGCCGTGTCCGGCTTCTGGGCAGGCGACAGGTCTACGGCGTTCGTCGGACGGGGGGCCGGCGGACCGCGCGTCTTCTACAGCGGAGCGAAGCTGGAGTGCAAAGGAGGGACCGGGTTCGGAAAGTCCGAACGCGTCGACGTCCTTCACGGCGGGGTCTCGGCGCTCTCCTTCCATACCCCGGGGCAGGTGATATGCCTGGGGAGCTCGGTCCCGGCCCCGACGAAGTTCACCGTCTCCTTCTCTCCCCGGGCCGCCGAGCTCGCGCGGCGGCTGAGCACCCCCCTCGAGGCGTACGACCCGGTGAAGGGGACGTGGAACAGGCTAGGGAGCCTCCGCGTGTCCGCCTCGATGAGCTTCGAAGCGTCTCTTGAGGCCGGCGGGTGGAAGGCCTACAGGGTCTCGACTCCTTAAATTCCACTCCGGCGCCCGGAGACATGTCTTGGGGGGCGCCTCGGTCACTTCCAACGGAGGGATACAGGTCGACCTCGGAGCCACCCGCTACGTCCTCGACCCGCACAGCCACGTCCGGGCGGACTACACCTTCGTCTCCCACGCGCACATCGACCACATGCACTCCCCCTCCAAGGGCGAGAAGATCATCGCCTCGGCCGCGACCCGCGAGCTCGCGAAGGTGAGGGGGTACGACCTCGGAGCCACCACCGAAGAGGTCGAAGGGGTGGAGCTGCTGGACTCGGGGCACATACTGGGCTCCAGGGCGATCAGGATAGCGGACGAGGTCTACTACACCGGGGACGCGTCGGGGAGGAACAGGGCGTTCCTCGGGAGATGCAAGACCCGGAGGGCTAGGATACTTGTGATGGAGACCACCTACGGGAGCCCCGAGTACGTCTTTCCTCCCACCGCGAAGCTGGTGAATGACGTGAACTCGCTGATCGCCTCCGCCTACGACAGGGGGAACCCGGTGGTGCTGATGGGGTACCCTCTCGGCAAGGCTCAGCTCCTCTCGTACTTCTTCTCCAGCTGGGAGCCGATCATATACCACGAGAAGGTGGCGGCCATGAACAAGGTCCATGTCGACCACGGGGTCCCGCTGAAGGCAGGGAAGACCTTCGACCCCCAAAAGGACGGGGACAGGCTCCCGCGGGGGCCCTGGGTCATGATCAGCCCGATGGCGAGCGGCAGGAGCAGGCTGATGGCGCACCTGAAGAAGGAGTACGGCGCCATCCTGGTGGCGTTCAGCGGATGGGCCCTGGGGGGAGGGTACAAGTACACCATGGGGGCCGACTACTCCTTCCCGCTCAGCGACCACTGCGACTACGCGGAGCTGATCAGTCTGGTCCAGGCGGTCTCCCCCGAGATGGTGTACACCGTCCACGGGTTCGCCGCCGAGTTCGCCCGGGACCTGAAGAAGATGGGGTACTCAGCCCGCCCCCTGGCCGCCTACCAGTCGTCGCTCTCGGACTTTCCCGGCGCGCAGCGGCCGGTTAAATAATCCACTTCGGCGGCGGGCGCAACTTGAGCAACTGGAGCGTCGGGTGACGGGCGGATGGACCTGCGCCGCATCCTCACCCTCGACTACTGGCTGAACTTCATCAAGTTCGACGTGGTCGGGATCATCGGGGTCTTCGTCAACGAGGGGTTGTTCCTCCTCCTGCTCTTCGAGGGGGCGTACTACCTGTACGCCGACGCCCTGGCCATCGAGGTCTCCATCCTCTCCAACTACCTCCTCAACGAGTTCTGGACGTTCAGGGACAGGAGGCACGGCCACATGGTGGCCAGGCTCCTGAAGTTCAACGGCCTGATGCTCGTCGGGCTGGCGGTGAACCTGGCCATCCTCTACGGTCTCACCGAGTACTTCGGCGTCGTGTCCGGGGTGTCGAACCTGGCGGGGATAGGGGCCGCCTTCCTCCTAAGGTACTGGATGAGCGTAAGGTTCGTCTGGATGAAGAAGGAAGAGGAGTCGGTCGTCCCTGCCCTCTCCGCCGGGGCTCCGGCCTGAGGCTACCCCACTTTCAGGTAGACGGGCCTGCCGTCAAGCTCCGCCTCTGACCACCCGCCTCCGGACTTCGCCGAGAGGAGGCGAACCGCCCTGGCTCTCACCAGGTGCGCCATCTGGCCGGCGAGGGGCCTGACCAGGTCCAGGTCCTCCTCCTCCAGCCCGGCGACGGAGGCGGAGGCGAGCATGGCGGTGGGGGTGAACCCCTTCTCCTTCCTGAGCGTCTGCAGCCTCCTGGCGAGGTCCCTCACGAGCCCCTCGGCCACGAGCTTCCTGTCCCTCTCCTTCGGGACGGCGACGAAAACCCCGCCCTTCTCCGCCACCTCGGACCCCTCGCTCGGGGTCACGGAGAGCTCGAAGCACGACAGAGGGACTTCGAACTCCCCGGCCCTGACCCCTCTCCCTGAGAGGTAGGCGCGGAGGGCGGCCGCCCCTTCCGGGGCCCTCAGTTGGGCCAAGACCTCCCTCGTCCTCTCCTTGAAGAGCGCTCCCACCCGGGACCGGTTCACCCTCAGCGCCAGGGCTGCCGGGAACCTGTCTGCGTCGGTCACCACGGACACCCCCTTGACGTTGCAGAGGAGGGCGGCCGTCCCCTTCGCCCTCTTCGCCACCCCCGCCGTCGACGGGGCGGTGAGGACCACCGCCTCCTTCAGGGGCCAGCGGCGCTTCAGCTTCGCCTTCGCCCTAGCGGCGTTGGCAGCCTCCTCCACCTTCAGGGCGAAGTCGACCGCCGCCTCGGCTGAAGGAGAGCCGAGCCTGGTCCGGGGGGACGACCCGCCTGCGATTAGGGGCCTGGCCCACTCGCCCCTGGCGAACACCTCCTGGCGGAGGAACTCGGTGGCGAATGGGGCGACCGGGTGCAATAGCTCGTCGACCTTGTCCAGGGCGTATCCCAGGACCGCGTAGATCGCAAGGCGCCTCCCCTTCCCGCTGGGGTCGTCGCTCCACAGCTCTCCCCTCACGAGCCTCACGTAGGTCTGGCTGAGGTGCGCTATCGCCAGCTCGTCGAGCGCCTTAGCTGCCTCGTTGTACCTCCCCGCTGAGTATGCCGACCTCACCTGGCCCTCGGCCTCGGCGACCTTCTGCAGGAGCCACCTTTCCACCAGGGTCAGGCCTCCCCTCTTCGACGCCCAGGCGAGTGTGTGCTTGTTCGGGTCGTACCCGTCCACGTCCCCGTTCTGCTGCAGGTAGAGGTGGAGATGGTAGAGGGTGTTGAGGACCTGGTACGGCCTCCCTGACATCTCCTTCGGGTCGAAGTTTACTGAGTCCTCGGGGGACGCCTTCGAAAGCAGGTAGAACCTCGCGACGTCCGCGGAGTTGTTCCTCAGGAGGTCGAGCCCCTGCACCACGTTCCCGAGGCGCTTGCTCATCTTCTGGCCGTTCGGGTCAAGGACGTGCCCCTGGAAGAGGAACGCCCTGTAAGGGGCGACCGGCTTCCCCGTGCGGATCACGCTGAGCAGGAGCAGCGTGTACGCCCACCCCCTGGTCTGGTCGATGGCCTCGGTGAGGAACTCGACCGGGACGAGCTCCTCGAACTCCCTGTCGGTGAACGACGAGTATGGCGCGGACCCGCTGTTGTGCCAGGTGTCGAGGACGAAGGGCTCCCTGACGGACCTCCCGCCGCACTTCGGGCACCTGAGGACCACCCTGTCCATCCAGGGCCTGTGCAGCTCGAACTTCTCACCGTCCGGGAGCTCGACCGCCTGCCTGACTATCTCCTCCCTCGAAAACGCCCCTGTCTTCTCCCCGCACTTCTCGCAGACCCAGATGGGGAGCGGCGTCCCCCACACCCTCTCCCTCGTCACGCACCAGGGGGGTGACTCGGCGAGGCCGGCCAGGAACCTGTTCTTGGGGCTGTCGAAGTAGTACTCCACCTTCTCGGCCGCGCGCACCACGTCGGGGCGTATCCTGTCCACCCAGTAGAAGTACTCCCTGCGGGCCAGCCAGACCAGCCTGTCGTCCGACCTCCAGCAGATCGGGTAGTCGTGCACCAGCTTCCCCACGCTGACGAGCGCCCCTCTCTCCTTCAGGGCCTCGGTGACGGCCGGGTCCGCGTCCCTGGCGAAGAGCCCGGAGAACCTCCCCGCCTCGGCCGTGAAGATCACCCTGTCGTCGAAGGGGGCGAACACAGGGACCCCTCTCCTCTGGGCGACCCCGAAGTCCTCCTCGCCGTTGGCAGGGGACATGTGCACGAGCCCCGTCCCGGTTGACACGTCCACATACTCCTCCGCCACGACCCGGTGGACCTTCCCCCTGAGCTCGGGCTTCTGCAGGCCGGGTATCTGGTCTAGGAGCGGGTGCTCGTACTTCAGCCCCTCCAGCTCCTTCCCCAGCACCGTCTTCCTCGTCTCGCCGAACTGGACCCCCAGCTCCTTCCCCAGAGCCTCCTTCCTCCCCGAGTTGACCACCCACACTTCGTCCCCGACGGCCACGTACTCGTACTCCGAGTCCGGCTTTGCCCCTACCAGCTCGTCCGTCACCACGGTGAACGGCATGGTGGTCCACAGGATCAGGTAGGCCCCGTCCTCGGCCCTCACCTTGTAGTAGAGGCTGGGGTCCTCCAGCTTGTCGTACCCGCCGAGCGACACCTCCCCCGCGCTCAGGGCGGTCTGGCACTCGGGGCAGTAGGGGACGACCTTGTACCCTTCTCCCAGCAGCCCCTTCTTCCAGGCCTTCTCCAGATAAGACCATTCCCGCTCTATGTATTCGTCCCTGTAGGTCATGTAGGCCGCTTTGTGGTCGAGCATCAGCCCCAGCAGCCTGTCCGCCTCTTCCCAGTCGCGCCTGTATTTTCCTATGAGCCTCTTGCACTCCGCCACCAGCTTGTCGACCCCCACCTTCTCGAGGTCCTTCCACTTGTTCCCGGAGAGCCCGAGCTCCTTCTCCGCCTGCAGCTCGACCGGGAGCCCCTGGGTGTCCCACCCGCCCCTGAACACTATGTTGTCCCCTTCGAGGGTCCGGAACCTGTACCACAGGTCCTTCATCATCCTCCCTCTGACATGGCCGACGTGGGGCTGGTTGTTCAGCGTGGGAGGGCCTTCCACGTACCCCGTGGGCTTCTTCCCCGACACCGCCCCGGCGATCTCCCGCCTCACCGCCGGAGAATCATAGAACCGCCTCACTTTGTCTTCGATCTTCTTCCAGTCGTAGTCTTGGCTGAGGACGCGCTTTCTTCTAGGACGGCGGGCTAATTTTACGACCACTCAAGCCACCAGTCCGTCCGCCAGGGTGGTATTTTAGGTTCCTGTCGCCAGCCTGTCGGCGTGAGACGCGGGGAGCCCCGCTTCCCGGATCTTCGACGCGGCCCTCCCGACGTCATACCGCACCCTGCGCAGCAGCACGTCGACCCGCCCTCCGTCCACGTCCACCACGGCGTAGGCGGCCCTGCTGTCGCCGTCCCTGGGCTGCCCCACAGACCCCGGGTTGAACACCACCCTCCCGGCCTCCTTCCAGACGTACGGGATGTGCGTGTGCCCGAGCCCGACGCACTGCGCTTTCGCCCTGTCCAGGAAGAATCCGAAGAGGTCGGCTTCCCTCGCAGGGTCGACGTACTCCCATAGGTGGTCCTCGGGGCTGCCGTGGACGAAGTAGAGGTCGACCCCTTCGACCCGCAGCCGTGTCTCCTCCGGGAGCCCCTCCAGGTACGCTCGGCTCGCCTTGGACAGCGTCCTCCTCGTCCAGATGGACGACATGGCCGCCTTCGGGTTGAGCATGGACGCGTCTCCCGTCAGGGCGATGGCGTCGTGGTTCCCTGCGATGCACCTGGCCCCGCGGCCCCTGAGCGACGCTATGACCTCGTTCGGCTCGGCCCCGTAGTCGACGAGGTCCCCCAGGCAGACGACGTCCATCCCCTCCACCTCGGCGAGCACCGCGTCCAGCGCCTCCATGTTCGCGTGCACGTCGGAGATCACCGCGATGCTCTTCAAACGGGAGTCCGCCTCCGCCGAGGCGTATTTACACGACACACCCCCGTGCGGCCGGTCGCGCGGGCGCGAAGGAGCCCCGTCGGCATCAGCTTCCCGGTCCAAAGAACAATTCTTAATGCATTGGTGAAGACGATTTCACTACCTGCCACTTAGGGACTGTGAGGGCCCGTGATATTCGAAGCTACCTATGTCTACCTTCGCGGGTAAGTGGGAAAAGCAAAACAGCCAGAGTTTCGGCACTCGGGTCAAGGACTCCGTAAGGAATCCAGGGCCCCTGAAGCCAAGACTCGACCTCGCTGTCAGACAAATCCAAGTCCAAGTCGCCAAACTCGACTCCACATCCACCAAACTCAGAGAGAGGGACAACTCGATCTTCGCAAAGGTCGTGAGCTCTCTACAGAAACACGACACACAGCACGCGTCTGTCTTCGCAAACGAGCTGGCCGAGATCAGGAAGATGAACAAGATGGTCACACAGGCCAAGCTCGCGCTCGAACAGATAGTGCTCAGACTCAACACAATCACAGAGCTAGGTGACATCGTAGTCACCCTGACCCCGGCGATGGCAGTGATACGCAACGTCAAGCAAGGCTTGGTGGGCGTCCTGCCTGAGGCGGAGAGCGAGATCGGAGAGATCTCTGGCTTGCTGAGTAGCATCCTGGTAGACGCAGGGACGGTCGGTGGGTACTCGCTGAACTTCGAGGCGGCCAACGAGGACGCTGAGAAGATACTCGCAGAGGCCTCTGCTGTGGCAGAGACCCGCATGCGCGAGAAGTTCCCAGAGATACCGGCATCCCTCCCGTCTGCCGAAGCTACCTCTACTGAGGGGACCTCGTACTAAGCGGGGAACCCTCACCCCTCTGTTTTAGTCGCTCCCAGCGGAAGCTAAGACTCCCTGTACACCTTCGCAGCCGTGAGGACGGCGGAGCCGAATGTCACCAGTATCACTAAACGCTCCACGAGCCCTGCCGCGCCGAGCCCCATGGCGGAGTCGACGGCCAGAGAGAGGGCCGCGGCGGCGAAGGCGGCAAGCACGAAGGCGAACCACGACGGCCCGAACCCCCTCCCCGCAAGGACGAGCCCGATTGGAGCGGTTAGGAAGAAGGTCGCCCCTGCCATGTTGTGGACCGTCCCATGGAACGTCGCCGCCGCGCCTTCGACGTCCGTGGCGTTGAAGGCGTTCACGATAAGCATCGCGCCGGCAAGCACGAGGAGCGCCCCTCCCGCTCTCTGCGCCCTCTCCCTGTGAGAGACTGCGAGGACGGCGCCCAGGGAGGCGAACCCCAGCCCCGCTGCGAAGAACCCCGAGTCCATCCAGAACGCATAGGGTCCGACTCCGTAGTCGCTGGCCATCTGGGTCACGGGGCTGTAACCGCGCGTCGCCAGGCTCAGGGCCAGGATCACGAGGCCAAGGTACCCGATTCCGCCTACGGCTGCAGCGCAGAGCGCCCTTGCTGCCGCCGACCTCCGGGGCGGCTCGTCGGTGCTGACGTATGCATTGGGGAACGCCATTACCTGCCTGCGCCCCGGGAAGCGGAGGACTGGCGGAGGGAAGGAATCACTACTGTAAATTCACCTGTTAGTCTTGATAGTCTTGACCAACCCCGTGATTATCAGGGGGGTGGCCTTTAAGCGCCGTCCTTGCCGTCTGGCGCACCTCTGCGTGCTTTTGGCCTTCACCGAGAGGACAGTATAAAGCCGAAGCTGGCGTCGACGATCAAGGAGATAGAGTACCACCGCAAGGAGCTGGAGAACCTCAGGGGGAGGCTGGAACAGAGGCGGAAGGCCCTCTTCGACACCACCGTCAGGGCGATGCTGAGCAAAGACCAGACGAAGGCGACCATCTACGCCAACGAGTGGGCAGAGCTGAGGAAGGTGGGGAAGGTCGTCTACGCCAGCGAGCTCGCGCTCGTCCAGGTCGTCCTCCGCCTGGAGAGCATCGTCGACGTGGGCGACGTGATGGCCCACATGAGCATGGCGTTCAAGGTGCTGAGCAAGATCAACAAGACCGTCCAGGGGCTGGCCCCCTCGCTCGACCAGGCCTCGACCCAGATCAGCGACGCTCTCAACGAGACGATGGTCGGAATGGGGACCATCTCCCCCGACATACACCTGAACATCAGGACCGACAGCGGCGAGGAGCTGGTGGAGCAGGCGAGGAAGCTTGCCGAGGAGCGCGCCGAGGAGATGAAGCGGACCCTCAGGGTGTCACCCAGGCTCATACAGAGGGAGGCCCCCGAGATCCAGCAGAGGATCCCCCTGCTGGCCGCGGGAGGGGACGAGGACGAGGAGTCACAGATCCTGGGGACGGTGTACGAACCGAGGCCCGCGGCGGAGACCGAGGAGCAGGTCCTCCAGTACGCCGCGATCCACAACGGGAGCGTAGACATAACCGACGCCTCCACGGTCCTCAACATGCCCTCTGACGAGGTGGAGCAGGCGATGCTCACCCTCATGGCCCAGGGCAAGGTAAAGGTAGGGGAGTCAGGAGGGGCTGGCAGTTGAGCGTCGTAGCGGCCAAGGAGCTGGAGGACGACGCGAAGAAGTATGCCTCCGAGGCCATCAGGCTAGACTCCCAGGGGGCCCACGGGATGGCCATCCAGATGTACCAGAAGGCGATCTCCACCCTGGTCAAGCTAGTCCACCTCTACCCTGACTACCGCCTGAACAAGCAGTACACCGAGCGCGCCATGGCATATCAGGAGAGGGTGAAGGCGATACAGGCCGCCCACGGCCTCCTCCCCCAGGACCAGGCCACGGAGTCAGACTGGTCCCCGCAGCCCACACAGGGGAACGGCGGCATGGCCGGGACCTCGGGTGCGACGAACGCCAGCCAGAACTCCCCCAAGGGCCCCCAGGTCGTGCAGCAGCTGAAGGCGTCCTTCAGCGAGCTCGTCGTCACGGAGAAGCCTGACGTCAAGTGGGACGACGTGATAGGCCTGGAGGACTGCAAGATGGCGATACGCGAGTCGATCGTCTTCCCCTACCTCCGCCCGGACCTCTTCAAGCTCGGCTGGCCCAGGGGCATCCTCCTCTACGGCCCCCCCGGGTGCGGGAAGACCATGATCGCGGCTGCGACGGCCGCGGAGATAGACGGTTACTTCATATCGGTAGACGCCGCGTCGATAATGAGCAAGTGGCTGGGCGAGGGGGAGAAGAACGTCGCCAAGCTTTTCAGCAACGCCAGGAAGATGCTCGCTGACAACAAGCCGGTCATCGTGTTCGTGGACGAGATCGACTCGCTCCTCGGGACCAGGGGACAGGAGGTCGGAGGGGAGGTGAGGGTCAGGGACCAGTTCCTCAAGGAGACGGACGGCATCAACGACAAGGGGAAGAACCTCCACATGTACGTGATAGGCGCGACGAACAAGCCGTGGAGCCTTGACCAGCCTTTCATACGCAGGTTCCCCAAGAGGATCCTTGTCCCGCTCCCAGAAACCGAAGCCCGCATGTCCCAGTTCAAGATGTACACCGCGCCGCTCACCCTCGCCGACGACGTCGAACCCGCCACGTTGGCCAGGCTCAGCGAGGGCTATTCTGGCAGCGACATCAAGGACATCTGCCAGGGCGTCCAGCTGCGCGTCGTAAGGGAGCTGTTCAAGTCAGGCAACGCGCTGGACAAGGACTCGACGACCCGGCCGATCACGATCACGGACTTCAAGGAGATCATGAGGGCCAGGAAGCCTTCGGTCTCGCCGCAAGCCGTGCGCGCCTACACGGACTGGAGCAACAGCTTCAGCGCGCTCTGAGGACCCGGCTTCGACCACGACAAGAGCGCCGCCCAGAAGCCTTCGGCGCTGAACCCCGCCACCGGCCAGAAGCCTCCGAGCGCGCCGATGAGAGCCAGGGCCTCCCTGTCAGGCCTGGGGGTCTCGGCGACCTTGGGAGGAGGGCCCTGTAACGGCCCCGGTCCCGATATATGCGCTCGTGTATCGCGCGAAAGGCGTACACATCCCTTATATGCAAACCTGGAACGCGCAGGGCGGTCAGAGTATGGAGTTTGAGAAGCTCGCCCTCGAAGTGAGCGCTCTGAAGGCAGGCCTGAACCCCGTGACGCCCCACGTCCTCCAGGGGAGCTCAGGGGTCGAGCACAGGTTCGACCTTCTCTTTTCGGACGGGACCCGCAACTACGCCTTCGACTTCTACGACTCCGTCACCGACGTGCAGGTGGTCGTGTCGTACGCCAAGAAGTTCGACGCAGGGTGCCAGGTGAGCATCGTCTCGCCGCCCGGGACGGTCACGAAGGAGGCCAAGCAGCTGGCGCTGTCATACAACATGCACCTGCTGACCCCCGAGGCAGCCGAGACGTTCTTCGCCCTCGAGAGGGCGGCGCCCAGGCGCACCTTCGACTGAAGCTCCCCAAGCTCTTATCCTCGCTCTTCCGACCCCCCTGCTGATGCAGGAGCCTCTTACGCCGGCCGACCTGGGGAAAAGGGTGGGCCGCGAAGTCCGCCTCGAAGGGTGGGTCCACGACGTCAGAGCCCTCGGCGGGATCAGCTTCGTCCTCCTCAGGAACCCGAGGGGGATCGTGCAGCTAGCGGTCCCGAAGAAGACGGTCACCCCCGAGGTCTACGCCGCGGTGTCGGGGCTCCACCAGGAGGACGTGATATCATGCGTGGGAGAGGTCAAGGAGAGCAAGGCCGCCCGCCAGGGGTTCGAGGTCGTCCCCAGGTCGGTGGAGGTGATCGCCAGGTCCGCGGCCCCGCTCCCCCTGGACCCGAGGGGGGTGACCCCGGCTGCCCTGGACACGCGACTCGAGTGGAGGTCGCTGGAGCTCCGGCGCCCGGAGACCACGGCTGTGTTCAACATCGAGAACGCCCTCGTCCAGGGGTTCGAGGAGTACCTCCAGGGGTCGGGGTTCATCAGGGCTTTCACGCCCAGCATAATCGGCGGGGTGTCGGAGGGCGGGTCGGAGGTCTTCAAGATCGACTACTATGGGCGGGATGCCTTCCTCAGGCAGGACCCCCAGCTACACCGGCAGCTGACCATCGCCGGGGGGTTCGACCGGATCTACGACCTGGGCACCAACTGGCGGGCCGAGCTCTCCCACACCCCGCGCCACCTCAGCGAGCACAGGACCATAGCCCCGGAGATCGGCTTCATCGCCGACGAGAGAGACGTGATGCGCGTCGAAGAGGAGATGGTGGTCCATGGGATAGAGAAGGCGACGAAGCGTTGCCCGAACGAGCTGGCGGTGCTCAAGCGCGAGCTCCCGTTGCCAAAGACGCCGTTCCCGGAGATCGACTTCCCGGAGGTGTACGGCATACTGGAGTCGAAGGGGAAGGAGCTCCCCAGGGGCGAGGACCTCGACGAGGAGTCGAAGGACCTCCTCGCCGCATACGCCAGGGAGAAGTTCGGGACCGACTTCTTCTTCGTGAGCCGGTTCCCGTCGAAGCCCAAGCCCTTCTACATCATGAGATACGACGACGAGCCTGAATATGCCAGGTCGACCGACTTCTTCTTCGGGAGCCTCGAGCTGTCTTCGGGGGGGCAGCGCGAGCACAGGCACGAGAAGATCATGGCCCAGATCAAGGAGAAGGGGATGGACGCGAAGTCGCTCGCCTGGTTCACGGAGCCCTTCCGCTACGGCGTCCCGCCCCACGGCGGGTTCTCCTTCGGCATAGAGAGGTTCACCGCGCGGCTCCTGGGGATGGAGAACGTCAAGGAGGCCGTCCTTTTCCCCCGGGACCCGGAAAGGCTGCAGCCGTAAAGGCCCGGCGCGCTCCGTACTTTCGGTCCGGCTCTAGGAGTAGAGGCTCGCGGCCACTTCCCGCTCCGTCTCCATCAGGAGGTCTATCCCCCTGGCGCCCTTGACCGCCGCCCTCAGCTTGTCGAAGTCCCCTATCCTCCGTTCGCTCCTCCTCGCCGGTACGATGACCTTGGTCTTCTTCTCCCCGTCAGGGAGGTAGACCGTGTTGACCGTCAGGACCTTCGCGGGGAAGAACACGTCCTCGAGGAACCTTCTTTCGCTCCCGCCGGCGCCGACCACCCAGACCCTCCCCTTCAGCGCGTTCTCGAGCTCCTCCAGCAGGAGAGGATTGCTTCGCAGAGCGGGCATGTCGGACGGCTCGAACTCGAGCACGTAGCTCCCGTTCACCTCGGACGCCTTCTTCAGGGTGGCCCTCTGCAGCTCCACGACCCGGTCGGAGAGCTGGGCCACGGCCCTCGAAGCCTCCACGTCGGCGTGGGTGACCTCGCCGCGTGCGAGCCTCGTCTCGCAGTTGCCGCAGAGCATCCCCGTCTTCGCGTCGAAGAAGCAGATGGGGAGCTTCGGCTGCATCGAAGAAAAGCATCCCTGCACACGCATAAAAAATGTTCGGCGGCAGGACGGACCGCCGACCCTGTGGGGCGCGGCTTTTGAGCCGCCTCTTGCCCTCAGCTTACGCTGGTATAGCGCTCCTGCGCCGCCATCTGAGCCGTCTCTCGGGGTGCTACTTCCCGAGTTTGATCTCTATGGAAGAGACGTTGCTCATGCCGCCGGTGATGGTGCTCTTGACCTGCTCCGTGTTGATGGAGATGCCCTGCACCCGGACGTCTGTGGCGAACCGCTTCGTCAGCACCTGGGCAACATCGACCGCCCGCGAGATGGCTCGTCCTCGAGCCTTCACGGTGACCGGGTTGGACCCATTGTTGATCTGTGTCAGGACCGCCAGAACGTAGTTCATGGTCGGCTTCTTCCCGACATAGATCGTGTTTGGTTCGCGTGGTTGCACTTCTTCGTGTTCTGGTTGGTTGGCCATTGGACTCTCCGCCCGCCGCGGCCTATTTATCCGCTATGCAGTCAGGCGTCACATCCGCCTGCGCGTGCGGTGCGCCTGAGGGCCGCGCCCACGGGTGGGACAGGGTCCCTCTGACACCGGTTACTGACCCCGACGGCCCGGGGCGGTAAGTTTAACCCCGATGGTCGGGGCGCGCCTGTCGTGCGTCTCTTCGAATATCAGGCCAAGGAGCTCTTCAAGGAGTATGGCCTGGCCGTCCCGAAGTCTATCAGGGCGGACACGGCAGACGACGCGGTCGAGGCGTTCAGGAAGCTCACCCCGCCCGTGGCCATAAAGTCGCAGGTCCTCGCCGGAGGGCGGGGGAAGGCGGGGGGGATAGCGATAGTCAGCGACGCGGCGAAGGCCAGGTCGGAGGCCGAGCGGATCTTCGGCCTGTCCATAGGCGGGGAGAAGCCCGGGGTCCTCCTCCTCGAGGAGGCATACCCCCACGATTCAGAGATGTACCTCTCGGTGACCCTCGACCGGGGGGACAGGTCGTTCGTCGTCATCGCAGCGAAGGCGGGGGGCGTCGAGGTCGAGTCGCTCTCCGGCAAGGTGATACGCAAGATCCCCCTGGACGGCATCGACGAAGGGTTCGCGGCCGCGGTGGCCGAAGAGTTGAACCTCCCGCCCCGCCAGGCGGAGCAGCACGCCCGTATCCTCCTCTCGCTCGAGCGCCTCGCCCGGGAGAAGGAGTGCGAGCTCGCGGAGATCAACCCTCTGGCGGTGGGGAAGGACGGGACCCTGATGCCCCTGGACGCCAAGGTCATCGTAGACGACAACGCGCTTTTCCGCCACCCGGAGTTCGCCAAGCTCCACCCGGAGGACGAGCTCGAGGGGGAGGCGTCCCGACAGGGGTTCGCCTTCGTAAGGCTCGGGGGAGACATAGCTGTCGTCGGGAACGGCGCCGGTCTCGTCCTTTCGACCCTCGACCTGGTGGGAGACGCGGGAGGGACCCCCGCCTGCTTCCTGGACCTGGGCGGCGGCGCGCAGCAGGACAGGGTCGAGGCTGCCCTCAGGCTGGTGAACAGGCTCCCGGGGGTCAGCCGCATCCTGGTCAACATCTACGGCGGGATAACCCGGAGCACCGACGTCGCGGCCGGGATAAGGGCGGTCCTGGCCGAGGGGGGGAAACCCCTCTACGCGAGGGTCAGCGGGGCAGACGAAGAGGAGGCGAGGAAGCTCCTCGTTGGGACGCGGGCCAAGCTCTTCAGGACGGCCCCCGAGGCCGTCGAGGCGGTGGTGAAGGGGCAGTGATCATACCGGGCAAGGGGGAGCCGGTGCTGGTGCAGGGGATGACGGGGACCTACGGCAGGCTCCACACGAAGCTGATGCTCCAGTACGGCACCAACATCGTGGCAGGGGTCACCCCCGGGAAGGGGGGGCAGACCGTCGAAGGGGTCCCCGTGTACGGCACCGTGTCGGAGGCCATGGCGAAGACGGGGGCCAGGGCTTCGGTCTGTTTCGTCCCAGCAGAGTACACCTACTCGGCTGGCAAGGAGGCGCTGGAGGCGGGGGTGGCGCTCCTCGTCCTCATCACGGAGCACGTCCCCGTCCGCGACGAGCTCAGGCTCGTGCAGCTCGCCCAGACCAAGGGCGCGACGATAATAGGGCCGAACTGCCCCGGGATCATAGTCCCGTCGCAGAAGGTGAAGATGGGGATAATGCCGGCGCCTTCGTTCTCGCCTGGAAAGGTGGCGCTCTTCTCTCGCAGCGGGACCCTCACCTACGAGATAGCCGGGCAGCTTACGGCCGCGGGGTACGGGCAGTCGGTGGCCGTGGGGATCGGGGGGGACCCCATCAACGGCTCCACCCCCACAGAGTGGATGGACTTCCTCCAGAAGGACCCGGGGACCGAGGTCGTGGTGGCGGTCGGGGAGATCGGTGGGGACGCCGAGGAGCGCCTCGCGAGGCACATCAAGAAGTCGGGCTACAGCAAGCCCATAGTGTCCTACGTGGCTGGGAGGCACGCCCCCAAGGAGAAGAAGATGGGGCACGCAGGCGCGATCATCTACGGGGACTTCGGGACGGCGGACTCGAAGATACGGGCCCTCACAGACGCGGGGGTGAAGGTCGCGAGGACCCCCATGGAGGTCCCGTCCCTCGTCAGGCAGAGCCTCTGACCGCTTCGCCCGGTCCGGCAACTGCCCCTGACCGCCTTCCGCGCTCTTCTGAGCTTCGGTCGCGCTTCGGGGGGTTCCGCGACGCACAGGTCGACCGTCCTCGGCAGCACCTTCCGTCCCCGGACCGTTTCAGGGCTGACCGTCCACCGAAAACTTATAGTCGGGACTCGTCAGGCGGACGAAAGTAGCCCCTTTGCCAATAGCAGACGCGTCGAAGAAGCAGATCGCACAGAAGCGGCGCCTCTTCCTTCAGGTCTGCCTCAGGTGCGGGGCCAGGAACCCGATCAACGCCGAAAGGTGCAGGAAGTGCAAGTCGGCGGACCTGCGGTTGAAGAACAGGTCCGTCGGGTTGAAGAAGTAAGCGGGGCAGCACCGGGGCACTCTCCTACGCCGTCCTCGGCCTTGGGCAGGGCACCGGGGTCTGGCCGAAGCCGCGAATGTAAAAAAGCAAATATCGGGTGTCCCGACGGCAGGCTAGGGCCCGTGGTCTAGTCTGGCTATGACGTCGCTCTCACACGGCGAAACGGGGTCAGGACCCCCGCGCTAGAATCCCCGGTCCGAGTCCGGGCGGGCCCACCAGCTCCCGCCGCTTCGTACCTCCGCTTCGCTTCTCCCGGGCGCCGCCGGCGCGGCCGCGGCGTGCTTCCTCTTCCGGAGCCCATAGGCGATGCCCAGGGCCGCCGCTCCGACCGCAGCGACGGAGGCCGCCAGCGACAGGAGGTCGGTGGCGAACCTCGCGCCCACCTGAGAGGGGCCTGCCACCGTAACAGACCCGGAGCGCTGCGACCCGTTCAGGGCCCCCTGCCACTTCTGGAAGGCCGAGTAGAACGACGAGGGGGTCGCGGTGAGCTCAACGGGCGTGCCGGGAGGGAGGTAGAGGGTCCGCGAGCCCGAGGCGACCGTCCCGGAGACCCCTCCGTAGGCGTAGGCGACCGAGCCCTCGCCCGAGACCGTGATCGTGAACGCGGGGTAGAACGCCGCCGTCTCGTTCACAGGCCCGCCCAGGGTGACGGTCCCCGTCGAAGAGTTGCCAGAGTAGCTCCCGGCGCCGCTCCCCGACCACCCCTCGAACATCCACCCTGGCGACGCCGCTGCGGCGACCGACACCTCGTCGCCGGCGGCGTACCACCCCGTCGGCGACGCGACCCCTCCGACCCCTGGGGCAGGGGCTGCGGTCACGAAGTACTGGTGACTGTAGACAGCCGTTAGCTGCCCCGGGGCGCTCACCGCGACCTGGGGCGCTGCTGCGACCCACCTCTCTCCCGTCCCCCCTTGGACGACCGACGGGAACGTCCCGTTGGTCCCCGCGTCAGCCCAGACCCCCGCCCCGGTCGCGGCGATCTCCCGCGCCCCGAACTCGACGTATGACACCGCGGGCTGGGAGAACCCGGACCCCCCTCCGACCTCCTCGGTACCGAAAGTCACCCGGTACTGGTGGAAGTAGGTCAGGCTGACGGTGGAGTTGGACGACGCGACCCCGCTCGTCACCCCGAGGGTGATCCACCTTTCGGTCCCCCCGGAGCCGGGGAGGAGCGCGGTGATGTTCCAGCGGCTCCCCTGGTCGACGAGGAACGTCCCCCCTGAGCCGGGGAGCGACACGTCGACGATGATCCCGTTCGAGTAGTAGCTCAGCACCGGGGACGGGTGGATGCCCGCCTCCTGGACCGAGTAGACGACCGCGAGGGCGTACTTCTGGAGGGAAAGTGAGCCGGTCACGAAGGCGTAAGGGTCGCTGAACTCCGTGGCGCCGTTCGAAGAGAACGGGACGAGCCGGTCGGAGCTGCTGTATGTTATCGGGCCGCTTGTCGACGAGTAGAAGAGCGACGTCCTCGTCGTGCAGTTGGAGTCGGAGCACTGGAACTCGTCCATCCACATCCAGGCGCTGGATATCGGGCTCGGAGCCTCGTACGTCACCTTGGCCTCGTCGGAGTAGTAGGGGCTCGGATGATACCACTCTGTCATCAGCCCCGTGAAGAACCCGTTGGCGTCGGTCGGGCTGAACGGCAGGTAGGAAGACTGGCCGGTGAACTCCGTCGCCCCCTGGGCGCTGAAGCTCGCCGAGGCCACCGCCCCGGTGTTCGCGTCCTGAGCGTACATCACTACCTGGCCAAGTTCGAAGTAGAGGCGGAGGACGACCGTGTCTCCCGCCTCGACGGCGCCTGTGAAGGCCTGGAGCCCGCCCCCTCCTCCGGCGGGGAGGATGGAAGCTCCGCTGGAGTCGAAGACCTCGTAGACCATGTCGAATCCCGTCCCAGGGGTGTTCCCGGGGTACCAGTTCCAAGCCAGCCCCACCTGGTACCAGTATCCGGCCCCTGTAAGCCCGTTGAGGAGATACGCGGGGCCGTCCCCAGACACGGGGTCGGTCTGCGCCACGGCCGTGACGTTGTACTCGAGCGACCGGAAGTTCTGGGTGAACGACGTCCCGAGCTGCTCGTCATAGGTCGGGCCGCTCGATGTCTGCAGCCTCGGGGCTCCCGCTGGCGCGGGGACGAGAAGGGAAGCGGCTAGAGGCTGGCCTCGCACGGCGTGCCCGGCCGGGGGCGCACCGACGGCCCCGGACCACCCGCTCGCTGAAAGGGAGAACAGGATGACGGCCAGGAAGACGGCCAAGGGGCGGTGAGCCACGACCCGCTCGGCCGGCGACGCGGTGCTTACCTGCAGGGGCGACTACCCTCCGCTGGCTCCGTACCGCTGATACGCCACCCTCGTGAGGAGGTCGGCCTCCTGGTTCTGCTCCCTCGGTATCCATTCGAACCTGACCGAGCCGAACTCCCTGACGAGCTCCCTGGCCTCCTTCAGCTTCTCCAGGTACATCCCCCCCTTGACCTTCCACCCTCCCCCCATCTGGCCGACGAGGAGCTTCGAGTCGGACTTCACCAGCACGTCCCCGCCTATCCCCAGGGCCAGGAGCCTCTTCAGCGCTTCAGCGAGGGCTGAGTACTCGGCGAAGTTGCTCGTGACCCCGCGCCCGGCCAGCCCGGACCCCTCGGCCACCTTCTTCCCATCTTGGTAGACGAGGTACCCGTAGGTGCCGGTGCCGGGGTTTTGCGGCTCCGAGAGCCCGTCGATGTACACCGTTACCGTCAAGCGCGCTCCTTCAGAACCAGGGCGCCTGCAGCCTGCTGATCTGGGCGGACACCTTGTCGACGTATTCGTTCATCCGGGCGAGCATCGTCCTCGAGGTGATGAAACCCACGACCTCTCCCCCGTCCTTCACCAGCAGCCTCCTGACCCCGTGCACGGTCATCGTCTCGGAGACGGCAGACAGCCCTGCCCCGGCGTCTATGCTGAGCAGGTCGGTGGACATTATGTCGCCCATCGAGGTGCGCGCGGGGTCCCTCCCCTCGGCGACCACCTTCGACAGGATGTCCCACTCCGTCACTATTCCGCTCGGGAGGGCCGGGGTGCCGACGATGGCGAACCCTCGCTTCCTGTCCCTCATGGCCTTCGCCCCTTCCCTCACGGTGGTGTCCGCGGAAAGGGAGAGGAACTCCTTCTCCACTATGTCCCGGGCGTAGAGGACCACGAGCGTCAACTCGGGAGCGGCTCGATTAAGCCTTTCCGGTCTTGTCTCTGCCCGGCCCCGGTCCGAAACTCTATCAGGAAAGGCCCTGTCCGGGCCAGGGGCGGCCCTGGAACCATTAAAGCGGCGGAGGCGCCTCGCGTCCGGATGCGCCGGGTCCTGACCGGGGGGCTGATGGTCTTCGCCCTATCCTTCGTCGCCTTCGAGCTGAGCATCAACACGGTCTGGGCCACGGACCACTCGACGTCCATGGTCCAGCTCGCCTACGCGTTCTGGCAGTATCACTCTCCCGCCCTGGGAGCCGCCGGCGGCACCCCGCCCGGGTCCGTCGACGACTTCCGCCTGACGGGCCAGATCTACTCGGCCGTCGCTCCTGGCGCCTCCTTCTTCGCCCTCCCGTTCATGGGGATGGCGTTCGCCCTGTCCGGAGGGTACACGGCCTACGGCTACCCCATGGTCCTCTCCGAGACATTCGTCGCGCTGACCGGTGCCCTGGCGGCCTTCCTGGTCTACAAGACCGCCGCCCTCTTCTTCAGACGGTCGACTTCCGTCTTCCTGGGCCTGGCGTTCGCCCTGTCCACCAACAGCTGGCCCCTGGCCACCTACTTCTTCCAGAGCGACGTCTCCGCCATGTTCGTCGTCCTCGCCGCCTACGCCGGGGTCACCGCTGGCAGGTCCGCCACCCCCGGGCGGCGTGCTCTGGCCTGCGGCCTCGCTGCCGGGGCCGCGTTCACCGTGGACTACGTCGACGCCGTGATAATCCCCATCCTCTTCGTCTACCTGGCGGCCTCCCTCGCGCGCTCCAGGCGGCCCCCCTGGGCGGGCATCGGGGGGTACCTCCTCGGGGCGTCCCCCGGGGTGCTCGCCATAGGCCTGTACAACTACTCCATCTTCGGAACCCCGACGGTCTTCACAGAGCAGGGGTACCTCGGCGGCTCGCTCTTCGGGGCCTTCAGCACCCCCGTATACGCAGGGTTGGCGCTGGACTTCGTCAGCCTCTCCAGGGGCCTTTTCGCTTTCGCGCCTCTGCTCGTCGTCGGGGTGCTGGGCCTGTTCGACGCCTTCAGGAGAGGGGAGAAGAGGCCCGAGATGCTGCTTCTCCTGTCCATGTTCGTCGGCATCGTCGTCCCGTACTCTATGTGGTACGGGCCCACCGGAGGCCTGGCCTTCGGCCCAAGGTTCCTCGTGGCCGCCGTCCCGCTCCTGCTCCTCCCGGCGGGGGTGATAGTGGACGAAGTCAAAGGGAAGAAGATCTGGCTGCTCTACGCGGCCTTCGCCGTCGGGGCGGAGGTGAACGGGCTCGCCGCCCAAGCCTCGGCCATCGCCCCTCCCACGCCCTTCGACGTGTCCCCCTTCGTCGCGTACACGATCCCGAACCTGGCGGCGGCGGACTTCGCCACCCTGTGGTCCAGGGTCATAGGCGACTCGCTCCCGTTCGCTCTGGCCATGGTCGCCGCGCTGGGGGTCGTCGCCCCTATAGTCTGGGTCGAGCTGGCCAGGATGAGGGAAGCCGGAGCAAACGCTGGGGTCTCATAAAATCAAAGCGGAGCGGCCCTCAAAAGACGAGCCGCCTGTCCAGAAGAAGGCCCTTACGGACCTACGCTCCTTGCTCTTCGCTGTCGCTTGAGGCTTGGCTGTCAGAACCAGACATGCCCTCAGAACCGCCCACGACCGATGCCGTGGCGAACCTGTTGGCTACCTGGGACACCTTGACCTTGCCCTGCCAGCCCTGCTTGGCGCCAGCCACGAAGATAACGAAACCGTCGATCTTCGCAATGCCGTCACCGCGTCTGCTGATCTCGGAAATAGTCACGTCGTACTCCTTTCCTACTTCAACAGGCTTGGGCTTAAAGGACCTGAAGCCGCCGCTTCCGCCGCTGCTTCGCCCGAAGCCTCCTCGTCCGAAACTCGTCTTTTCACATCCTAGCAGGTCGGTACCGCTGAAAAAAAGCCCCCTGTTTCGAGTTATTAAGCTTGACTAATCCAGGTTCTGGGAAGTCCTCGGTTTATCCAAGTTTTTCCTCTCCGTGTGTAATCTCGGTTGATGGGGCCTTGCTCGCGTTCTGAATCAGCGTCAGCCACTTATCCGACCCCTCGACTTTGATTCCCGCCCTGTCCGCCGGAGTCTCGCCCTTCAGGGCCTCATGGGGCCTTACGAAGTTGTGGTAAATCTGAAGGCCCTTCAGGATGGGCGTATCCATCCGCTTCAGACTCCTGAAGGTCTTCTCTCGGTCGCGTATCTCCCCGTTCATGCGCTCCATCTTGTTGTTGTGGACAGTCCCATCAATCCTGATGTCCCTGACATGGTGGGTGTAGAGCGTCCTGTCCCAGAACTCCTTTCGGAAGGGCTTGATGAAGTGCTTTCCCCCATCCGTGATGAGGGTCATGGGAACCTTCCCCGTCCGCTCTTTGGCTTGGGCGAACAGGGGCCTTACATCCGCCGTGAACTTCGTGTTCGCTATCTGCTGTGCAATCCAGAAGCGGGTGTCGTCGTCCATCATGGCGAACAGGTATTTCATGTCCCCCTTCACGCGGACAAAGACTTCGTCCGCCCTCCAAGTCTCTCCAAGGTCGGGGGTGATTTGGTCGAGATACTTCTCCATCAGCCCGACATACTTCCGAATCCAGTTGAGGACGGTCTTGTGGCTAATCTCGACCCCCAACAGGCGTAGGGCCTTCTGGGTGTTGCGGAGCGACTCCCCGCTAAAGTAGAGTTGGAGCGCGGTGGTGATGGCCTTCGGGTTGTGCTTCATCCTCTCGAACCCCACGTTCACCGAGAACGTCCGGTGGCAATCCGAGCAGACGAACCTCTGGATGTCCCCGCACTTGTTCCTCCGTATGCCGAACTTCTTGAGATTCCTTGAGTGGCAGAAGTAGCACTCGGAGACCGAGACCTCGGCAATCACTCGGCTCCCGTCCACCGTGTGCCTGATTCGGATGCTAATCTCAACGGCCCACACATGCTTGCACTTCAGGTGGTTCCGGTGGGTGTAGTCTGGACAGGTGCAAGCCCACTCACCATACCTGTTCTTTGAAACCTGATACTCGCTTTCGGAATCCTGAGCCTGAGAACGGATGAAATAGAGACCGTCCCAGACCCGCCTTACCTGACCATCCGCCTTCGCTATCGCTAACCCCCTCGTCCTTCTTGACTCGATGTCGGGGTTGGAGCGGACGTCCATCAGTCCCACTCCATCTCTCGTCTGGACTCCTGATACGCAACGAACTCGGCGTATTGGTCGGCGTCCATTTCCATCCGCGCTTGTTCGGAAGTCATTTGGTATCCATTGGTATCCAACGGAAGATATATTAAGGTTGCTATTGGTATCTAATGGTAATGGGGGGTGAGTTCGGTTGGCAATGAACAAAGTCATGGTCTCGGTCTCTGACGAAATGCTAAAGGCACTCGAAACAGAGCGAAAGGCGCGGAAGTTGGAGACAGTCCCAGAGGCAATAAGGTCTGTGCTAGGGGAATACTTCAAAGTCAGAGAGAACAAATAGGACTACTCCTCTTCTGATTCGGCAGCCCTCGATTCGAGATACTCCTTAACGGATGGAGCGAGTTCCACGACAAATGCAATCACGATTAGGAGTATCGAGCTGGCCCAGAATCCATTGTTCGGATGGATAAAGAACTCGGCTGATGAGATGGCCAAGAGAACGGCCGTGAGAATGACTATGCCCAGCAAGAACTTGGAGGCCTCGCTTATCGGTGCGAAAACCGAATGCGTAGGAGATAGCACCTTCTCAACTGCCTTCAGAGATACCGAGTCTTCAGTTCCGACGACCCCTTCCATCGGAAGGTGCAACTGGTCGTAGATGTCCTGAACTAACCTATCCCTTCGCCTCGAAGCAACTTCAGACTGATAAATGGAATAGAACCGTTTCTCGAATGCTACAGATGCAATAATGGTGTTGTCGGAGTCATGGGGCCTAACGATAAACAATTTCTGATGCTCATAACTTGAATAGGATTGCAGGATGACTTCATTTTTCTTTCTCCTTGGTTTAGGCATATCCCAAACGTCGAGATTTGTCGGATTGAAGATTATCTCGACTACTTTCTGGAAGGGAACGGGCACAATGTATGTCTTACGAGCAGGGTTGCTTCCCATAGACAGACTATCCATGTCTCCGTTCAGTCCTACTAACAATCTAACCAGCCAAGCCTCCGGAATCCCCACGATGAGAGCAACGGCGAAGAATAGTAGCCAAATTATCGCCCCATATTCGAAAACTAAGAAGTAGGGATACGATTGAACGAGGCTTGATGCGAGGTATATCGAATACAGCGAACTTGCACCCATGAGAATGTTCAGCGGAGACACTACACGCTTCGGTGTGAATGCTAGAGATGCAGGAATACTGTATATGATTGGAATCGCGTAGTAAAGCATCAGGTAGACCCATTGTGATGGCGGAGGAGTGATTCCTGTGTTCTGCAAAATCGCTTGAATGAAAGACGGCACTTCGGGAATGGCGGGTAGAAGAATCAGACTTTCCAGAACTGCCCCCATGAGCGTGAGTATCCAAAGGCGAAGATTGTAATTCTCTTGCTTCAGTCTGGTCTCTAGCTTTCTTGCCGTTTCCAAGTTCCCTTGCTTGACCATTCCAATTCGTCTGATTTAGCCATGCCCCATCAACCGAAAGTTCCCAAGGCCCCGATTTTTCGTCAACAACCGAGGACTTCCCAGAACCCTAATCCAGTTCGTGTCAACTTGACAGTTTCTCCTCCAGACCTTGTCTCGGGGATCGGAGTCACGGCTCGCGTCGCAGACGACGCGGTCGCCGGGGGAGCGCTCGTCATGCGGTCGAGATGTTACGTGGTCGACGGTTTCGACGCCGAAGGCATCCCGCCGAAGGAGTTCCCCGACGCTGCAAGACGAGTGTGTGTCGCAGCCAGCAAGGACTCGTGGATGCAGTTAGGCAGCGTTGGCTTGATCTGCTATGGTGGAGGGGAGCGTTCCGCCGTAGACTGCGATGACAGAACGGCGTTCACGGCGGTGGACGAAGGGGCCGGGGAGCCGATCTCAACGAAGCCGGCCGAGCCGCTTATCCGCGTCGGGGAGTGAGCCGGCGTGGAGAGCCCCATCGTTCTGAAGCGCAGGGCGCGGCTGCTGGAGGGGTCCCTGGCGGCCGCGGCCTTGGCCATTGCGGGGGTGGAAGCCGCAGCGTATGCTCTTAGAATCCTGCAGGTCCGGGAGGCATTTGTCATGACGCCACTCGTCCCCGTTCTCGTGACGTTCATCCTGTTCATCGACTACGAGCTCGACCACTACGAAGCCACGTGGCGGGGCAGGTGGGTCAGGGAGGACTTCCACAAGTCGCTCCTCATGATATTGGGAGGGCTGCTCATCACTCTTGGTCTTGCGACGTTCTTCGCGTCCATATCTACCGACCTTAACAGGGTGATAATCGACACGGGCAGCGCAACGAGCCTTATGTGCGCGGGAATCTACGTCGTGAAGAGGTTCGCTTGGTAGTGGAGGGCTCCGCTCCCTCTCCTGTCCTATGCCGGCCGCCGCTAGGGTTCATAAGCGCCTCGCCGAGGGGTCCGGTCGTGCCCAAGGAAATCACAGCCAAAGACCAGTTCGAGAAGCTGCTCGAACAGGCCACGGAGATCAGGATCTCCCGCCACGGCGACGAGGCCAAGGTGAAGCTGAGGACCAGGGACGTGCTCTACACCTTCAAGACGACCTCGGAGGAGGCCGACGCCCTGGTGAAGGGGGTAAAGACCCCCGTGGCAGAGTTCTAGATCAGATACCTTACGATGACGAGGACCCCGAGCAGCATGGGGATCGGGAGCCCAGGAAGGATCCTCCTCTTCGAAAGCAGGAAGAGGGTGATCACCATCCCTACGTCGATGGCGACTATCGTGAGGGCCGCAGGGACGGCCCCGAACGCCTGATAGAACTGGAAGAGCGCGAGCGACGGGAGGAGGGTGTAGAAGACGACGTCCCCGAGCCCGAGGGTGAACTCCCCCGCCTTGATCGACATCCCCACGAGCGCTATCCCGGGGGCCGTCCCGATGAGCGCCTTGAGCGGTCCCTTGAAGACCGCGTAGATGTCGTAGACCGAGAAGGCGATCGGGAGGGCGAGGGCGGTCCACGGGGAGAGGGTCTCGGCGAAGAAGCTCCCGACCTCGGCCCCGACGAAGGCGAGTATCACCGTCGACAGCCAGTTGACGTTCTTGACGAAGATCGTGTACGCCACAAGCGCCACCAGGAGCGCGGGGACGCCGTACTCCACGGGGAGGACGGACCACGCGGGGAGATAGTCGATTGCGAACTGCCCCGCCGTGATGAGCGTGAG
This sequence comes from Nitrososphaerota archaeon, assembly GCA_029785825.1. Lineage (NCBI taxonomy): Archaea > Thermoproteati > Nitrososphaerota > Nitrososphaerota archaeon. The sequence goes on along the minus strand of JAFLYY010000001.1, from coordinate 1,043,271 downwards.
GAGGAATGAGGAGAGCGCGACCGACCCGAAGATCAGGATCTTGAACGACTTGACCATCTTCCTCCTGAGGAGCCAGACGAGGCCGACGGTCAGCGCGAAGGCGAACCCCACCAAGAGGACGGCGTTGATGACCGAGCCGCCGACTGACGTCCCCGCCGGAGCGTAGCTAGGGCCTGAGGTCGCCACTATCGCCTGGTAGTCCGGGAGGTTCTGGCTGGTGATGAGGAGGGCCACCAGCTGTGTCACGACGACGACGGCGGCGGCGACGAGGAGGTTCAGCGGGGTGACGCGCTTCTCTGGGAGGGTGGCCTGGGGGTCGCTCAATCTGACGGCGGGGCGCCGCCCAGCGTATTTAGTCTCACCGCGCGCGGTGGCGTCTGGACACAGCTGCCGAGCCCGAGGGGATGCACCCCGTGAGCCTGCGGTTGCAGAAAGATTCGCGTCGCGCTAGACTGTGAACTCTTGGCCGGGCATGGCCGCCGTGGCTTCCGCTCCGAACCCGTCGTGGAGCTCCTTGGCGAGGGCGAGGCACGACTCCTCCTCCCCGTGCACCGTCAGGAACTTCGGCGACCCACCGACCCCCTTCAGGTCGCTCAGCAGGCTCGACCTCCCCGAGTGCGAAGAGAAGTCGAAGCGCCTCACCTCTGCCTTCACCTTGGTCGGCTTCCCTCTGTATATCGTCAGCCCCTTCTCGATGAGCGTCCTCCCCGGTGTCCCGGGCACCTGGAAGCTCACGATCGCGATGGCGTTCTTCTCGTCCATCGAAAGGTGCTCGTTGTAGAAGATCGAAGCTCCCCCGACAAGCATCCCCGCAGGCGACACGATGACCCCGGGCCTCCTGACAAGCCCCCGCCTCTGGCTCCAGCTGGTCGCCTCCTGTATCGTCTCGAGCGTCTTCCGGAGCGCCGCAGGGTCACGGAGGAACTCTTGGTATCTCAGCAGTATCCCGTTCACCTTGAGGGCCATCCCGTCCATGGCTATGGGGTGCTTGAACCCGGACCTGACCAGGGTCATGGCCACCTCCTGCGCCCTCCCAACGGAGAACGCCGGGACGAGCAGTATCCCTCCCCTCTCGACCACCGCGTTGGCGAAGTCGACGAACTCTGCCTCAGCCTTCTTCCTGCCGGGGTGGTCGGCGGTGGCGTAGGTGCTCTCGGTTATCACCATGTCGGCCTCGCCGAGGTTCTTCCAGGACCCCGCGAGGAGGTTCGTCTCCTCTCCGTTGATGTCCCCCGTGTAGATGAGGCGCTTGTTCCCCGCCTCCACCGCGACGACCGCCGACCCCGGGATGTGCCCGGCGTCGTAGAACTGGACGTTGAAGTCTCCGACCTGGAACGGCTCAAGGTAGCCATGGTTGACCGTGTTGGAGTTCATCGCCATCAGGTCGAGGAACTCGAACGGCAGGTACTGCCCTGATATTTTGATGAAGTCCTGGATCAGGAGGTTCGAAAGCTCTGACGTCACAGGGGTCGCGTGGAGCTTCATGTCGCCCCCGAGGAAGTGCAGAGGCGCCGCGCCCGAATGGTCCAGGTGGGCGTGGGAAAGGACTATCCCCTTGATCCCCTTCGGGGGGACGTGCATCGGGAACCCCGGGACCTTCGTGGTCATGGCCCCGTAGTCGAGCAGGATCTTTGTGTCCTTGTGCGATACGAGAAACGCGGAGCGGCCGACCTGCCTGGCGGCTCCCAGTACCTTCACTTCCATCTGTTCGTGAACTCTTGAAAAGCGCGATTTTCCAATCTAGTTAAGCCTTTCTCCGCGGGATTCCGGTGACTTTGCTCGTTCTCGGCGTTGACTCGTGGTTGGAGCTATTTGGTGTAGGTTGCCGTAAGGTTGGAGTATCCTACCACATAGCTGTATCCATCCCCAAGGCTGCACCCAAGGTTCACGTAGTTAGGTAGATTGAATACCGTCTGCTGTAACTGCGGTACTGGATATCCCACAGCGACCGTGACCGCAAAGGGGAAACTCCAGCACTGGTTTGGAAAGCCAAGCAGATAGATGGCAGGTGTTGCGTTCACGACTGTTATCCTGAAGACAAACCAGCTGTCAGTGTTCGCCGGGAACTGGAGTGGTGGGTAAACCGTCTCATTGAGGCCGGTTGAGGTCACCCATTGACCTTTCTGGTCAACCAACACGAGCGGGGTCAGCGCTCTGCCATAGGCAGTGCTGTTGATGTTTGTCGAGCGGATATCCACACAGACAGAAGCAGTGGAATTGAGGTAAAACAGGATCACGGAGGTGTTGCTCTTCGTCCCCTCAATCGTCGTCGGTCGGTTATCGAGCGAGTCGTAGCTCATGTCGCACCTCTGGAAGGAGTAAGGAGCCCGTATCGTCGTGAAGTCTGTCGTGGTTGCCGTTACGGTGGTGGTTTGGCGACTGCTTACTCCACCGAAGTATCCGGCGCTCAGACCAAGCGTCAGCATTAGGATGGCTAGGAGAGCGATGATCGCCTGCCGCATGTTCCACTCAGGGCTTGACCCCACTTGTCCCTTATGAAGACTCCTCGTTTCTCACTTCGACCTTGGCTCCGCATATCTCGCAGGGAACCGCCTCGACCTCGTTCCCCTTGCCAGGGTGGTCAGTCACAGGCTCCGGGATCGAGGCAGTGCAGTAGCCACTTGTCCCATCTTGATGGACGGCGACCGTGAACTCCCCAGAACCGCGCGCAAATTCCCTTAAATCCCGCCCGAGCCCGGCAGACACGTTGAGCTTTTCCCGGCTGGCGCCGGTGCTTGTCGCGCTTTTGCTGGCCGCCTCCGCCGGGGTCCCCGCCTTCGCCGTCCACGCCGCCGCGTCCCCGTCTGTCAGTGCCGCCACCCCTCCCGTCCAACGCCCTCCGTTCGCCTCCTCGTACTCCCTGAAGGGGGCGGCGCCTGGCGACCTTCCGATCCTGGTCACGTTCGCGATCCCTCTCCGCAACGTGGCGGTCCTCGACTCGCTCGTGACCCAGGTGTCCGACCCCGCCTCCCCCTCCTACAGGCACTTCCTCACCCCGTCCGAGGTGAAGTCGGAGTTCCTCCCTACCGCCGCCTACTCCAGCCTCCTGAGTTTCCTGCAGTCCGACGGGTTCTCCATCGACATGACGGCGCTGGACTCTGTGATAGTCGCCGAGGCGACCCCGTCCCAGCTCGCCTCCGCCTTCCACACCGGGGTGGACATCTACTCCAACGGGACGTCGTCGTACTACACCACCACCGGAGGGCCGACTTTCATGGGAGCCTATGTCTACTCCTCCAACGCCACCTTCCTCTTCACCAGGCCGGCCTACGGCGGGGCCTCCGCCCCCGGCGGGAACGTCTCTTTCACAGCGGCGACGATGACCATGAAGAGCCTCCAGCAGGTCTACAACCTCACCTCGCTCTATTCGGCGGGGCACACCGGGGCAGGCGAGACGGTCGGGATCCTCGACTACTACGGCTCGCCGACCATAGCCTCTGACCTGGCCCAGTACGACGCCCAGTTCGGCATCCCCGCCTCGACGCTGAATGTCACCCCTGTGGGCCCCTACGACCCCAACCTCGGCGCCGCCCTTGGTTGGAGCACCGAGGTCTCGCTCGACGTGGAGTCGGCCCACACCATGGCGCCCGGGGCGGCGATAGACCTCTACGTCTCCAACGGGGCCCTCCCGCTCGTGGTCCCTCTCGCCCAGATCGTCCAGGAGGACAAGGTGGTCACCCTCTCCCAGAGCTTCAGCACCCCTGAGTGGTACTACTCAATCTCGTCCCTCCTCGGAGGGACCGCCTTCTTCACCCTCGATGCCCTCCTGCCGGACCAGTACTACGCCCTGGGGTCCCTGGAAGGCATCTCCTTCCTCGCCTCCTCCGGCGACGCAGGGGGGAGCGGATACAGCAGCGGCCCCGAAGGGACGGTCGGCTATCCCGCGTCCTCTCCGTTCGTGACATCCGTGGGCGGCACCCAGACCTACGTCTCTGCCTCGGGGCCGGGCTCCAACGCTTCGGTCCAGACCGCCTGGTCCAACTTGGCGTACGTCCCCAACGGGGCGAACGCAGGTGGGAGCACAGGAGGGGTCAGCATCCTCGAGCCGAGGCCGTGGTACCAGTCGTCCCAGGCGTCTCCCCCATCCTACCCTGACGGGAGGCTCGTCCCGGACGTCGCGCTCCAGGCGGGGGTCGACCCGGCTTCTCTCATAGTGGACTCGGGGCAGGTGGTGGGGATAGGTGGGACCTCCGAGTCGTCCCCGCTGCTCGCCGGGCTGCTCGCGGTCGTGGCCCAGTCGGCGAATGGCGCGCTGGGGCTGGCCAACCCGTTCCTCTATCAGGTAGGGAACTCCGCGTCGGACTACGCAAAGGGGTTCTATCCGATATCGTTCGGGTACAACATCCCATGGAAGGCGGGGTACGGGTACAACCTCGTCACCGGCTGGGGCGCCCCCAACGCGGGGGGGCTGGCCGCGCTGCTCAACTCGACAGCGTCCTCTCCGGGGCTGTACATCCAGGGGGAGGTCCTGAACAGCGCGGGAGCCCCTCAGATCGAGTTCACCCAGGGAGAGGCGTTGACGGTCTCCGTCCGCGTGGCCTCCGGCGGCTCCATCGTGACGACCGGGAGCGTCACGGCATCACTGCAGGCCCTTTCGGGAGGGACGGCGCCAGTCTCGCTGACCTATCAGCCGAGCATCGGCAACTGGACGGGCTCGATCACAATGGGCTCCCAGTCGGGGCTCGCGTACGTGCAGGTCCAGGGGACCTCCGGCGGGGTGTCCGGACAGGCGATGGCGGAGATCTTCGCCGGCTACCTCGGCTCGCTCTCGGCCCCTGACTACGGCTACGTCCTCCCCACCGACCCCTGGTCCTGGAGTCCGGCCCAGCCGCTCGCCGTCGCGGTCAACGCGACCGACCTCAACGGGGTCGCCGCCCCTGACACTTCAGCTTCTCTCTTCGTGGAGTCGTACTCCATCTCCGGGAACTCCTACGGGGTCTCCGACCAGGTGACCCTCTCGAGCGTCTCCCCGGGGAACCTCTTGGGGTTCCTCAGCAACCCGGCCCCCGCCGGACCGGCCACGCTGGCCCTCGGAGGGGACATCTACGGATACGCCCCCATAACGAGCGGGGTCTACCTGCAGACGAGCTACATCTTCCCTGAGGTCGCCGCCGAGCCGGGCTCGGCCTCCCCTGGCCAGGCGCTCACCATAATCGCCGACCCGATCGCCCCCGTCAACGTGTACTTCTCGACATCCTATGAGACCGGAGGGCTCTTCGGAAGCGCGGTGGCGGTCGGGTCCGACGTGACGGCGACCCTCGTCAGCCCCGCGGGGGCCGACGTGTCCACGGCCTCGCTCTACTACCAGGCCTGCGCCCAGGCGCTCCGGGTCTGCAACGGCGGCGCCCCCACGCTCTACGGCCAGCTCGCCATCCCGGCGTCGGCGACCCCCGGCCTGTACACCGTCAAGCTGAGCTCTAGCTTCACGTCGTACACCCCCAACGGGAACGTGACGGGGTCCTTCTTCGGCCAGGTCATGGTCACCCAGGCGCCGCTGACGACTTCTGTGTCGCTTTCGCCCTCGACCCTGTACATGGGGGAGAAGGCGACGGTCGTCGCCAACATAGCCTACCAGAACGGGACGGAGGCGAAGTTCGGCGAGTTCACCGCTGCCCTCTACCCTGCCTCCCTCCAGGGCGAGTACACGACGGCCATACACACCGCCTACGCGAGCTCAGAGCTCATCCAGCTCGCCTACAACGCCACCCTCGACAGGTGGACCGGAGAGGCGACGATGCCCTCCCCCTATTCGGCCGGGTCGGCTTCGGGGACGGGCGGGATCCTCCCCTACTCCGGGAGCTACGAAGTCTTCGTCACAGGCTTGACCTCAGACGGGGTCCCTACCTCCACGGCCATCTCCGGCCAGCAGGGGGTGCAGATACAGCCCTACCTCTTCGCCGCAGGCAACACCCTCCCGTCCCAGGGTTCGGGGGTCGCGTTCAGCGGGGCGAACATCACCGGGGCCAGCGCGCTCTCCGGGGACGTCTTCGCAGGCTCTGACACCATCTCCGGAGGCAGCGTCCTGGTGTCTTCTTCACAGATACAGGGGACCCTCACCGTCTCCGGCGCGAACGTCACCCTGGTGGGGGTCACGGGCGGGAACCTGGTTGCGGTGGGGAGCACGATAACCCTGAAGGACTCCTCCCTCGGCTCGCTCACCCTCGAGAACTCGACCGTGTCCCTGCGGAGCTCCGCCTACACGGCGCTGAGCCCCGCGCTCCCGTCCATAGCCGTCCAGGTGCCGTCGAGCTCAGGGGTGTACACGGGGAGCTCGGTCACCGTCAGCGTCAACGGGACCCAGGTCTCTTCTCTTATCGTGTCCCTCGACGGGGTCCCCATCGCCTCCCTGGCGGGAGGGCAGAGCTCCTACTCGGTGCCGCTGGACTCGTCGACGCTGGCCGACGGCATACACCAGCTCACAGTGGTGGCCACCCAGAGCGACGGCATGGCCGCCTCCGAGTCGGTCTCATTCGCCTCCGCGTCGCACGCTGAAGGGCTGCTCGCGGCCTCTTCTCCGCTCGTCCTCGGGCTCATCGCGGTCGCGGCCCTGGCGGTCGTCGCCCTGGTCGCGGCGCTGGTATCGCTCAGGAAGGGGAGGGAGGGCACGTCCCCGCCCCGGGCCCAGGCGCCAGAGCCCCCCGGGCCGCCTCCTGCTTAAAGAGCCCCCGCAAGCGAGGGTCTCAGAGATGGCCCTCAAGGTGGTCCCCCAGGGGACGAAGCTGGACGGTACCTCGCTGATAGCCGGGTTCCACGGCATCGGCGCGACAGGATACTGGACCGTCAAGTTCCTCATCACCGAGCTGAAGGCGCAGAGGAAGTGCTTCATCGACTACGAGCACGCGCCCGCGGTGGCGTCGCAGGCCGAGGGGAGGATCGCCACCCCGTACGAGATCTACTCCGCAGGCGCGCTCTCGCTCTTGAAGGCCGAAGTGTCCCCGGTGCGGGAGAAGGAGAACGAGTTCTATCACCAGCTGGCGGAGTGGGTGGTCACCTCCGGTGTGAAGGAGGTCGCCCTCGTAGGAGGGCTCGACGAAAGCCTCAGGTCCGACGACAGCAGGTACAAGATAGCGATGACGGGAGCGATGGCCGGGGCAGCCGGGTTCCAGGGGGAGCCGGTCTTCGAGGAAGACAGGATGATAGTCGGCCCGGTGGCGTCCCTCCTCAACGCCTTCGAGATGAACTCCTTCCCGGCGTTCGCCGTCCTGGCCTACTCCAACACCGAGAGGGTCGACCCGAGGGCGGCCGCCTCCGCGGTCGAGTTCCTCTCCAGGAGGTACGGCTTCGCCGCCAACACGGAGCCCCTGATCAAGGGGGCCGAGGTCATCGAGAGCGAGCTGAAGCTGATGGAGGAGAAGGAGAAGCGCCCCGCCGGCTCGGTCTACTCTTAGGCCGTTTCCGCCCTGCAGTCCGCTCCCCCTCGACGGTGACCTTCGAGTACCCCATGCTCTTCAGCTTCTTCCTGACTTCCGCCGGCCCCCAGATCCGCTGCTCCTCGGCCGCTTCCGTCTGTCCGAAGGGGTAGACGAACCGCAGCTCCGCGGGGTAGGGTCCGAGGACGGGGTGGACGAGGTACCTGTCCGCCCCCTTCATCCGCCCCTCCGCCGAGCCGGAGACCACCGCTTTCGTAGAAGACCTGACGGACATCCGGGCGAGCCTTTCGGCAGCCGTCGCCAGCTCGGGCCTCGCGAGGTCCAGGACGCTCCTCACGAAGAGCCCTTTCTCCTTCTGCGCTGGAGTGCCGGCGGCGAGCTCCTTCGAGTGCGCGGCCAGGCGGGCGAACGCCTCCCTGAGCTTCGGGTGCGCCATGGACCTCTCCTCGACGAGGTCCCAGAGCCTCCCCTCGGAGATCGCCTCCTTGCACGCCTCGAGCTCCTCCCTCAGGACGTAGAGGTTGTGCGTCGAGAGCGCCTTCGTCCTCTCCCGGTCGGGAAGCTCGCGGAGCTCCCTGACTCCCGTCCTCGAGCAGACGGGGCAGCTGCACGGGAGGTACTTCATCACGTCGAACGCCAGGACCCCGCTCTTCCACATGTACCGGCCGCTCCTCGCGAAGAGGACGTAGCTGGCGGAGTCGAAGGTGTCGCACCCGAGGGCGACGGCCAGGGCCATGGTGAGCGGGTGGCCCGCCCCGAAGAGGTGGAGCGGGACGGAGTAGGGGATCGCCCTCTTCGCCGCGAACACCATCTCCACCAGGTCCGCGTACATGTAGTTCTCCATGACCTGCACAGGGCTCCCCAGGGCGAGGAACCCGAACCCGGCCTTCACCAGGGACCTCGCCGAGCGCCTCACCAGGTCAGGGTAGAGCCCCCCCTGGATGGGGCCGACCCACGCGGTCTCCTCCTTCCCGAACTCCCTCAGGGTGGCGGACGCGTTCTTCAGGCTGTAGTCGACGGTCTCCTTGGCCACCCTCCTGCTCTGGGGATACCCGGTCGGCCTGTCCAGGGTCACGGCCAGCTCGGTCCCGATCCCCGCCTCAAACTTGGCCACGTCCCCGTACCCCACGTCGAGGTCCCCGTACTCCAGCACCTGGTACCCGCCCGAGTCCGTGATGAACGTCCCGTCGAAGTCGAGGAGCCGATGGATCCCCTTCTCGAGCACCTCGTCCCTCCGCCTCTTCATGAGGATGTACGAGTTCGTCATGAGCCCCCCGTACCCCATCGACCTCAGCTCAGAGGTGGGTATCAGCTGGTCCACGGGGTGGATGACTGGGAACATGTAAGGCGTCTCGAGGGTCTTGCTCCCGACCTTCAGGGTGCCGATCCTTCCAAGCAGGTCGGACTCCTTTACCTCGAAGTCGAGCCTCAACTCGGGGCGCAGGAATGCGGGGCGCTATAAGCTCTGGCGGGGCGCTCGGGTTCTGTCAGGTCGACGGTTGAAAAGGCGGTCTTCTGGCTTGGTCTTAGGCAGGGCTAACCGCCTGTCGCTGACCATCTCCGCGGGAGTGCCAGCGTCAGATGCTACCTTTCCACATACCCAAGTGTAATACGGCTTGGTCGCGATCAGACTCGATGCCTTCTTCTTGCCGACAAGCTCAGAGAGAGACTCCAGTTCGAGGAAACAGACGAGCAGATGAAGGTAGGTTGATTCTTCATTTCGGGCCCCTCCCTGTTCTCGGCCAACCTTCGCAGTAGGATACTTCCTTCTGAGGTCTTCCATAGCTAACTTCGACTCGGCCGGGTGCATGCTTAGGTGCCGGCGAATCTGCTCGTGCAGGAACTCGGAGGGCAGACCCGAGGACGACTTCGACGTTACTCCGGTGCCGAGAGTCAGGACGGGACGCGAGTGAGAGACCGTCGAGTCGTCTATCAGGACATGGCGAGTGAACAACCACTTGTCGAGACGGTCATCACTCCTGACCACTCTCAGTAACCTGCTTCTGAGTCGCCGTCGTGCTTCGGTGTCTGAGACCAACTTCACTTCGATTGGCTCTTCGTCCTCTCCGCGTCTTGGAGAGTCAACCTTCTGTTCTTCCCTTCGACTTTCCTGCGCTTTTGACTGGCGTGTCCCGGGCCCTCCATGGGGCCCGACGAAACTGTGGCAAACCCCGGCTCTTGAGATTGGGGCGTCCGTCCGTGAGTCCGCGCATGACCCTTTCGCGGTCTCTGGCCTCACCGCCCGTCATTTCGCGGTGGTGATTGCTTCTGGATGGCCCTCATCCCCTCGAAGCCGAGGTTCATCGCGAATGTCAGGTGGTGTTCCCCACGGACAAAGCACTGGCGTCTCCTGACCTGTTTCTTCTGACTCCGCGCTTCTTCATGCTCTTGCGATGGCGGAACTCGCACTCCGATACCGCGACCGGCTCGATAAACGGCTTCACACCTGACTGCCTCGCGAACCTTCCGAGAGAACCCGGTCGCCGCGGGCCGCAGGAGCTCGGCACCAGACGCGCCCCGCCCCCGGAAACCCTTTTGCCGACCCCTCGCCCGGAGGGCTCGTGGGTCACGAGGAGATAATCGCAGAGGCCGTCCGCGCCATCAAGCCCCACCGGGTCGAAGACCGGCTCTTCGGCAACGTGGCGGCGGTCGTCGTGTCGGAGAAGGGGAACCACTATGCCGGGCTCTGCATAGACACCCCTTCGGGGACGGGGTTCTGCGCGGAGGCCGCTGCCATCGGTGCCATGGTGACCGCGGGTGAGTACAGGATCAAGGAGGTGGTCGCCGTCTCGAGGCACGACGACGGGGAGCTCTACGTCCTCCCGCCCTGCGGCCGCTGCCGTGAGTTCATGCGCCAGATAGACGAAGGGAACCTCGAGGCGGAAGTGGTCCTCGGCCGCACCGAGTCCTCGAAGCTCAGGGACCTCCTCCCCCGCCACGAATGGCCGGACCGGCTGGGAAAGTAGCTCTCTGCGAAAAGTCTCCCCTCTGGGGATAGACTAATCTACACGGGGCTGTGAACTGGCGACCATGAGCAGGGTTGCGGACGTGAAGACCCGCATCTCCTCGGTGGAGCTCCTGGCGACCCTGAAGAAGAGCTACAGCTACAGGGAGCTCTCGTCGTCACTCGGGCTGTCCGCCCCGATCCTCAGCAGGTACGTCAGGGGGCACGTCCTCCCCAGCGCAGCCCGCTCGGAGAAGTTCATCGCCACGTTCAGGGAGAGGCTCCTCAGGAAGATGATAACTGACTCTGTGAAGGTCACCCAGGACGGCTCTTACGACGTCAGCGAGATAGTCAACAACGTGGGGCTCCTCAGGCAGATAGCGAAGGTGGTCTACAGCGAGTTCAGCGCCGTCAAGGTCGACAGGGTGGTGACCGTGGAGGTGGACGGGGTCCCGCTGGCCGCCGAGGTGGCGGGGGAGTTCAACGTCAACCTGGCGGTCGCGAGGTCTGAGAGGGAGCTCGGGGTCGAGGAGTTCATGGAGCAGAAGGCCGTCTATTCGCCGTCGTCGGTGAAGTACCTCTACCTGCCGAAGGCTTCCATCAGGAAGGGGGAGCACCTGCTCGTGGTGGACGGCCTGGTGAGGTCCGGGACCACAATCGAAGCGCTCGCCGGGATCGCCGAAAGGGCGAAGGCGAAGATCGTGGGCGTGTTCGCCATCGCCTCCGTGGACCAGTCAATGGCGAAGCTGAAGGGGAGGCTCGGCCTCACCTGCCCCATCGAGTCGCTCGTGACGCTGGAGCAGAAGCAGAGGCGCTACACGTACTAGTGATCCGAGGTTGACCCCCTTCACCATCGACGCCAGGTTCGTCACCGACGCCGTCCCCCCGAGGCGGAAGGACGCCCACAAGAGGATGAACGGGACCGTCTGCGTGGTAGGGGGGAGCAGGCTCTACCACGGCGCGCCGTTCCTCTGCGCCACCGGGGCCATGAGGGTGGGGGTGGACCTCGTATTCATCGCGGTCCCGGCGCCCATCGCGAACCCCGTCCGGTCCCTGTCCCCGGACTTCATCGTCGTCCCCCTCCCGGACTCCAAGCTGACCCGGGGGAACGTGTCCAAGCTCCTCACCTGGGTCCCCGAAGTGGACGCCTTCGCCGTGGGCCCGGGGCTCGGGCCCCAGAAAGGGGAGGCAGTCGCCCAGGCGCTCAACCAGATGAAAGGAGACGGGAGGCGCCTGGTGGTGGACGCCGACGCCCTCCGGCCTCAGATCCTCCCCTCGCTCAGGGACGCCGGGGCCGTGGTGACCCCGCACGCCGGGGAGTTCGAGCGCCTCTTCGGGGAAAAGCTCCCCGACGACGTCGAAGGGAGGGTGGGGGTGGTCTCTGACCATGCCAAGAAGGCCGGGGTGACGGTGCTGCTGAAGGGGCCCACGGACGTGGTGTCAGACGGGGAGAGGGTCGGGCTCAACGAGACCCACTCGGCTGCGATGACGGTGGGGGGTACGGGGGACGTGCTCGCCGGGGTCGCCGCGGGCCTCCTGGCCAGGAACGTCCCTCCGTTCGAGGCGGCGTGCGCGGCCGCCTACATCAACGGGGCCGCCGGGGTAGAGGCTGCGAAACGGCTCGGGCTCCACATCGCCGCGTCGGACGTTGCAAACGAGATTGCAAACGTGGCGAAAGCGTTCGACAGGATAGTCTGACCGCTCCGTCCCGGGCGCACCCGAACGGCTCTACGGACCAGGGACCAGGGGGTTCCCGGAAACCCACCCTGACACGCTGACCGTCCCTGCCCCTAACCGGCCGAAGGCGTCGTCCTTCACGAGCTTCGACATCAGCCTCGGCTCGACCGGGTAGACGAACAGTACGGTCTAGGTGAAGGCGAGGGGGCTGAAGCACGACTCGACCGTCCTTGCCCACACGGACGTGATGAACGTCTTCGAAGGCAGGGATGCGACAAGAGAGAACCCGTGAGCGTTCTACCGAGGACGAAACCGCCCACTTGGGCATTCGGACCATCGCCTAGGAGGCGCAGTGAACCCTAGCACGGCAAAAGGCTTCCTCCGAATCTTCTTAGATGTCGGCCCGCCAACGTAGCACCATGGGAGTCGCTTCCGACGTCGCAGTCAGGTTCGACAGAATCGCATCTAGTTATGACGAGACGAGGGAGCGGCTCACGGACGAAGCCGTCGAAAAGGTGGCTACGCTCCTTCGTAGGGACGGCGCAGTTTCGATCCTGGAAGCCGGCGTGGGAACGGGGCGCATCGCCCTCCCGTTGCAGAGAAGGCGCTTCGAAGTGACGGGGCTGGACCTGTCGGCGGGAATGCTCGCGAAAGCGAAAGCCAAGGGGATGGCCAGACTGGTTATGGCTGATGCGGCCAGCCCGCCGTTCAGGAGGAAGAGTTTCGACGCCGCAGTCCTCGCTCACGTGCTTCAGTTGCTTGAGAACCCAACCCGGACCTTCCAGAGCCTCTCTGAGGTCGCGAAGAAGGAGATCGACGTCTTCCTTAGGAAGCCTAACGCACATCACGACAGGGCGAATGAGGCGAGAGAGCAGTTCTACCTTGCATTCGGGGCCGCCACGAAAGAGCTGGGAGTCCCCTTCGGCGAGCGGTACTACGCCTGGCGCGGCAGGTATGCGAAGTAGGACGATTTCCTCGCGAGAAACCCGCCGGACGAAGGCATCACTATCCAAGAGGCGGAACTTATCGAGAGCATGAAGGGATACATGTCCTTCATGGAACCCTCCTGCTGCAGTTTCACCGCGGATGTATCAGAGGAGGACTTCAGTCGTGTAGTCGAACGAATGAGGGTCACCATCGACCTCGACAGGGTGATTCCTTACCAAAGGGTAGACCAGATGCTCATCTGGCACCTATAGCGCAACGCATGGATTAGGTACTCCCGGCGGAGGCCCGATGAACCTATGCATGGCAGGAGCCGTTCTCACTCCTGGTAGCTCCGGAGTGTCCTCCTGAGGTAGTTTGTGTGGAGCCTCTCGTGATCCACGAATCGACGAAGGACCTTCCTCGCTGTCCAGAGATTGCAGGTGGGGTTGGGGTCATACTTGGGCTGAAATATCTCTGACCGTTGTTGCTTCGATAGATTACGCAGGCTGGTTGCCGCCAACCCACGTGTGTATTCGAGGAGCTCGAAGACGTCTTTGGGGAACTCGCTTGGAAGCTCGACGTCGAGCCGAGTGATGTACCACCATTCGACCGCCGCTATATGTCTCAGGCAGTTGTAGACTGTCCGGGGTTCGCCTTTCGGTTTCCACCTTAGAGCATCTCTTCCAAGCCCGGTGCACAGCTTGAGAAGGTCGCCGCGGGAATAATCCAGCAATCGGAGGGTCCTGTCGATGTCACCCCTCGAAACCGGACGGACCTCCGACCAGAAGAGCGGCTCTGGCTTGCCCGCTTCCGCAGGGTCATATGTGACGCGCATGACTTCAGGTTCTGGTGCGATCGCCGAAGGGGACTCGATATCCTCGCCGTGGACCCTGACCCATGCGTGCCACTCCCGAATGGCAGTCTTCACCTTATGCAGGGCGCTCTTCCGGTCTCTGCCGAACACCCAGCAGCCGGGGAAGTCGGGAGCGAAGGCTCCGGAGGCTTTGGGACCGACCTCGAGGCAAACCTGGACCTTCACGCCATGTCCCCATCAGGTCGGAACTATCGTCTAATACGCGGAACGCTAGTCCGGCGCCTGGACCCAGACTCGGACGAGGTACTCCCGGCGGAGGCGCAATGAACCCATTCGGGGCAGAAAGGCCAACCCCGTCGGCTCCGTGGGTCGTCCTTGTCTGACCGTTGGGCCGAACTGAGCTGCGGTCTCCAGCGCTGAATAGCTAGGCTTCCCTGTAGGAGACAATCTTCCCGTCCCTGTCGTCCACAATCAACTCCTTCTTGTTGGTCGTCGGCTGGCCTATGTCCGCGAGAACTCGCCAATTCGACTCCGCTTCGACGCCCACGACGGAGGAGATTCTGACGCTGTCGAAACCAGCCTCACCCTTCAGGAACTTATTGGCTATGACGATGACTTCGGAAACGGACATCTTCAATGGCGTCTACTCCGTCCACTTGCTTCGAGGAGCTTCCTTTCAACTTGTCGGCGGAGGCGCAATGAACCTTAGGCACGGCTCTCACTGTCGCGCTTGCGCCTCTGGCCGATGTTTATCGGGTTGCCGTCGGGGTCGGCCACCCACGCAGAGTGGGGCTCGTTATCGTTGGCATGGAAGGCGTGCGGCGGACCGAGTGACGGCGCGCCTTCGGATGTCGGCCGAGCGTAGTCACGGTCTACATCATCTGTCCAGAGCAGGATTCCGACAGGCCGACCGTCGAGGTCCGGGTTCAACCCGTGATCATGAGCGGCTTCCACCGAGGAAATCCCGATGGTGAGCTGCTCCAGGGTCACCCCCACATGTCTCGGTTTGCCTTCCTTGGGCGTCCGGGTTCGCCGTCGTCAACGCCCAAATGGTTAACACGGGAGGCATCCGTTTCTCTAAACGTGTATTTTCGTGTACACGTCCAGATTCGGAGCGCTGGCAGCATCGGTCCCACCTGCTCTGACGGCACCAGGCGCGCCGACAGGATACAGGTATTCATCCCTCATTTGCTGCCAGGAGGCGTCCGCACTCACGGCAAACGGCGTCAGGCCGCAGAGGCGCACACCACGACAGAGAATCGCCAGACTGGCGAGCCTGTCCCTGTCGTAGTCCACGCCGCATTTGACGCACCTGCTCATCGCCCACGCCGGGTGCTCCGGCTTGCCACCGCAGACAGGACACTCCGACGAGGTCCCTCGTGGGCTCACATAGACGGTGCGGTTCGGCGACTTGTACTCGACCATCGACTGATACAAGCGGTATGGCCACCTGTTGAGATACGTACGAAGCTTCCGGCTCTTTTTCGCCCCCCTGCTCGTCGTCCTGATTCCTCTCAGATTCTCGAAGATGTAAGATGTATTGGGGTTCCCCTTCACCGTCTCCGTCGACAACTTGTGAAGGGCGTCCTTTATGCGGTTCCTCTGCCTTCCCCTCGTTTCCCTGAGCTTCCCCATCCTCTTCTGAGGGTTCCCGACGTGCTTCTGCAAGGCCCTCCTCCTTCTCGAGAAGTCATTCTGAACTTGCACTACCTTCCTCAGTGATTCCGTCTCCACGCCTTCTAGAGCCGGTTGGCTCCCGATCCTTGCTGAAGTCGAATCGACGCTCTTGAAGTTCAGGTCCTGGGCCACGAGCCTGTTGCCGAGAGGTTTCCCTTCCTCTCTGATGGCGAACGTCAGGCATACCTTCGTGTCCGTGATCAGAAGTTCCGACGCCCTCCCCTTCGAGTACTCCTGATAGTGCTTGTTCGAGGCGTTGATGGGGAGCCAGACGTATCTGTTGGGCTGGAGGGTGATCCTGACGCGTCCGTCCACGACCCTGAAGAGCTCCCCGTCGATTCTCATGGCCAGCCTCCGCACCTCGGGTATCCTCAGCTCCCCGTGGTGGTTCTTCCTGTAGGACCGGAGCATCGCTACAGCGGTCCTGCACACGGGGTTGATGTGGTGTCTTCCGTAGTCGTATCGCGAATAGAACCACTCCCTGATGTCCCGCCTTAGGGCAATCGGAGACGGAATCCTGCGCTTCTCATCCCTAACTGTGTCCCCATATGCAACCTGAAGCGCATACCTCGTCGCGTCCTGCATGTCCCTGAGGTATCGCACCACTTCCTCTGACTGCTCCTGGTTCCACACGATGGTCCTCTTCTCTCCATTCGACTTCCAGGGATGACTCAGGGGGACGACGTCACCTCTTTGACGCTCTGCAGAAGCTTCTTTGTCTTGTGGCTCCTCAGGCCATAGAGCTTGGCGGAGAAGGACGTGATTATGGCGATCAGGTCCTGCACCAGCTCCTCCTGTGGTGAAATGGCCGTTTTGCTATTAACGACCACTATCTCTGTCCCGTACTTGGCGCACACCCACGAAAGCAGGTCAAACCCGAACCTAGCAAGCCTGTCCTCGTACGTCACATAGATGCTCGAGACCTTCTTGCTGAAGACGTCGTCGAGCAGCCTCAGGAGATCCCTCCTCTCGAAATTCAGCCCAGACCTGATATCCGAATACACCTCGGCTCCGGGTGCTCTGCCCTTCAGCACCGCGATTTGATTGTCCAAGTCCGACTTTTGGTCGTGCGAAGACACCCTCGCGTAGGCCGCCTCCCTTCTTTGTTCGGCGACGTTCATCAGGCGCCTAATCTCCGACTCTGGTACCCTTCTCCTCCCGGTCGGGAGCCTGAGACACTTCATCTTCCCCTGCCTGTCCCAGACCTGTATCGTGTGGGTGGTCACCCCGAGAATCTCTCCAGCTTTCTTTGGGCTGTAGCTCCGTTCCAATGTGTTTCGGCATATAAATACACATTAATACACATTACAGGTTAGCTGCTGACAACCCTTCTCAAGAACTCCACCACACCCTCACGAAGGAGGCTTCGGCCCTCCGCTCTGGCTACGCACTTGCCTCCCTCGCCGCGATAGCAGGAGTCCGACTCATTTTACGCTGATATAGCAATTCTCACTCTCGGGACTAGCACCCGAAGCCGGGACTCGCAGGACCCGAAAGTGGACCAGATGAAACAGGAGCCGATAAGGAGGGGAGGGGCATTCGACCCTTGCAAGAGGCGGGCCCCAAAAAGGGAGAGGTACTCGTTGCACTTCTGTAACGGACCCCACCAGGCCCGCCAAGGCAAATTTTCCGCCAGGTTGCCGCGACCGTGGACGTTTTCACCATTGAGAATTGACGCCGGGCGTTAAGAGGGCGGCCAGGCTGCCTCCGTGGTTGCACCGATCAAGAGGCGCCATAGGTTCGTCCCTGCTCGCCGGGCTCTCAGCCAGGGCTGAGTTGACCCTCTCCCCCCTCGACGCCTTCGCGGTCCAGGTGGACAGGTGCAGCGGCGACGGCGACTGCGCCGCGGCCTGCTCGGTGAAGGTCTTCGAGACTGACCAAACAGGGCGATGCAGGGTAGTCAATGATTTCCTCTGTTACGGCTGCATGGCCTGCGTTGCACAGTGCCTCGAGGGAGGGGTTCGCATAGTCCCGAGGCGCGAGCCGAGGTTTACGGATATGGACGAACTGCTGAGATAGGCCCTATCCTTCTTCCTCGGCCATGGTACGCCACACCTCGTTGGGGGGAGTGGACCTTATCGTCGGCTTCCAGTTCGAAATCGCTGACCACGGGCTCCTGACGGGCCTCTTCAGGAAGTCCCGGGTGTACTCGGAGAGCGGATGCCAGCGCCCGTCGTCGACCAAGTGTTCCCTCCTGATTATGACAGGCTTCGGTCTCATGGTTGCGGGCTTGGACCTGTCCGGCTCTATGGTGACTGCGTTGGTCGGGCACTCCCTCACGCAGATCATGCACCCCGTGCACCTCTCTTGTTCAATCAGGTAGGGCTTCTCCATCATCCAGGGCTTGGGGCTCGAGCCTTCCATCAGGGGCCCGTAGAAAGACACGTCGTTCGGCTTCGTGAACTCAATACAAGTGGAGGGGCAGAGGTCCATGCATGCTCCGCAGTTCATGCACCGGCTTTCGTCGACGACGAGACTGTAGAGCACCATGTTCTCGCCCCCTATGCTATGTAGTCTACGCGCTCCCTTGGCAGGAGCGCGGGAACTTGCGCCTTCGTCCCTTGCACTGGCTGGGGATTGTTGCTACGCTCTGTGTCGGAGTAGACCCTGCCCGAAGACACGGGCACCGATACCGCGGGCGAAGAGGATGGAGAAGGAGCGCCCAAGGACTTCTTGGCACGAATCCTCGAGTGAAGGAGCGGGTGGGCGAAACCGACTGCAGCGATCAAGCCCAGAGCAGCGAAGCAGCTGTAGAACGACACCATCGCCAAGCCCAGGTTCTGGGTGGAACTGAAGCTGTTGTACACGCTGGCCCAGAACCCACTCGTGGCGCTGACGCCGGCGGGAAGTGTGCTCAGGGTGAGGGGTGTCTCTGTGATGAAGACCGTGCCGAAGATCCAGGATATCGTTCCAGCGAAGACCACGACTGTGACGAAGCGGAAGGCGTTCCTGTTGTCGTCAGCGTCGAAGTAGAGCTTGGTCACCAGGGCCGTTGCGAAAAGAACGGAGGTGAGGGGAAAGAATGGCACAGCCAGAGGATAGTCGAGGAAGGTACCGGGGAAGAAGACCATCAGGCTCATGATGAATGCTGTGAACATGAGCCCGTCCCTGATCAGCACATACGAGAGCCACCAGATGTCCGCGCCCAGTCTGAGGGTGAACTTGTCCAGTATCCTCAGAAAGTAGCCTCTGGCAATCTGGAGGGAGAACGCCATGGCCGTGACGAAGACGAGGGCAACGGCTATGGTCGATTCGAGCCAGATGGAGCCGGCGCTGACTATGTCAGTGGTTGAGAGCGCATAGGTCGGCGGGATGCTCGATACGGCAAGGACTGCGATAGATGCTAGGGTTGCTGTCGCAAGTTTCATTTTCGATAGTCCCATGACCCAGGACTTGTGCGGGCTTTGGAGAAAAGCCCGTCTGCCGTACTGTCGGCAGGTTTGGACAGTTCTGGGCACTTGCACGTTTTTATATCGGAAGGGCCTGAATCTAACCCGAATGGGCAGAAAGAGCATTTCAATCGACCACGCTGTCTACGAAGAGTTCGCGCTTCAAGCATCGAAGCAGAACAAGACCCTGTTCTCCTTTGCCAACGAGGCCCTGTCCCTGATCTCTCAGACGAGTGCTGAGGGAGCAACTCCAGACAAGCTGAAGTCGACCTGGAGGATAACGTCTATCTTGAAGGAGATGGACGTCATCACCCTTCCAGGGGACTTCGTAGACGGTCTGGTCTCCAAGATCTGGGAGTACGACAAGGATTACTTGCTGAACGCCTTTAGGAATCTCGGCAACAGAATCGTCCCGCTCCTCAAGACCATGGCCGAAGACCTGAACGACCTATCAGACGTAGCCAAGCAATTCGCCACAATCTTGCCTGTAAAGGAGTTCAGCCTTGTGGAGAAGCCAGACGAGAGCATCGAGGTACTGGTGGTCGGAGCAGGCAGGATAGTGGAGGCCACTGCCTGCATGGCTGAATTCATCAGAGGAGTCTTGGACGGGTATCAGTACAGCGTGATGAAGCAGGAGATGAGCCTCGGAATCATAAGACTCACCGCTTTCCGCCGCGGCGCGTGGCAGAGCCAGAGGACCCGGGCGATTTCACCCTAGCCCCGGCAGCAGCCCTGTGTACAGTTACGCAAACCTGTCGGCATTTGGGTAGACAGGTTATTGACGGAGCGGGGCAATCACAGCTTGGAAAGAGAGGATTGAGCTCTGAGATGGCCGCCGAGCTTAAGGTCGCCATGCGGGCGCTGAAACAGTACGGGGGGCTGGACCCATCCAAGAACAGGGCTGCGATAAGGGGGGTCGGCAAGGTCATGGGCTCTGAGTTTGCCAAATGGATGATTGCGAGGAGCTCCGCCCAGAGTCCGGCGGTCGGCAATCACAAGTCAAGACTGCTGGTAGCGGGCCTCTCTTCATTCTGGAAAGACAACGGCATAGGGGAGATGAAAGTCGTCGACGAAGAGCCTCTGACCATAGGCATCGAGAGGTGTCACGACTGCCTGGGGTGGATGACCGGGGTCGGAGTCGCGGTGTGCCCATTCAAGGAAGGGTTCCTCGAGGCCGTGTTCGATGACGTCCTGAAGAGCAAGCATTGGGTTGAGGAGACAGAGTGCTGCGGGACCCTGTCCCCCAGCTGCAAGTTCGAAGTGACGGAAGGGGAACCAAGCAAGTCAGGATGACGGCGGCCGGTGGCCAGCCTCGGTCTCTACGCCTTGGTCTGCCCTGGCCGAGCGCCCGCTCCGGACACCTTCGTCGTCGCGCCCGACCAAACAACAGCTTAGTTGACGACATGCTTATACGGCGGCCGCCGCCTGAAAGGCCGAACTGATTTGGTGTCAGAAAAGATTCTCCGTTTCCAGAACAAGAACAAGGACCCTGCTTCGCTGAGCCAGCAGATAGTCCAACAGCTCCAGTCGGAGGGGTACAAGACCAACATGGCGACGGCGCCCCTCGGGACCGTCATTCAGGCGCAGAAGGGCGGGATAATGAGGGACCTGGTCGCGGCCGAGAG